>CAYRKB010000029.1:0-34202 GCA_964424705.1 uncultured Victivallales bacterium
GTATCCGTGGGGGAACGACTGGGACGAGACCAAGTGCCGGAACTACATGAACAACGGCGATGAGAACACATGCGCCGTCGGGAAGTACCCCGAGGGGTGCAGCGTGTGGGGGCACTGCCACATGAGCGGGAATGTGTGGGAGTGGTGCGAGGACGGGTATGACAAGGATGCATACGCCAGATACAGGAAGGGGGATCTGACTGCCCCGACTTCCGGCACCGGCCGCGTGTTGCGTGGCGGCTCGTGGCTCTTCGTCCCTGCGAACTACTTCCGGTGCGTTTTTCGCGAGGGCCACGGCCCTGAAGATTGCTCAGGCAACGTGGGCTTTCGTGTCGCCAGGACTTCTACCCTATGAGACTTCTCCCCCTTACCCTTTGCGTCAGGTAACCCCACAGAAGGAGGCATGTCATGATACTAAAGTCGAAGAAAGTGTATGAAGCCGATGTCGCCGCCAGCAGAGAAAGGCGGATGAAATGGTGGAACGAAGCCCGGTGTGGCATGTTCGTCCACTGGGGGCTTTATGCCCTGATCGGGCGCAATGAGTGGGTTCATGCCATTGAAGCCATCCCCATGAAGGAATACGAGAAGCTGGCCCTGAAGTTCAAGCCCAAGCGAAAGCCGGCACGCGAGTGGGCGAAGCTGGCCAAGGCCGCTGGAATGAAATACATGGTGATGACCACCAAGCACCATGAGGGGTTCTGCCTGTGGGACACGAAGCAGACGGACTTCAACTCAATGAAATCCTGCGGCAGGGATCTTGTCGCCGAATATGCGGATGCCTGCCGGGAATTCGGCCTGAAGATCGGGTTCTATTACTCGCTTATGGACTGGCATCATCCGGACGGCGCCCGGTGCGCCTACGATTCCGAGGCCCGCAAGCGATTCAATGACTTCACCATTGGACTGGTGCGCGAGCTCATGACGAATTACGGGAAGATCGACATTCTCTGGTACGACGTCGCGTGCCCGCTCTCCAGCCATGAAGGCTGGGATTCGCTGCGGATGAACCAGGTGGTGCGTGAACATCAGCCGCACATCCTCATCAACGACCGTTCCCATCTGCCGGAGGATTTCTCCACGCCCGAAGGGTCCGTCAAACCCGAGCAGGCGGGGCGCGGATGGGAGGCCTGCATGACGTTTAACGATACCTCGTGGGGTTACATGCCCTCCGCGGCCCCGGATGCGCACACGCCCAGAGCCATCCTCAAAATGCTTCACACCGCCAGCCGGAGTGCTGGAAACCTGCTGCTGAACATCGGACCGTCGCCTGACGGGAGCGTGCCGGACGATGCGATCGGTCCCCTGACCGCGGTCGGGAAATGGCTGAAACTCAACGGCGAGGCTGTCTACGGCAAGGTTGACCGGTGCGACATAGGTTGGGGCACAGCCTGCGGGAGCTTTTCCCGGAAAGGAAAGACGCTCTATTTCTGGTGCAAGTGCTGGCCCGGACAAGAAATGAACATTGGAGGTTTCCAGACGGAATTGAAATCGGCACGCTTCCTCGCCAGCGGAAAGCGGATCGCATTCAAGCAGGTCGCGAACCGAATCATCCTGAAGAACATGCCGGCAAGTTCACCGGACAAACTGACCGGATACAACGTGATCGCGTTGGAATTTGCCAAGCCGCCCATGCACAAGGAGTGGACCGAAACCCCGGCCCTGACGGCAGGATAGCCCATGGGATGAAGCGAGATGTGAAGCACCCGGTCACCGCGATTGCGGGCGCAGCGACCGTTGTCAGAGCCATCGGCAGTCAAGGAGTCGACCCGACATGAAGATCATTCCGCTGCCGGCAAAGATGAAGGAAACGGGAGGACGGTTCGTCATTGGACGGAAAACCGTCATCCGGGTGGAGAGCGGCGACCCGGGCGTTCTGGGTGTTGGAGAGTACCTGGCCGGGTTCCTTGCCGTGCCGCTGGGCTACCGGCTCAGAGTCGCTGGCCCCGTCGGCAGCGCGGCTTCTCAAGGGGAAATTCTCCTGACTGCCGCCGGCGCTCCGGCATCGCATGGCGAGGAAGGCTATGAACTGACGGTGACGCCCCACGCTGTGACGATCCGCGCCCGGGGAGCAGCGGGCTTGTTCTATGGGGTGCAGTCGCTGTTGCAGCTTCTGCCGACCGATGTTTTCAGCGGCGCGCTGGCCGACGGCGTGGTGTGGGATTTGCCGTGCGTCGAGATAGAGGACCAGCCGCGCTTCCCGTGGCGGGGCATGATGCTGGACGTCACGTCCCACTTCTTCCCGGTGGATTTCGTCAAGCGCTGGATCGACCTGTTGGCCATGCATAAGATGAACGTCTTCCACTGGCACCTGACGGACTTCGGCGGCTGGCGGCTGGAGATCAAGGGGCATCCGCGCCTGACCGAGGTCGGGGCATGGCGTTCCGGAGACGGCCGGGGGAGCTTGGACCTTGACGCGATCTTCTTCCCGGGCAGACAGGACGCCGGCCCCCTCTACGGCGGCTACTACAGTCAGGCGGAGGTCCGCGCTGTCGTCGACTATGCCCGACGCCGGTTCGTGCGCGTGGTTCCAGAAATCGAGATGCCGGGCCATTCCTTTGAAACCCTCGCTGTCTATCCCGAGTTGCGCTGTCCGGTCGAAGGCAACGAGCGTCAGGACGCTTTCTGCGCCGGCAACGAGAAGACCTTCGAGCTTCTCGAAGATGTGCTAGCCGAGACCATGGAGCTGTTCCCCGATGCGGTCATTCACATAGGCGGCGACGAGGTGCCCAAGCACTACTGGGCCCGCTGCCCGGTGTGCCAGGCCCGCATGAAAGCCGAGGGGCTGAAGAGCGCCGAGGAACTGCAAAGCTACTTCATGAGTCGCATCGAGCGTTTTGTGAGCGGCAAAGGCCGGCGCGTGATCGGGTGGGATGAGATTATCGAGGGCGGCTTGCCGCCCCAGGCGGCTGTCATGTCATACCGGGGGATCGAGGGTGGCCTCGTCGCCGCCGGCGCCGGGCACGATGCCGTGATGACGCCGGGCACGCATTGCTACTTCGATTACTACCAGTCCACGGACTTCGCCTTTGAGCCCCAGCGGATGGGCCTGTTGCTGCCGGTGGAGAAGGTCTATGAGTACGAGCCGATTCCCGCAAGCCTGGCGCCGGAGAAACGTCGCCACATCCTGGGGGCCCACGGATGCGTGTGGACGGCGATGATGGCGACGCAGGAGATCGTTGAATACATGAGCCTTCCGCGCATGTCGGCCCTGGCGGAGGTCGTGTGGTCGCCGGCCGAGGGCCGCGAGTGGAAGGACTTTGAACAGCGACTGAGCGAGCACTTCCGCCGCCTGGACCAGCTGGGGGTCGCTTACAAGAACGGCGTTCCCCGGCCGATTGCAGAACTAGCCGCGGTCTTCTCCTTCGGCCCGGGAACGGTCGCCTTCGAGCCGACACCCGATCGCGGCCTCGTTCTTCGGTGCACCTGCGACGGGTCCGAGCCGGGGCAGGGGAGTCCGCTCTACGAGGGACCGTTGCGACTATCAAGCGACGCCGTGGTCAAGGCCGCGCATTTCCGCGCGGACGGCCAGCGGAGCAATGTCACAGTCGTGACTTTCGCACGAGTTCCCCAAGTCGACGCCTCGGCCTTGGAGAGGGGCATGGACGCGCGGTATACCGAAGGGACATGGCACACCATGCCGCCCCTGGGGGAACTGCGGGCGGCACCGGTGCAGAAAATCGACGGCTTCGACCTTACGATTCGTCGCCAGGCCAAGTTCTCCGCCGTCTGGTTCACCGGTTTCATCCGGATCGAGGACGCCGGAGTGTACGTATTCACCACCGGCAGCGGGGACGGCAGCATCCTGAAGATCGGGCCTGCGACGGTCGTCGACAACGACGGCATTCACGGGTATTTTGAATGCAGCGGTCGGGTGAGAATGGAGGCTGGCCTTTACCCTCTCGCGGTAGGGTGCTTCCAGGGCCGCTGGGGCGAGGATATGAAGGTTTTCATGCAGGCTCCCGGCGAGGAAAAGCAGCCGCTGCCGTTCAGCCTGCTGTACCGTGAAAAGGGGCTTTGAGGGAAGACGATGAAGAGGACTCGTACATTGAAGAACACGATGCCATCTCTGGAAGAGCGACTCAAGTGGTTTCATGAGGCGCGGTTCGGCATGTTCATTCACTGGGGCATTCATTCGCTGATGGGGCGTTGTGAATGGGCGATGTACTTCGATAAGATCCCGGCACGGGAGTATGCGAAGCTGGCTGACCGTTTCCGTCCCCAGAAGTTCGACGCGGATGCCTGGGCGAAATTGGCCAAAGATGCCGGGATGAAGTACATGGTGTTGGGGGCGCGCCACCATGACGGGTTCTGCCTGTTTGACAGCAAGGTGTCCGATTTTACATCGGTCAAGACGGCGGCGCGCCGTGATTTTGTTGCGGAGTATGTGCGCGCATGCCGGAAAGCGGGGCTGAGGGTGGGACTGTATTACTCGCTCATGGACTGGCGATTCCCGGGCTACTTCAACTACAAGACCGATCCGGAGAGCGCCGAGGCCATGCGCAGGCAGTGTCACGATCAGGTGCGGGAACTGATGACGAACTACGGCAAGATTGATGAGCTCTGGTATGACGGGCTGTGGCTGAACCATGAGCCCGGACCCGACGACGTCTGGGCCAAGTTCTGGAAATCCGAAGAGCTGAACGCTATGGTCAGGCGCTTGCAGCCGCATATCCTCATCAACAATCGCGCCGGAATTCCGGCGGATTTCAGTACGCCTGAGGGGCACGTGAGTGCGGCGGAGCCGGGCAGGGCGTGGGAAGCGTGCATGACGATGAGCGCGGGATGGGGCCTCATAAGGCACGACCGGAATTTCAAGTCGACCGTGCAACTGCTGCATCATCTCGCCATGTGCGCCTCGGGGGAGGGAAATTTCCTTCTCAACGTAGGGCCGCGTGCGGACGGCACGATCCGGAACGCTGAAGCCAGCCGCCTGCGCGAGATGGGGCGATGGCTGAAGGTGAACGGAGAGGCCATTTACGGTTCGCAGCGGTGCACCGGTCTTCTCGCAGAGTTCTGTTGCTGTTGGACGCGCAAGGGACGCGACTTCTACTTCAACGTTTTCAACTGGCCGGGCTCAGAGCTGCTCATTCCGCTCGTGAAGACTGAGGTGACCTCCGTGACGCTCCTGGCCACCGGAAAGCGGATCCCTTTCCGGCGCGAAAGCAACGGAAGAGTGGTGTTATACAACCTGCCGGAAACTCCCCCTGACAAATACATAAACACTTTCAGGTTCCGTTTTGCAGGCGAACCTGAAACTATCAAGCCAACCAATCCGGCGGCCTGGCTCACCGGGGATGCGTGAAGAAAAAGAAAGGCAATGCAGGAATGAAGAGCAAACTTGTACTTTGGAGTGTCCGAGGGGCATTTTCTCTGGCCATGCTGGCCGGGACGTCGGCGCTGGGACAAACGAATAGGGCGCCGGATGCTCCGCCGCCCGCAAGCATGATACTGATTAAGGCTGGCAGCAACAGTGGGACGGACCCGGACTCCGGGGCGTATAGTTTGAAAGTCGACGCGTTCTACATCGACAAGACTGAAGTGACGAAGGCCCTGTGGGACGAGGTGTACAAATGGGCGATCACAAACGGGTACAGGTTTGAGAATGCCGGCGTCGGCAAGGCGGCGGATCACCCGGTGGTGACGTTGAACTGGTTCGACTGCGCCAAGTGGTGCAACGCCCGCAGCGAGAAAGAGGGCAGGCCGGTGTGCTATCGCCTGGGGGGCAAGGACGTCTTTCGGTCCGGTCAGAACAATGCGGAGCCCAATGGCATAACCTGCGATACGACGGTTGCCGGGTATCGGTTGCCGACGGTCACGGAGTGGGAATACGCGGCGCGCGGCGGGTTGAAGGGGAAGCGGTTTCCCTGGGGCGACAAGATTGACCACGACAAAGCGAACTACATGGGCTATCCGTCAGGACTTCCTTACGATGAGGGGTACGCGGGCTATGACAAGCGATACTTCACCAGCGAGGATGCTGCATGCACCGCGCCTGTCGGGAGCTTTCCGGCGAATGGATACGGGCTCTTTGACATGGCGGGGAACGCATGGGAGTGGTGCTGGCCGCTGACCGCGGTGCGCGGAGGCAGCGGCTTCTACAGTGCGGACTACTGCAGGAATATCACCCAATTCAGCCTCTATTCAAACGCCATTGGCAGTTACAGCAGTTTTGGCTTCCGGTCCGCCATGGCTCCGTCAAAAAGATAGTGGGGGGGATTTTGACAAGTCATCCGCTCTACCTTGGGTCGGCGTTCTATCCCGAACACTGGCCGGAAGAACGCTGGGGTGAAGATATTCGCCTGATGCGCGAGGCGGGGCTGAACGTCGCGCGGGTGGGAGAGGGCGCTTGGTCCAGCTTCGAGCCGTCGCGTGGGGCATTCCGCTTTGAGTGGATGGATCGCGCGATAGAACTGCTGTCGGCGAACGGCATTCGCACGGTGGTGGGAACCCCCACGTACGCGCCCCCGGCCTGGCTGACCCAGCAGTTCCCCGATATGCTGCAGGTGCTGGACTCGGGCAGGCGGGCGCAGCATGGCGGGCGCGTCCACTGCTGCATCACGTCGCCGGACATGGCGGATGCCACACAGCAGATTGTGGGGGCGATGGCGCGGCAGTTTGGCGCCAACCCCAACATCATCGGCTGGCAGATTGACAACGAGTTCAGCCGGGTCTGTTTCTGCGACCGCTGTCAGGCGTTGTTCCGGCAGTTTCTGGTGAAGCGCTACGGCACGCTGGACAACCTGAACCGAAGCTGGTCCACCGCATACTGGAGCCAGTCCTATTCTGCGTGGGATCAGATCCCTATTCCCTGGGAGCCCAAGCATAACCCCGGCCTGGTGCTGGAGTTCAAGCGCTTTGTCAGCGACTGCAACCGGCGCTATCAGAAATTGCAGATCGATATCCTGCGCGCCAACGTAGGTCCCGAAGCATGGATCACCCACAACTTCATGGGCTGGTTCGATGGGCTGGATCACTACGAGATGTGCAAGGACTTGGACCTGGCGTCGTGGGATTGGTACGTCGGGACGGGACACAACGACTATCTTTCCAGCGGGGCGGCGCACGACCTGACCCGCGGCTTCAAGCGACGGAACTTCTGGGTTATGGAAACCCAGCCCGGCTCGGTCAACTGGAGTTCGGTGAACAACATGCTGGACAAGGGTGAGGCTCGCGCCATGGCGTGGGAGGCCGTCGGTCACGGCGCCGACGCGATCCTCTACTGGCAGTGGCGTTCAGCTTTGGGCGGGCAGGAGCAGTACCACGGCACTCTCGTCGACCAGTCCGGTCAGCCGCGCCCCTTCTATGAGGAGGTACGGCAGCTGGGAGAGGATTTCAAGACCGCGTCGCCTCTGCTGGCAGGCTCGCAGGTGGTTGCCGAGGTGGCAATGCTCAACGACTACGCCAGCCGTTGGTCGATCAACTACCAGTTGCACAATCGAAACTTCGACTATGTGAGCCACTTCACCCACTACTATCGTCCGCTGGCGGCCGCTAATGTGACGGTAGATGTGCTCTCCGCCGACGAAGCGCTGAATGGGTACAAGCTGGTGATTGCTCCGGCCCTTCTTATTCTCAACGACAAACGGGTGAGTACGCTCAAGTCGTTCGTTGAACGGGGCGGGCATCTTGTGCTGACTCTCCGCAGCGGGATGAAGAATGAAACCAACGCCCTGCTTCCGATGCGCCAGCCCGGCGCGCTGGCGGAACTGGCTGGGGTGGAGGTCCTGGAGTATTTCGCCCTTCCGGAAAGGGTGCCGGTGGTCGGGGACCTGTTGAACGGCAGCTCGCAGATCTGGGCGGAGATGCTGCGCGTGCTCGATGAAGGCAGCACCAGGGTCATCGCGCGCTACGGCGCGTCGAACGGCTGGCTGGATGGGCAGCCCGCCGTCACGGTACACCCGTGTGGCAAGGGCCTCGTCACCTTCATCGGCGCGTATCTCGATGATGCCGCGCAGAAAGTGATGGTAGACCATGTCGCAGCGTCCGCCGGTGTGCGTGGAGTGATGGTGACGCCGCCGGGCGTATCGGCTTGCCGCCGGGTAAGCCGCGCGGGGGCGGAGATCGTCATCCTCAGCAATCACACCCGGTCCGCGCAGCGTGTGCGGTTGCCCTGGGCAGCGCGCGAACACCTGCGCGGCCGGAACGCTGACGGCGAGATTGAGCTCGAGGCCTTCGGAGTGGCGCTATTGACGAAGGTCAGCTAGAGGGATCCCCACATGTATTTGCGCGACCTAGATATGGACAGAATTGTCGAGCGATACGAGCTTACGCTCGCCCGCGAGAATCATGACCGCCCGCTTCTGCATATTGCCTATCCTTCAGGCGTCCTCAAGGAAGCGCCGCCCGCGCCAGCCGGGATCCGCGAGCGATACCTGGACTTCGACTGGCAGGTGGACAATGCCGACGCATCGATCCAGAGATCGGCGTATCTTTACGAGGGCTTTCCCAGCATGTGGTGCAACCTCGGGCCGGACATCCTGACCGCCTACACCGGCAGTGAACTCGAGTTCGCCGACGACACCGTCTGGGCGAAGCACCGCGTCAAGGACTGGAAGGATGAGCCGCCGCTCCGATTCCAGCGCGACGGCTTTTACTGGAAGCAGATGGAGAAGTTCATGACGCTTGCCGCCGAGAGAGGCGAGGGCAAGTGGGTGGTGGGCTCAGGGGATCTGCATACCAATGGAGATGCGCTCTCCGCCCTGCGCGGACCGGAGAACCTGCTGCTGGACCTTTACGATTGCCCTGACGAGATTCACAAGAGGCTTGCAGAGATGCACCAGGTGTTTCTGGAGGCCCTTGACGCACACTTCGGGGCAATCAACTCTGGTCCATCGGGCCTCGTCTCGTGCTGGCTTGTCGCCGCCTGCCGTGGTCGCTATGCGGCAATCCAGAACGATTTCTGCTATATGCTCGGGCCCGCGATGTTCGACGAGTTCTTCAAGGACTATGTGGAAAAGGAGTCGGCTGCGCTGGATTGGTCGATCTACCATCTCGACGGGCCCGGTGCGATCCCGCACACGGAGTCCATCTGCGCCGCGCCCCACCTGCATGCTATTCAGTGGGTGCCGGGCCCGGGTGGCCCCGGACATCTTGCCCAGAGCGACTACATGGGTCTTCTCAAGAAGATTCAGCGGCTTGGCAAGGGGCTCTGGCTCTACGGCACTCCGGAGACCTGTCTCAAGATGGCCCGCGAACTGCGTCCCGAAGGATGCATGTACAACTGCTCGCTGGATTCGAAAGTGGAGGCCGAAGCCTGGGCGAAGGAAATGATCCGAGCAAGCGAAAGAACCTGACGACGTTCCAGGCGCCCGTCCCGCCTCGCGCTTTTCTTGCGAGCGATCAGTACTTGTCGGCTACGGCCCAGCTGAGAACCTGCACGGGCTTGCCGACAAAGTTTATCTTCAGCATGCCGATCTCGACGGACTTGTCAGGGCAGGTCTTGGGAAGTCCCCTGACCAGCAGCCGCCGATGCTCCTGTTTGAAGCGCAGTGGCCTGCCCTCGGGCATAAGCCGGACGCTCTTGACCTTCGAGTGGATGCCGCCGATCGCGAGAGTCTCACCCGGCCAGTTGTAAACCCAGAAGTAGCAGTCCTTGCCCTTTCTCGTCCATGTACCGCATCCGCTCCAGAACTCAAGGCGCTCCGGCCGATCGACTTTGCCGTAGATCGCCTCGCCGTACTTGCTCGTCCACCTGCCCACGGCCGTCAGGCGTTCGACCGCCTCGGGCGGTACTGAGCCGTCGGGCCTGGGGCCGATATTCAGCAGCAGGTTGCCCTGTCCGGCGGCTACGTCCTTGAGCATGGTTACGACCTTGCGGGCCGGCAGCCAGTCGGCCAGGGGCGTGGGCCGCCAGCCCCATGAGCCGTTGAAGGTCATGCAGGCCTCCCATGACTTGCCGGCCTGGGCGGCCGTGATGTGCTCCTCGGGCGTGCTGAAATCGCCCTGCGAGTTCAATCGGTCGTTAAGAAGAATGTCAGGCTGCAGGCGCCGGACCATCGCGTTGAGCTTGTCCGACTCCCATCGGTCCGGCTCGCTCAGCGGCCAGCCGCCGTCGTACCAGAGAATATCGATCTTGCCGTAGTTGCTCATCAGTTCCTGCACGAGGGTGTAGGTGTAGTCGCAGAGGCGTCGCCGGGCCTTCTCGTTCCTGGAGCAGCGGTGCACGTCCGGGTGGCGCCAGTCCACCAGCGAGTAATAGAGGCCGCATTTGAGCCCGAATTCGCGGCAGGCCGCGACATACTCAGCGACGATGTCCCTGTGCGGCCCGAGCCTGACGGAGTTGAACCCGTTTTCCTTGGAGTCCCACAGGCAGAACCCTTCAAGGTGCCGGGTTGTCAGCACCATGTACTTCATGCCCGCCTTCTTCGCCAGCCGCGCCCACTCCCGCGGGCAGCCTGGCTTGGGGTTGAACGTGCGGGCGAGTCTGTCATATTCCTTGATAGGGATCCGCTCGCGATTCATCACCCACTCGTGCCGCCCCAGCTGCGAATACAATCCGAAGTGCACGAACATCCCGAACCGGGCCTCGGTCCACCACTTCATCCGCCGCCGCCGGTCGGCGATCACCATGGGAGATTCTTTTGCCTGCATGAGCTTCTTAGCCATAGGACCGGTTCCTCTATTTGCGGGGTGTGGTTGGGGATAGGGGTTCGGAACGCGAGAGAGGAGTCTCGGGCGCCGGGTAGTGGCCGGCTTCCATGAGGGCAATGGTGCCCAGCAATCCTCCCCAGTAATAGAATGAGTCTCCGCCCGTCTTTCCTGCCGCCACCGTGTTGTCGCCGGTCTCGGCGTTGTAGTTCTCGAGTACGTGACCGCAAGCGCGCCAGTTCTTGAGGAGGAGCGCCCGGGACTTGTCGGCGAGGTCGCGCCTTGCCTGGGGCAGGTCATAGCGGCGCAGGCTGATGTAGGCCAGGAAGTTCATCGGACCCCAGACCCGGCCGCGCCAGTAGCTCTGTTCGGGATAGGCGGGATCGTTGCGGGCAATGGACGGCAGCACCCACTCGCCCCAGAACTCCGCGGGGTTGTAGAAGTGGTCGCGGATCATGCGCTCCGCCTGCCCGGGCGTAGCCGCCCGCGCCAGCAGGGCATAGAAATTGGTCGGGGAAATGCGACGGCTCAGCGTGCCGGTGTCCAACCGTTTGTTCAGGAACAGGCCGAACGGTTCATCCCACAACTCCGATGACATGGCTGTGCGAACGGTTCCGGCGCGGCGTCGAAGCTCGTCGGCGTCGGCGGGGAGTTCCAGTTCGTCGGCCATTTCGGCCAGCGCCTCGCAGTCGGCGACGTATAGCCCGTTGAGGCCGACGTCCCACATCTGAAGCACATGCCGCGCACTGTCGAACGGGACGTCGTCGTACATCGGCGAATTGTCCAGCCCCGATTCGTACGAGGCGCCGTCCCGCTGGTTCACTCCTGCCTTCTCCATGTTTGCGCCGAGGACCGGTTCGTAGGGTGTGGTTCCCCAAGACAGCAGGTCGCCGTTGTTCCGGCGCGCCGTCCACCACCACCGGTTCCATCGCAGGAGGTTCGGGTAGACTTCCTCCAGGAACCACTTCGCGCGATGGATGCGGTAGATTTCGCGGCAAACCCACGCGCCCACCGGCGGCTCGGAACGGTCTCGCGTGGAGAAGCCGTTGGCCTGGACAAAATTGGGAATCATGCCTTCCGGCGTGATCTCGTGCGTCATGGCGATGGCATTGGCCATGGCCAGATCCGGATTGTCCACGGCAAACATGTACGCGGCGAAGTAGGTGTCCCACTCGAAGAGGACCCAGCCGTGGCCGCAGCACCAG
The DNA here is from genome assembly GCA_964424705.1 of uncultured Victivallales bacterium. Taxonomy (GTDB): domain Bacteria; phylum Verrucomicrobiota; class Kiritimatiellia; order UBA8416; family CAYRKB01; genus CAYRKB01. The sequence goes on from CAYRKB010000029.1 coordinate 11,793, forward strand.
GTCCGTGCAACGGGGGTGATCACGCGTTTCTTGACGGGGTCATAAATTGTATTCCACGCCAGGGAGGCGCGGGCGGCACGATAGACTTCGGCAAGCTCCCCGTACTGCGCCACGCGCTCTTCCTCGATCTTGCGCGCCCGTGCCAGAATCGCCTCGATGGCAGGCACGTCACGTGCGCGGCCTGTGCTCAGCCCCACGGGGGCGTCCAGGGGCAGCGACAGATAGGGTGACATCGACCACGTGGACCCCGCCGCGACCGAGGCCGTCGTGGCGAAGAGATCGACGCGCCGACCGGCGGATTCCCCGCGCATGACTTCGCCGTCCTGCCTCCAGAAGGCGGGACGGTTCCACAGAGTGACGCATTCCGCCACCAGCAGGGCGGGGCGTTTCTGCATAGTCTCCGGTGTGACCAGGGCAACCCAGTCGTCGCCGACCGACGCGGTCTGCACCCGCAGCCGGATATCCTCCCATGTGAGCGTCAGTTCCGTGTAGGCCCCGTCATACGAGCGGAGCCCCGGTACGACGTCAACAGGCCCCTTCAATATTTCACGCAAATGCTGCCCGCCGCGGTACTCCTTGATGCCGAGGTTGATTGCCAGCCCCTCCGGCATAAGAACGTGAGTGAGCATGCTCTTCACGTACCAGGTGTTCCAGCCGCTCAGCAGCCGATTGGTGAGTTCGCGGTATTCATTCATGGTTTCTCCCTATTGGCGCGGCGAACGTATACCGCCCGCTCCCGACCTCGAAAGAGGCTTCGTACGGCCCGTTGTCCATCGTCCTGACGGCCTTCGCACTCGCAGGGCACTTCCCATCGATCAAGACCTCTTGTTTGTGACTGGTGGGCACGACAACGGTGGCAAGAGTGTTCGGGGGGACCTCAACGGTCAGCGAGAACTGCTCCTGCGACTGCTGCCACTCGCTGCGGATCATACCACGGGTGGACGCGTGGTGGGCCTTGACCCAGGTTAGATCACCGACGGGCCTCGGACGGATTATGAAACGGCGGAATCCGCAGGCGTCGTCGTCCAGATCAATGCCCGCCAGCCATTTGTAGAACCAGGCGCTGATGTCGCCGAACATAACGTGGTTCAGAGAAGAATTGCCCTTCCAGTCCTCCCACAAGGCCGTGGCGCCCTGCTTGATCCAGTGCCCCCATCCCGGCAGCGTTGTCTGGGTGGCGATGCGATACGCTACGTCCGTGCGTCCACCTTCCGAAAGGGCGCGTAGCACGAACTTGGCTCCGAGCACGCCTACATCGAGGTGGTAGTCGCGCTTCTCGACCGCCCGCACCAGGGCGTTGACCACGCCCGCACGGTGCGCTGAATCAGCCAGGCCGAAGTGCAGCGGACAGGCGAGTGAACATTGGCTGCCATTGCCATAGGAGAGAGTGCGCGGGTCGAAGAACCGTGCGTTGAACGCCTTGCGTATGGCATCGGCCTTCTGCGCGTAATCGTCAGCGTCCCGCGTTTTGCCAAGAGCCCCGGCGGCCTGCGCGACAATGCGATGGTCGAGGTAATAGTAGGCCGTCGTCGTCAGATCAGTCGGCGTGTCGGTTTCGTAAGGCGCCCAATCGCCGAGGCTGTAGGGCGGCATGATCTGGTCCCTGGCCTGGGCGGCCAGGTAGTCGAGGTATTTGCGCAATCGGTCGTAATGCTCCGCAAGGATGCGCCTGTCCCCAAAGTACCGGTGCAGGTACCAAGCGGTCAGGTGATAGGCGCTGTCCCACGCCGGATTGCACCCGCGCCCCCATCCACAGGTCGGGATGATGACGGGTATGCGGCCTTCGGCGTCCTGCGAATCGGCCACATCGTCCAGCCACTTGGTGTAGAAAGTGGCGGAATCGTAATTCAGCATGCCTTGCTCGGCCGCCAGGTGGGCGTCGCCAGTCCATCCGTTCTTCTCGCGCTGCGGGCAGTCGGTCGGGATGCTTTGCGCGTTGGACAGGTACGCCCAACGCGTAGCCTTCTGGATCTTGTTCAGAAGTTCGTTGGAGCAGGCAAAGTCCCCGGCCGGCGGCATGTCGGTATGTGCGAAACGGCCCACGACGTTCTCTGGTGCGGGGCGGCCGGGATAGCCCGTGATCTCGACGTACTGGAAACCGTGGTAGACAAACCGGGGCTCCCAGACCTCCCGGCCGCCGCCTTTCAGGACATACGTGTCCGTCTGGAAACGCTGCGGCGGCAGGGCCTTGATCATCAGCCCGTCGATTTCTGCAGAGGTCACCCGACCATCGGTTCCCACCCGTTCGCCGTAGCGCATTCGTACTTCAGTGCCCGCCGGACCTGAGAGCGACAACTGAACATGTCCTGAAAAGTTCTGCCCCATGTCACAAACAAACACCCCCGGCGATGGTTCCGTGATCCGCACCGGCGTGAGGTTCCGGGTGATCCGGATCGGCGCGCAACGCTGAGCCTTCAGCACGCCCAGCGGCGCCGCCACCAAAGCGGCGGCGTCCCATGGGCGGCCGTCGAACCCCGGCGCATCCCATCCGGGCATCTCCCTGCGCGCGTCGTAGCTCTCGCCGCCATAGATGCTGTCGAACGTGATCGGTCCCGCGGCGGCTTTCCAGTCGGAGCCCGTTACGATGGTTTCGGTCTGGCCATCTTCGCATTCCAGAAAGATCTGGGCGATAGCCCGGGGTTCGTCGCGCCACCGCGCATGGTCAAAACCCCAGACCGCCATCTGGTGGACGCTGTACCAACCGGTGCCCAGGATCAGCCCGACGGCGTTGTCGCCCTTCCTGAGCGCGGATGTGATGTCGTAGGTGCTGTAGAGCGCCCGCTTGTCATACGATGTGTAGCCGGGATCGCGCACGGCATCGCCGATCCTGCTCCCGTTGATTCGAAGTTCGTAGCATCCGAGCCCGCACACATAGGCGCGCGCCCGCTTGAGCGGGGCGCGGACCGCGAACTCGCGCCGCAGGAAGGGCGCGGGATGGTATGGCGGAGCGACGAACAAGGCGCCGAACGGCGGCTCGCACGCTTGCGCCAGTTCTGCGGCGGCGGGCCATCGGGAGTCGTCGAGACTCGGAGCCGCCCAGCCTGGCTGCTCCTTGTCGCAGGTTTTCCACAATTCATTAGAAGCCAGTTCCGTGGTGTGGCCGTCCTCCGATCTGACTTCGATCCTGCAAATGATGGCCGCGGAGCCGGCTTCGCTCCGGGCGGCCAGGCCCACCACATTCTTGCCTTCGTTCAGTAATCCGGTCAGATCGGCGTGCTTCACAGAAGTCCTGCAGCCGCAGCCGGTGAGAATGCGGTGGCCGTTGAGAAAGAGGTCGGCAGTGTCATCCGCGCTGAAGCTGCAGCGTGCGGAAACAATGCGGCCGGAAGGCGCGATCAAGGACCTACGGAAGAATCGCACGCCCGCGCCGCCTCCAATCCATCGGCTGCCCTCGAGCACGGCGAGTGCCGCTTTCTGCGGATCGAGCGTTTCGACGGCGCGGCCGATCCACTGAGCGTTCCAGTCTCGCGCGGATAAAAGCCCCATCTCCCACAAGGCCGGTGCGCTCCACCCGGAGGCGTGGGCGTCCTTGTCCCAGACACGCACCTTCCAGTGGCAGGCGGCGCGCGCAGGCAGCGTCGGGCCTTCGTAGGCTACCTGTGTTGTCTCAGACGATATCACCTTCCCGCTGTCCCACAGGTTGCCACAGCCCTGGATGAGATCCGTCAGATTGGATGCCACCAGAACCTGGTAGGCGGTCTGTCGCTGATTTCTCGCTGTGGAATCAAGAAGCCAACTCAGGCGCGGCCGCTGCACGTCGATGCCGAGAGGATTGACGAGATACTCACAGCGTAGTGCATACGCCGAGATCGGGGCGCGGGCTGCGCCTGAAGTGTCGGCGAAATCGCAAAGTTCCGGCTGATTCACTTACGAAATCTCCTTACTGGGGTGGGGGAGGCGGCGGGCTGGACCGGAGGACATGCACGCCGAGGGTGTCCGCCATGACCACCGCATCATCGAGGATCGCTGCCTGCCTGTCACTGAAGAAGGGGACAAGATCAAACGGGGCAACCGGTAGCTCTTGGGTCTGACGGATCGCGCCCGTGGCGCGGTCGAAGACGTCCGCGCGAACCACCGGGTCCTGATAGCCGCCTGTGATGTAAGTCTTTGAATAGGGCCCCCTTTCTTGGTCGGAACCGATGACGTACCAGTATCCGCCCGCGACCTCGGCTCCAACGCGGTCGTTCGGCCCCAGTCCGCCGGGCCCCCCGTTCCAGGAGATGCCAAGGCTTGCCGCTTTGCGCCCGGGAGCCGAACCGTTTGATGCATCGACGATTTGGAGCGCGGAAAAGTAGGAATCATCCATGAAGTCAAGGGTGAACGCGTCACCGGCGACGCCCTCGAACTTGAAGTAGTTGACTCCCTGGATGAATGTTGTCCGATGTGTCGGGTTACCCAGGTCCCAGCCTGAGCAAGCCTGCTTATCCTTGCCATTGATTGTCACCGATCCGACAGCGCCATACAGAAAGACGTCGTAGCGGGTCCACCCAAGGCTGTTGATGCCGCTCATGGATATCCACTGCCTGACATAGTGTTCTTTGGCCTGCCCGTCCAGCAGCGTGGCCACCGGGCTCGTACCGGCTTCGGGAATGCCTCTTACGCCAACAACCTGCTGGGCCGTTACCCCGCCCTTGATGAATTGGATGGTGACGTCGCCTACGCTGGTGTCGTCCTTGAGCCCCCCGTGCGTGTAGAGCCTGGAGTCGATCCCCGGCGGCGGCGGCCGCCCGCCGGAAATGACCGTCAGCGCGTCGCCAGTCTCCTGCACATTCATGATGATGCGCGCGGTCGTAGTCGTCGCGCTTGACAGGTCATAAACGACTTCCCTGCCGGTGGCAGCCTCGAAGGCGAACAGCCGTTCGAGCTGTTTCAGGTATACGCCCGCGGATGTCGTGTAGAATCCGAGCGCCCCGACGCGTCGCTCCACTTCAGGGCCGACGCTTCGCTTCCATCCCGGGGCGAGGTCGGATGCCTGCCCGAGCGAAAAGAAACGGACCTGGGAATCCCTGCCGATGCAGGCAACGGCCTCCCGGTGAAAGCCGGCCCGGCTTGCGCCATAGAGGAACCGCTGATTGCGTACGTAGGTCCGCGAGTCGCCAAAGAACATGTAAGCCGGCCACTGAGGCTCATCAGGCATGAACGGCTGCACGTCTTGAATCGTGCCCGACAACGCATCGACGTCCGCCACGGCCTGTCGCCAGCCTTCCTTGCCGAACAGCGCGGCCTTCCAGTAGAGCTTCAGCGCCGACGCGCCGGCTGGATCGCGATCCATCGCGATCCAGCCGAGAGGGCCTTTGCCGAAACGGGGCTCTTCTCCAAACCAGCGCAACCACAGGATCCTTCCCGTTTCGGGATCGACGGCTGCGATTCTGCCCTGCAGTGTCAAGTCGCCCGCAAAGACTGCCCGCTCGTCCCCGCCGACCACCTGCGGGTCAAAGGGCAGGGTCAGGGACCAGCGCAATGCGCCGTCCATTGCGTCCAGGGCCGTCAGCTTGCGCCCGCGGGCGGCAATGACCAGGCGGCCATGGAAGCCAATCGAATCCGCGCCATCCCCGAGAATTGCGCGCCAGACGAGTTCGCAGCGGGGCTGGGTCTTCACGCAAGAAAATGAACGGCCTGACAGAACACCGAAGGTGTTCGTGGGGCCCTGGCCCGCCGCGGGAAGCACGAGGAGGGGGTACGCGCAGGGCAGAGACCAGTCGTTCGTCAACGGAACCCGTGGTGGCCCGCACGTGCCCGCCATCGCTGCGGCAGGCAAGGGGTTCTGTTCGACACACACATCGAGCAAAGTTCCATCCGGCAGCAGGGCATATTCCGTCCCTGGCGGAGGGGATAGAGGAACTTCTTCCAGGTCTTGCCCCGTCGCCGCGTCCAGGCGCCTCAGGTTGCTTCTGGACAGCACGAAGACATTGGTGCCGGCAAGCTGGTCCGGCGCTCCCGTGGACGGTCCGACGCTCTTTGTCCAAAGGTCCTGCCCGGACGCTGCGTCGAGCCCCGCCAACTCCGCTCCGGCGCGGATCACCAGGGTCGCGCCGACCATCCCCACGATGTGGTCGGATGGGCTCAGGATGGATTCCCACAGTGTATTCCCCGTGTCCGAGTCAAGCGCGATGACTCCGCTGTGATCGCGCGGCGCGACGAACAACCGGTTGCCGACAACGAGAGGCGCGGCCCCTTCGCGGCGGCACTGGTTCGCCCGACGGCCGGTCTGCAGCGCGCTCGGGTATGCGCGCACCCATTCGACCGTTCCGTCCCGCGCATCACAGCACGCGAGAAGTCCAAGGCTGGTGGATACATAGACAGCCCGCCCATTCACGGTTACCCCGGCGCCGAAGCGGGCTAACTTGCGAAGATCGCCCCCGGCCGGCAGTCGCCCGAGTGCGGTTTTCCAACGTGTCGCGCCGGTCTCCGCGTCCATGCACATCAAGGACGCCGGGCAGTCTGCGCCGTCTCCGGCGCCCGTTGCGACAACATAGACCGCCCCCGCCGCCGCAACCGGTTCACTCAGGGGCTCGAGCTCGTTCCACTCCGGACGCTCGCGCGTACGCCAGAGCGGCTTTCCTGTCTGCGCATCGAGCGCGGTCACCTCGTACAGCGTGCCCTGAACGGAGCTGTGGAAGAACAGACCGTATACCGCAGCCGGTGACTGGGCCGAGTCGGAACGAATGGTCACGGCACTCGATCGGATCGATCCGATCGCAACCGTTCGAAGCGCGAAGGCGCCCGCATCCGCACTGGCCCGCACGCGGGTCGGCATATCCAGCGTTGGATCCGAAAGCTGCTCCCAGCGCAAGGCCATGGTGTTGCGGTTGTAGCAGGCGACGCGGCGCGGCCCCATGATAAAGATGGATTCACCCGCCGGCTCGATGCGGGATACCGGCCAGGGACCGAGGTGCCTTGGTACAGGGGAATTGCCATGCGGCAGCGGGTGGTCCGACGCCAGCACATACGGCAGCCGAAGCTTCTGACGGCGAAGGTTCGCGAACGAACCGAGGTCGCCGAGGCCGTGCGGCAGCAGACCCCGGATCGCTTGCTTCACATCCTCCGCGGGCACGAGTTCCCCTTTCCAGGGCAGGGCGGCATCGTCCGGGACGGCACGCATCGCCGCGTCGAGCGCTTCGTGCGAGCCGCGCCCTTCGGCAATCGCGAGCCACGAGCCGACGTAGACTGAGGCGATCAGATCAGTGTCCGCACTGTGTGCTGCGACGTCGTGGAAGGCGCGCAGCGCCTCGTCCCATCGTCCTTCACGCAGGGCCGTTTCCGCAAAGGCAATCATGCGCGCATGCACGCTCGCCGACCAGGGATAACGTGTGAACAGACGATCGATCTCGCTTTCGTCCGACGCGGGCATAAGCTCCTGCACGAAGGGGCCACCGCTCCGCTCCTGCAGTTCTCTGAGCGGATCAAGCGCGGCCGGCTTCAGCCCGCGCAGCATCCGGTCCACGGTTAGCCAGCATTGGGCCCTATGGGAGGCGTCCTCATTCCACAGGGCGCCGGCGTCGGCGCAGGCCTTAATCGTCTCCTGCACGAGCTCGGCATCGCCAAGCGCCGGATCGCCCGCGCGCTCCTTGGACTGCAGGGCTCTCAGCCGCATTTCAAGGCTGCGGGGGGGAGACTTGCCGATCTCTCGGAGGTCGATCGCCTGCGTGCGGGCTCGAAACGCCCGGGCCTCTTGGGTCTTGCCTTCTGCCTCGCAGAGGTCGGCAGCTGCCGCGAGATGTCCGGCCGCCGACAGGAGGGCGACCTCGTCGGCCCACCATGTCGCCTTGCCATCCGCAGCTGCGAGGCGATGGAGCATGCGGAGCTCCGCTTCGTAGTCTCCTTCCTGCAGCTGCAAGCCGAGAAGGCGTTTCTTCGCGAGGGCGGCCGCATCGCTCTTCTCAAGCGCGATGATTCCGCCCGCGGCGTATTCCACCCAGGCGCGGCCGTTCGGCAGGGACGTGTAAGGGTCAGCGCATCTCAGGATGCCCGCGTAGGCTTCGTCCGCCACGCCGGTGTTGCCGGGCATGTCGTCAGCCAGCCTCTTGAGCCATTGCACCGCCCGCGTGCGGTCGCCGAGACCGAGGTACAGGTCGGAAATGGTCCGGCATGCCTCCGCCCGCTTCTGCGCCTGATCCGGAAAATGGCCGACCATCGCCTCTAAGAGAGCGATGCGACGGAGGCGGACTATGACGTCCGCTGCCTGCTGCAGGTCCTCGCTGCCGCCAATCGTCTGCAGCCAGTTCTGCTCGTTGTAGCTGGCGGACAGCGTTTCATCCCAGGTGGCTTTCCTGCTGACCGTAATTTCCGTCCACTTCTTCGGAAAGCCATCCGGTTCCCGGGGAGGAGGAAGACTCGCCGCGAAGGAGGCGGAGGAGGCGGCAAACAGCAGGAGAGCGCTGGCCGTCCCGGACGCCGGCGCGCAGCGCGATCGGCGGCAGGCTTTATTCCCCATGCCCGGTCCCCTCAGATCTGCACCCTGTATACGGCCTCCTGGCCAGGAGCCAGCCAGCGCCAGTCGCGGAGGAGGTCGCCTTCCGGGCGCGGCCCCTCGTAGTTGCCTGCCGGCTGTTCCTTGCCCTCGCTTCCGTAATCGTAGACGAACAGCTTCGCGTTCTTGGGGAACTTGATCTTTACGTGGTCGCAGGCGTCCTTGGTCTGGCTGTTGTTGACGAACATAACGTAGCGCCCGCCCTCGCCGTCGGTGAACTCGCCGACAAGAATCGGGGTGTTCTGCCCGTATTGCGTCTCGATGCCGGAGACCAGCTCGTTGGGCGTCCAGTCGATCGATCCGTTGCCCAAGGCGAATTGATGAAAGCTGACCCGCGTCGACACGAGTCGGTTGAAGAGGTCGCCGTAGGTCTTGTGGAAGCTCTGCTGAATGCGCCGGATATCGTAGTACGTCTGGGTCTTCTCCCAAAACTCGTCGATTGGCGGCAGCCGGTAGTTCAGGATCGGTTTTGGGAGGTACCAGTGGAACCACGACACGCCGCTGGCGCCGGCGGCGACGGATGTGTTGAACTGCCAGCGTATCTCGTCCAGGTTGGGACACGAATACATCCAGTGGCCGATGCAGATGATGGTATTCCAGAAGGGGATGCCGCTCCGGAGCGACGCATCGCGGAATTTGCGCAGGTTCTCGAAATATCTGTCGATCCCACGCACACGATTCTCGGCGGGGTTCTGTATCTGCAGGTAGCAGTCGTAGCTCAATACATCGGCGTCGCTAAGCTGCGCGTAACTGTCCAGGTACTGATCGCTGGCGCCACCATGATGGTTGAGGACGGAATGAAGATGAGGCGCGATCCCGGCCTGGATCCTCTGGCACGCAGCCGATGCCCGCATGCCCTCGTCGTCGGGCTCGTCGTTGATGAAGAATCCAAAGAGCCCCGGGTGCGCCCCGAAGTCCCTGACGGCCGCCTTGATCCCTGCCGCGTAGGCGGCGGGGTCCTCCAGTCCTTTTACACTTGCCATGCAGCGCGGATCCCAGAGGAGGAGCTTCATGTCGCGCGCGGCCGCCCAGTCCAGCATTTTCACCATGTGGGCGATCTGCGCCGGATCGTTCGGTTCAAAGGTCGGACTGTGCGGGACCGTGATGCCCGCGTCCGCGAGCGACTCCATGTCCGCCTCGGTCATGTGCGCGCCGTGGTCCTTCAGGTTTAAGTAATTGTAGATGCCGACCGGATATTTCTTCAGGCCGAGGGACGATTTCTTCTTCAGGACGCCTTCGATGCTCATCTCGCTCGCTCCGCTGGTGGTTCAGCAAATCACGCTGCCTGGTGCAGGCAATGTGTACCACATGTGATTAGGGCGCGGGAACAGCAAACCCGAGCGTGACAACAATCCAATGACAATCTGCAGTTTGCCTTTTCGCGCCGGTTCTGCGATCTTCTCCCGCATGAAAGCAGCTTCCATTGTGGCCGTGGACACGAAGGAAGTGGAGCTCAAGGATGTGGATATTGCCGAAATCGGCGTATGCCCGGCGATGTGAGTATGCGTAGGCTGCTGTCCCTATCAATCGCGTTGACGGTGTTGCTGCCGCTCCTTGCGGCGGGCGAGGGCACGTCGGTTACCTTGCGTTGCTGGTCGGTGCCCGCGGCGGACAACCTGTCTGTGGCCGGGCGCGCGGACCTGGCGGTGTTCCAGGAGTTCCGGCGCCAGCATCCAGAGATCCGGTTCGAGCAGACGACGGGGCTGTCGCTTCAGGGCTCTGCCGGCAGCGCGGGCTTGGTCATGTCGATCGCCGGCGGGACGGCGCCGGACGTGACCTATGTCAACTTCCAGCGGACCCGGGATTTTGTCGCGCGCGGTTTTCTGCAGCCGCTCGACGACTATATCCGGCCGGACGTCACGGCGGCGGAGGCGAGCCGTGAGGGGACGTTCGATCCGGACATCATGTACCAGGGTGAGCTCAACGAGCGCCTGCTGCCGCAGGTGCGCGAGGTCGTAACCGCCCGAGGGCCGGACGGCAAGAAACACATCTATGCGCTGCCGTATTCCAACCTCTCCATCTGTCTGATTTACAACAAGACTCTCTTTCGCAAGGCCGGCCTGGATCCGGAGAAGGATTATCCGAAGACGTGGGATGAGTTCTACGAAGTGTCCAGGAAGCTGACCGACCCCGAGAAGGGCGTGTACGGCTGCGTTGCGTTCACAGGTCCGGGCGCGAGTTGGGTGGCCTACACATTCATGGTCTCGATGGGAACGCGCGCCATGCGGCAGAACCCGGGGACGGAAGAGTGGCGCGCCACGTTCAACGACGAAGGCATGGCCCAGGCAGTCGATTTCTACACGAAGCTGATCCAGGGGCCATGGGTCAACCCGAAGACGGGCAAGACCGAGCACGGCGTCGCGTACTACGAAAAAGACGTTTACATGAAGTGGGATCATGGCGAGATCGGCATGCAGTTCGGGTATCTGGCGGACGAGATGCTGATGGGGTATAGCGTCGATGGCGCCGGGGGCATGAACCCGGACGAGATCTCGTTCGCACCGGTTCCCCGCAGCCCGGCGGGGATCCAGGCCTCGGAGCTTAACTGCCAGATGATGGGCATGTTCGCGGAAACGAAGGACAAACGGGTGCGCGATGCGGCTTGGCGTTACATTCGTTTCTTCAACGGTCCCGAGGCGCGTCGCATCCGGGCCCGTGTTTACGTTGAGAACGGCTACGGCAACATGATCCTGCCGGCAAAGCTGGCCGCGTATGGGCTGTCCGAGTATGGCCGCCGCTTCCCTCTGCTCTGGGAGGAGACGTACCGGATATGTTTTTCGAACGGCGTGCCTGAACCGTACGGGCCCGGCTGCCAGCAGATCTACCACTACATGTCCCGGCCGTTCGACAAAGCGATCGCGGACAAGATCGGCATGATCGAGGATCGCGAGACCCGGCTGCGGCAGATACGCAAGATCGACGACGACGCCGTGCGCGAGGCGAACATCAAGATGATCGGCATTGTTCCTGCGCAGGAGATGCGCATCCGCAGGCTGGTCTCCACGGTGCTGGCCACTTTGATCTTTGCCGCCTTCGGGGTGCTCTTTGCTTATGTCTGGCGGCTCTTCACTCCGCCCGGCGACCCGGGGGCGGCCGTCGCGCCACGGCCGTCGAACGCCGCGGCCCTCCGCAAGTACCGGATTGCCTGGCTCCTGCTGGCTCCCGCGGTGCTGGGCACGCTTCTCTTCAGCTACGTGCCGCTTGTGAGGGGTACGGTGATGGCCTTCCAGAACTTCAATGTCATGGGGCATTCCACGTTCACCGGGATCGATAACTTCGCCAACGTCATCTATGACCCGTTGTTCTGGAAGTCCATGTGGCGCGCGCTGGAATACTCGCTGATCTATCTCGCGCTGGTGTTCTTTCCGCCGATCACCCTAGCCATACTCCTGAGCGAGATTCCCAGGGGACAGGTGTTCTTTCGCGTAGTCTTCTATCTGCCTGCCGTCACGGCGGGCGTTGTGACACTCCTGATGTGGAAGGTATTCTTCGATCCCTCGGCGGCGGGGCTGGCCAACTGGCTGCTCGGCCTGCTTGGAATTCCGCCTCAGGGCTGGCTGCAGGATAAGGCGCAGGCCATGCTCGCGCTGATGATCCCGCAGGCCTGGGCCAGCCTGGGGCCGGGGTGCCTCATCTATCTCGCGGCGCTTAAGACCGTGCCGGGTGATCTGTATGAGGCGGCGGCGATCGATGGCGGGGGATTTCGCGCCCGGATCCGTCACGTCACGCTGCCGACAATCCGCCCGCTGATCCTGATCCAGATGATCTTTGCCATCATCGGGTCCTTCCAGTCTGCCGACTTCGTCCTGCTCATGACCGGCGGCGGCCCGGACTACGCCACGCACGTCGTGGGCCTGGAGCTGTTCCTCAAGGCCTATGCCTTCATGGAGTTTGGCCTCGCCAGCGCCATGGGCTGGATTCTGGCGTTCGTGCTGCTCGGTTTCACCGTGTGGCAGATGTCGCGCCTGTCGCGGGTGACGTTCCGGGCGGCGGAGAAGTAGAGGGTGGAAACAGTGATCAGTAATCGAGTGACCAGTGATCTAGTGGTTGGCCATGAGCGAATTGAAGCACGCGAATAGTTTCAGGGATCTGGTCGTCTACCAGAAGGCGCGGACCGTTGCGTTATGCATCTTCAGGGCCACGGAAACGTTTCCCCGTGAGGAGGCCTACTCTCTCACCGACCAGATTCGGCGTTCATCGAGGTCGGTGGGTGCTCAGATCGCGGAAGCGTGGGCCAAGCGGCACTATCCGAGGCACTTTGTAAGCAAACTCAGCGATGCCGATGGCGAACAACAGGAGACGCAGCATTGGGTGGATACCTCAGGCGACTGTGGGTACTTGACCGCAGAACAGGTGCAGAGCCTTAACGCTGACCTGTCCGAGATCGGGCGCATGCTGCACTCGATGATGGCGAAGGCTGACTCTTTTTGTGGCCTAACCCAAGATCTTGTCCGCGAACTGCCTGATGATTACTTCCTTTCCGGCGATAACCGATCACTGACAACCGATGACTGATCACTGAGCACTTCTCTTATGGCCATCATCCTCACAACTGAACGCAAAGCACTCCGGACTCGTTTGGTGATTGCAGCGATGTACTTCCTGCTCACGGTGGGCGGGGTGACGATGGTCTACCCCTTCCTAGTCATGCTGTCCGGTTCCACGAAGAGCAACGTGGACAGCACCGACTTTGATCTGGTGCCGCGCTACTGGCATGACGAGACGATGCTGTACCGGAAATACGTCGAGGAAAAGGCCAACGAGCAGTTTCGCGATTTTGGCGACAACTACGGGTCCGACGCGCCCGGGTTCAGGGATCTGCGTGCGCCTGCGCCGTCGTCACCCGCGCTTCTGACCGACTGGCGCGCATTTCAGCGGGAGCCCATTCCGGGCGGCTACTACCTGCTCGGGGCATCGCAGTCGCGCAACGGCTGCAATGTGCCGGCCAACCAGAGGGCCTTCCGGGAATATCTTCAGCGGTTGTGCGGGGATGATCTCGGTCGCCTTCAGGCAGCCTATGGTGTGAATGCGGCAACGTGGATGACGGTGACCGTTCCATATGAGCTTCTGGCCGACCGCAATTATCAGCGGGCAGCCACGCCCATTATTGCGGAATTCTACCGTTTCAAGGAGGCGTGCCCGGTCCAGGATCGAATCTACCTGAGCCTGGATCGCCGGTACGGACAGCACGTCGAGCTCCTGAAGAAGTACGACCGTGATATCGCGGCGTACAACCGGCTGAACGGTGCGTCGTGGTCGTCATTCGGCGAGTTGACCCTTGATGCCCGCCGCCCGGAGGCAGGTGGGTTGGGGGAGGACTGGGAAAGCTTCGTGCGCGAGGCATTGAACCCGCAGTTCATCGTGATCGACGAGGGCGGTCGAAAGGGCTACGCGGCATTTCTGGAGCGCAGGTATGGCACACTGGAGGCATTGAACGGTCTCTATGCGGCAGCCGGCCAGAACGCTTTCGGCGCATTCTCGGATGTGCCTTTCCCCGCGGATCGTACGCGCTCGTCCGCTGCGCTTACGGACTTTTCCGATTTCCTCAGGGATCGCGAACTGCTTCCCGGCGCGGCCATCGGAGTGGATACGCCTGAGACCCGCTGGCGGACGTTTGTGCTTGCGAAGTACGGCACGGCGGATGCGGCCGGCCGTTCGCACGGCCGTGCGTATCAGGACTCCGCCGCGATCCGGATGCCTCAGGCGGAGGGTGATTACGCGCACTGCGCCGAGCACCGTGTCGCGCTGCGTGGGTACTTCGTGCGGCGCAATTTCGTGATGGTGTTTGATTATATCTTTCTTTACGGCCGCGGCATCTGGAACACGGTGATCTACTGTCTGCTGAGCGTGCTGGCGTCGCTTCTGGTGAACCCCCTGGCGGCCTACGCGCTCTCCCGGTACAACCTGCGCAGCCAGTACAAAGTCCTGCTGTTCCTGATCGCCACGATGTCCTTTCCGTCGGTGGTGACGATGATCCCGAACTTCCTGCTGCTCAGGGATCTTCATCTGCTCAACACATTTGCCGCGCTGATCCTTCCGGGCATGGCCAATGGGTATGCGATATTCCTGCTGAAGGGGTTCTTCGACAGCCTCCCTCGTGAGCTCTACGAGGCGGCTGACGTGGATGGCGCGACCGAGTGGCAGAAGTTCTGGATCGTCACCATGGCGCTTTCGAAGCCTATTCTGGCCGTTATTGCTCTCGGCGCGTTTGTCAGCGCCTACTCCAACTTTATGATGGCCTTCATCCTGTGCCAGGACGAGAAGATGTGGACCATGATGGTCTGGCTCTACAAGCTGCAGAGTTTCGCGGGACAGGGCGTGATCTTCGCCTCGCTGCTGGTGGCGGCCGTGCCCACGCTCCTGATGTTCCTGCTTTGCCAGAACCTCATCATCCGCGGGATCGTGGTTCCGACAGAGAAGTGACGGTGTCCGAAGGTGGAGGGACTACGATAACGCAGCCGACGTGAGTCAATGTTGCGGTGTATACCTGCGGTTCGAATTCAGCTCGTCAGCGACAGCAGAGGAACCGCTGCGGGTCAATCGCCAAGGTGACGTGCTGAGGTGGGTGGGCGCTCGAGGATCGAGGATCGGGGACGGTGAGGGGAACATCACCCCTTCATGGCGCCGATCGTGAGCCCCTTGGTAAGGTGCTTCTGTAGGACGATGTAAATAAAAAGGAGGGGGGCCATCATCAGGACCAAGCCCGCGAAGGCCATGCCCCAGTCGCTGCGGTACTGGCTGGCCATTGTGATGTTGGCCAGGCCGAGGGGCAAGGTGCGAAGGGTCTCGGAGTTCCGCCCTGACAGGAACATGAACGCCAGCAGGAACTCGTTCCAGGTCCCAAGGAACGTGAAAATGGCCACGGTGATCATGCCGGGCCTTGCGAGCGGGAGCATAATGCTCCAGAAGGCGCGGAACTCCCCGGCGCCATCCACCAGCGCTGCTTCATGCAAACCTGCCGGCAAGGACTTGAAGAAGCCGGTCAGCACAAACACGGCGAACGGAAGACCGAACGCGACATAGACAATGCAGAGCCCAAGGCGCGAGTCGAGCAGGCCGAGCCCACGCATCTGGAAAAAGAGCGGGACGACCGCCAGCTGCAGGGGCACCATGAGCCCCGCCAGGAAGTAGAAGAAGATCGGGCGATCGCCCGGGAAGCGGAATCGCGCCAGGGCGTACGCCGCCATCGCGGCAGTGATAAGCGTTGCGATGACCGTGCAGACTGTGATGACGACGCTGTTGGCGAAATAGGCGCCGAAATGCCCGGCCGACCAGGCGCGCGCAAAATTGTTCCACTGGAGGGCGCCCAGCTTGGGAAGAGTGAACGGGCTGAGAAAGATGTCGCGGTCAACCTTCAGCGATGTGGTGAGCAGCCAGAACATGGGATAGACCACGATCGCCAGGTACGTGAGGAGCACGAGGTAGATCAGCGGCTTGCTTAGCGAGAACCGTTTCGTCCCCATGCTACATCTCCACCTTTTCCCGCCGCATCAGTCGCAGCGTGGCAAGCGAGCCGAAGAACACCATGACGAACAGAAGCACGGCAATGGCCGCCGCCTCGCCTACCTTGAAGTCCATGAACATGGCTTGCATCATCTTGGTCCCGATCACGTGCGCCTGTGTGGTGGGCGCCTGGTTGGTCAGCAGCCAGATCGCCTCGAACGCCTTCATCCCGCCGATGACAGAGAACACGACCGCAATGGAAAGCACTTCCCACAGCAGCGGTAGGGTGATGGTCCAGAACTGCCGCCAGTGGCTCGCGCCGTCGATTTCCGCCGCCTCATACAGGTCCGGCGGGATGCTCTCCATCGCGGCGAGAAAGAGGATCATGTTGAACCCGCAGGCCGCCCATACGGACATCGGGACCAGCGCCCAGTACAGGTGAGTCTGTGAGAGCCAGTCGAACCAGCCCTTGAATCGTTCCTGCCCAGCCGCCGTCAGCAGGCTGGTGACCATATCCTGCAGCCAGTGCACTTTCTCCTGCGACAGCCAGGCGTAGCCCTTGAAACTTTCAAAGCCGAGCGACGTCAGCACTCCATTCACCACGCCGCCCTGCGGGTTGTACAGGTGCATCCACAGAAGGGTCGCCGCAACGCCGCCGAGGAGGTTGGGGAAAAAGAAGGTGATCCGGAAGAGGCGGGAGCCGCGCACGCCCCGGCTGATGCACGTGGCCAGGAAAAGGGCCAGGGGGATGACGAATAGCGGGATGACGAACATGATGAAAAGGTTGTTGTTCAGGGCGGTCCAGAAGCCGTCACTCTCGAAGAGGAGCCGCTTGAAGTTCAGCACGCCCACGGCTTTCATGGCTGTGAGGCCGTCCCACTCGCGCGTGCTCCACACGAACGACCGCACCGAGGGCAGGACCACGAACGCCGAGTATAGCAGGATAGCAGGCGCGACAAATACAAGCGCGGACTGCCACCCCAGCGTGAGCCGCCCCGCCGTTCCGGCCATGCTGCTTTGGCGGCGCGCCGCGCGTATCCTTGCCAGCCAGGAGAGGATCGCGATCATGACCATGGTGGCCATCACCCCAAAGAGGATAAGCGGCTTCCAGACGTGGCGGATCGCGACGCGCTCGGGGTGGGCCATGTGCTCCCGCACCGTGGCGGCTTTGCCTTCCAGCTCCGTCGCCAGCGCGGCGGGCGTGATCGTGTCGGTGAGCAGTTTGAAGATCCCGTCTTCGATATACTGGTTCATCTCGTTCTGCCATTCGCCGCTGACCCCGCCGTACGCGCCGTGCGAGGCGGCAATGGCGAGCTCCATGTCGTGCATGTCCGTCGAAAGGTTTCCCTCGTTGGCACCTTGGATCGCGACCGGAATATCCCGCTGGCGGCAGAACAGGCCCGCCATGGCGCGCGACGTCATGAACCGCAGAAAGTCAACCGATTCGCGCGCGTGGGGGCTCTTGCTCATCACGAAGTAGTAGCCGGAAAAAATTTGCAGGTTCGCCGGGTCGCCGACCGGGGAGGGGACGGCGGGCATGTTGCAGAACCCGAGCCGGAACCCGTCGGGAATTTTGCCGAGCATTTCGCTCTTCAGCCAGGATCCGCAGGGAATCATGGCCGCCTTGCTGAGAAAGAACTGCATTTGGGCCTCTGTGTGGCTCATGCCCATGGACCCCTCCTGGAAGCAGTTCAGCGCCGTCTTCTGTACGAGGCGAAGGGCTTCCTCGTAGGCCGGATTCTGGAAGGTGCCGGGCTCAAAGAACTGCTGCTTGCGGTATGCGTCCGCTCCCCCAAGCTGATAGAAGGCGGCTCCCTCAAACATCCGCGCGTAGCCGGGATAGCGGCCCTGAAACGCCACCGGCGCTACCCCGGCGGCCTTGACCTGCTCGCACAGCGCGAAGAATTCATCCCACGTGCGCGGGGCCGTCCAGCCGTGCTCTTCAAACATGCCCTTGTTGTACCAGAGCCCCATGACGTAGTAGGGCAGCGGCACGCCGTAGACCTTCCCCTCATAGGTGTAAGCGTCGAGGGTTCCCGGCAGGAAGGATTCACGCCAGGTCCTGTCACCTTCCCAGTTCGGACTGTCGAGGAACTCGTCGAGCGGAAGGATGTATCCCCCGCGGATCAAGTTCCAATAGTTGAATCCCCCGGCGTTGGTGATTTCAGGGAACGTGCCCTCCAGGATCCGGATGCGGACCTTGTCGGAGATGCGCGGATCGCCGTAAAGATTGACCCGCACCTCCGGCTTTGCCTTTTCGTACGCACGGGCGCAGTCGAAGAAGAAGCCGAGTCCGTCCCCGTTCTCGATGACCGGTATCTCGATCTCGATCATCGCCCTGAGCGGCGAGGCCGCAGCCATGACTATTGTCAGAATTACGGCTAGTGTCTTCATGATCTCAGTGCGTCGTTGCCAATCGTGCGGGCCAAGTCACCGCCGCTTCGGATCCGTGTGCTCCCCGCGTGAATCCGCGGCCCCTCGTTCCTCTCCGCTGCTACTGCGCGCCGCCCTCGCCCTCGGGCGCAGGCTTGGGGAGCGTGCCCGCCTCGTAGCTCTTCAACGTCTTGGCCATATCGTCTTTGATCGGCTGCTCAGTCGCGAGGCCGAGGGCCTTCTTCTGCAACTCGATCGCCTGCTTGGCGTCGCCCTTCATGAAGGTGATGCGTGCAAGGGTGTCGAGAACTCCCGGGTCCTTCTCCTCCGCAGCCTTATTGGCGCGCATGGCGAGCGCCAGGGCCAGATCCATGTCGCGGGGCTGCAGTCCTTCAGCCGTCGCAAGTTCCCACGCCAGTATATTCAGGAGCTCCGGGTTGTCGGGCGTGCTCTCGCTGATCTGCCGGGCCAGATCGGCCGCGGCCTTCCCATCCTTCTTGCTCGTGTAGATCCCGAACTTGAGGACGGCGATGCCGTCCTTCGCCTCTGCGGGAGCCACCTTCTGCATTTCTGCGACTTCGGCGAGCGCGTCATCCCATTTCTCCGCCAGCATGGCCTCGCCAAGCTTCTGGGCATGGGCCCCCATCACCTTGAGCTGCGCCTGCTGCGCTTCCTTGCGCTCTGCTTCCTTCGCCGGATTGAACGAGCCGGCGAGCGCCTCCTCGGCGACCTTGTCGAGGCCGTCCATCGGGTGCCCAATCCAGGCGATCTTGCCGTCCTTGTCGACAAGAAACGCCGTGGGCACGCCTTCCTGCCCGGCCGCTTCCATCCAAGTCTTGGCCATTCTGTTCTCGCCATCGAAGGCCACGGGGTACGTCATTTTGTCGCCCATGTCCTTTACGAACTTTGTAACATCCTCCACGGACTTGCGCTCCCACACGTTCTGGCCGATCACCACAAGGCCCTTGTCCTTGAGTTTCTTGTAGAGCTCGTTGACGTGGGGAATCGAGGCGCGGCAGGGCCCGCACCACGTGGCCCAGAATTCGACGATATAGACCTTGCCGGTCTCAAACGATTTGACCGGGTCTCCCTGAAGCCACTGGCTGGGCGCAAGCGAGGGCGCCGCGTCGCCCACTTTGAGCGTTGTATTGGTGTCCTGCGCGTTGGCTACCCCTGAAAGGCCTATGATTCCCGCGATAAGCCCCGCGATCATTCTCTGTCTCATGACTGCTCCGTTGTTATGGATTGATGCCGCCACAGGGTCTCCGATCCGCCGCCGTTTGTCACGCTCTCTTTCCGTCCAGAGAACGCAGTTTCTGTTCCACCTCGCGGATGACGAAATCGGGCGTGGACGCGCCTGCGGTGAGTGCGACGCGGCGATAGTTGCAGAACCAGGCCGGGTCGATCTCGGCGGCGGTCTGGATGTGCAGGGCGGGCCTGAGCTCGCGGGCAAGTTCCACCAGGTGCATGGTGTTGGCGCTGTGCAGTCCTCCGACGACAACGATGGCGTCCACTTCGCGGGCGAGGTCGAGGAGTTCCTGCTGGCGCCGGCGGGTGGAGGCGCAGATCGTGTCCGCCACCTCCGCATCGGGATACCGCGCCCGCACGGCCGCCGCGATCTTCTCAAACTTGCCGGAGAACTGCGTGGATTGCGACACGAGGCAGACGGGCGTGAGGTCGGGGGGCAGCTGCGCAACATCTCTCTCCGTCAGCACGACGTGCCCGTGGCCTTCGGCAAAGCCGAGCAGCCCCCGCACTTCCGGGTGATCCGGCTCGCCGAAGATGATCGTGTGGAACCCGCGGCGCGCGTGGGAACGGATGGTGCCCTGAATGCGGGCGACATCGGGGCAGGTGGCGTCAAAGACGGGCACCTGCATGGTCTTGAGCCACGCGCGGCGTTCAGGCGGAATGCCGTGGGCGCGAATGAGCAGCACCCCCACGCGCAGGTTCTCAGGCGCCTCGGTCTCCAGCACGCGCTCCTGGCTTAGCTGTTCCAGCATCTGGCGGTTATGGATCAGCGGCCCGTCCGTCCAGACCGGCGCGGGGCCTTGCTGCGACAGGGTTCGCGCTTTTTCGATTGCGCGCTGCACGCCCCAGCAGAAACCGGCGGATGCTGCAACAATCACTTCCATTGCGTGGCTCCCCGAGCGCCTTCCGCTGCGTCAAGCTACGGCAGGGCCTGTGCCTTCGGCGCAGGCTTTAACGGGGTGAGGTGAATCTCCATCCTGCAATTCTGCGGGTTGCCGGTGACAGGATCATTTGCGGCCTTGGGACGGTCGAAGCCGTACCCCACGGCGCTGAGCCGTCTGCCCGAAATGCGGGCGTTCTTCTCGAGGTAGTCGGCAATCGCATCGGCTCGTTTTTGCGTTAGGCGCTTTTCGCTGCGGGCGTCGGACTTGGCCTTCCGGTCGACATGGCCTTCGATCCGCGCCTTTGCACCGGGATCGTCACTAAGGATCTTGCCGATGGCGTCGAGGTCAGAGAAGTATTCCTGCCGGATCGTCCATGCGTCAGCATCGAAGTTCATCTGGAGTTCGAAGGACTGGAGGTCCTCCGCTCCTTGCGTGAGGTTTGTCGGGGCCCCGACCACAGCGCGTTGCGCGATATCTGTCAGCGCGTGTCCAAGCGCAGCAGCGGGAGGCTGGGGAGAAGCGCTTGTGGAGCGGGGGACGTTGGGCTGTCCGAACTTCCACACGATCCCGAGGCTGCCGATGGAATTGGCTTCGACGTCCCAGCCCGCCACCATGGCGCAAACGTCAGCCTGAACGGCCCAGGACGAATCGAGGTGGTACTGGCAGCCGGCGCGAATCCGCACGGCGGGCTCCCATTGGCTGCCGAAGTCCTCCTCGTACCAGATGACGCCAACGCCAGCGCCGACGTAGGGCTCGATTCGATGGCTTGGCGCGAGGCTGTATAATTCGTCAATGCTGAACCGGGTCGAAGCCGTATTGCGCGTACCCGGCTTTGACTCCTCTTGAAGCCTCGAAATGCGTGCCCCGCTGCTCCATTCGACACGGGTGTTTTCGTCCATTTCGGGCGCCACATCCAGAACCCCTTCCGTGGTCCATCGCTCGGACGTCGCATAGCCGAGGCGGAGGGACGACAGGAAGCTATCGCTGAGCGGGTCATTCCCCTCCAGGTCCAACCATCCGGCGCTGACGCCTACGCGCCATGGTGAACCGGTGTCTTCCGTGGCCTCCGCCAGAATTCGCGGCGCCGACATGCCAAGAAAGGCGACCAAGCATAGAACGGTCCAACTCTGCGGCGATAAGTGTTTCATCTGATACTCCTCGACTGTGTAGACACAATTGAACGGTGGAGCAGGAGGCTACCATGTTGCCCCGCAAAGACAACGATAAAGGTTGGGCGCGTGAGTGCGTGCGACTGCAATCCGAACTATGGCTGCGCAGCCCGCGTAAACATTGCGCAAGACAGTATAGGCGCTAAGGTCTAATCGACAATGGATGAAGATTAGCTGGTAGAACAGTCGATCCAGATAGATCGCGCGATCCTTCGTATGATCTTCCGGCGGCGTGCTCGAGTAACAGACAAGGAATGCCATACTATTCTCTTTTTTGCCGATCATCGGTCTGGGGCGGCGCGCTTGCGACGCACCCAGCACCGGATCGTTGGGGCTTCATCTTTGGAACATCTCGATCAGGACATCGAGCACACGTTCTGCCGCCGACGGAGAGCGTCGCCCCAGTTTTTTGACCAATCGGGTCTTGTCCACGGTTCTCAACTGGTCCAGTACAACTTGCCTTTCGACGCCCTGGAACGCGCAGGCCACACGTGTTGGGTAATCACGTCCCTTCGTTGTCATGGGCGCGATGATTACCGTGCCGACATGATGGTTCATCTCGTCCGGCGAGATTACCATACAAGGACGAGTCCTCTTGATCTCGTGTCCAATCGCTGGATCGAGTGCAACGAGGAAAACATCGAAGCGACTCACTTCCATTGCCATTCCTCGTTATCCGATCGTGTGGGAAGAGGCACTGGGTCGAGCAACTTGTAGTCCCCTGGCGGGCCATAAGCTCGAACGCAGCGCCCATCAGGCGGTGCGGCGCGTGGAAGCCTGCTGGAAAGAGGGACGCCGCTACGCGGTGGACTGTGACCTGAAG
>CAYRKB010000030.1:0-13800 GCA_964424705.1 uncultured Victivallales bacterium
ACCGCTCAATGCCATCTTCCGACGGAGGTTGGCGTGACAAAAGGAAAGATCATGAAGTCGCGGCGGACGCTTGGTCTTTAACGCTCGCGCACCTATCGCCCGCTCACGTCTCACATGACGGGGTCACTTACTGATTACCGGCTAACGCGTCATTACTTTACCTATTGCGACGCGACCCCGACTCCGAAACATGACCTAGATTCCGACTCAGTGAGGATAATCGTTATCATCTCTTCTAAGGTCCCCTTGCGCCACTGCGTCACAGATCGCTCAATGGAAACGGCAGTCACGCTCCGCGGTCACGGGTCGAAGCTTCACGGCACTCGGATCGCTTGCCCATGAAGGTTCTTTGTAGTGTCACATTCTAGGTTGCGAGAGCCTTCCTCTGGATTGAAATACGACTTCATTTCCAGATTTGTGTTGTTACCCATTTTCCCGTAGTGGATCGGTCCGTACAACTTCCCGTAGTGCGCCTTGAGCAAGTTTCCGTGCTCGTCCGTTTCAGATCGCACCCGAAAGATGAAGTATTCATCCTCCTTTGGTTCAATCGCTGACAGGATCTTCGAACGCGTTCTTTCCTCCTCAAAATACAGAGACCTTTTGTAGTCATTCGTAGGAGCCTCATAGACCGAAGGGAGAACACTGAATGTATCCACCTTTGCGCTTTGAACGCCATCCAGTAGATTTGTGCCGAAGACGAGAGTGATGCTCATCCTTCCGTTCAACGTATTATTGAAGTGCTCGCTAAAAGTGACAATGATATCCCCGTGCAAGCCTTTCCCATACGGGGCCACCCAATCCACCTTCTCCAAATCGAGCCCTAAAGGCACGTCGCACGCTGGGATTTCAAGGCCACGTCCCTCAAGATCGGCAACATACATCGGTACTGGTTTCTTTATCTTCTTCAGAACCACCGTCATCGTCTGATCCCAAGGCTGCCACTTGCCGCCCTTAACGGTGGCGTTCTGAGGGACGAAGTTCATGGCGTTGAAGGTCTTATAGTATCCATCCTTTTCAACCCCGTAGGCGACCTCTCCATGGGACTTGCCCTCTGCGCACAATAGGCCGTTTGCGCCCGTGAGCCCTTCTATCTCCCACTTGTCCCAAGCCGTGTAACTCACGCCCACTTTCGCATTGCGCACTACGGATCCGTCCGTATCAACGACCCGGAAGTTCATCTTGGCCACAGCCCCTTTTTCCATGAGCTTGTCTCGCTCAGTACTGAACTCACTATTGCACCCCGCGGCGATAAGGCCACCTACGAGAAATACGGCCCAGCACAGTATAACACCCGGACGCGCTCCGGGGGCAGCGGCTCCGGGGTCACGTCTCGACAATCGACATTCGCCGTGTATCTGCGAGTCGTCCCGGCGTCCACTTGTCGCATGTCGAGACGTGACCCCGCCACGGCTACCCCACCACGGCTGGGCGGCCGACTCGTTCATGTACCACTGGCGGGCGGAGACGTCTTCGATGCGTAGCAGGGAGCGGTAGTGGGTCCAACTCAATTCGTGACGCAGTGCGTCACAATTTGGAAAAGCCTTGTAGAACAGACGCATGTAGCGGAGGTTCGAGGCGTCGAACCCCTGCCCGAACTCACCGGTGAGGTGCGCGGCCAGGTCGTGAAGCAGGCGTTTGCCGTAGGCGGCTCTACTGGCTCCGCCTTGTTCGAATTCGACGATGTGTCGCCCGACGGACCAGCAGGTACATACCTGCACCACATCCACCGCGCGCACGGCCTGCTGGCGGGCGGCATGGATGACCTCGCGCAGGCTGGCGAGAAGGCCGCCCATTTCACGCTCCTGCGGGGGCGCGGAAACGCCCCGGCCGCCGGCCACGGCTCTCTTCGGCTTCACGCCATACCTCCCTTGAACATAGCCGAAAGGTACGGCAGCGGGACCAGGTGCCGCAAGGGGAATGTGCTTGCAAGACCTATCCGTGCCTCCTGCCGCGCAGATCTGCGGCTCCGCTCTCCGTTCAAGCAGATCATTCCGGCAATTGCGCTTGATCGTCACGGCGTGCCTGTGGGAACATGACGCCACGTATGACCATCATCGAACCCCACATCCACATGTATTCCCGCACGACGGACGATTACCAGGCGATGTATGCGGCGGGAATCCGCGCCTGCGTGGAGCCTTCTTTCTGGATGGGCAGCAACCGCCGCTACGCGGGCACGTTCTTCGACTACTTCCAGCTCATCCTCGAGTTCGAGACCGTGCGGGCCGCCCGCTTCGGCGTGGACCACTATGCCGCCGTGTCCTACAACCCCAAGGAGGCGGAGAACCGGAATCTTGTCGACGAGGTGCTGGCGGGCATCGGGGACTACCTCGCCCACGAGCGCTGCGTGGCCCTGGGCGAGATCGGATTCAATAGCATCACAGACAACGAGGAGTACGCCTTCCTCCGGCAGCTCGAGATCGCGAAAGAGCGCGACATGCTCGTCATCGTCCACCTGCCGCATTTCCAAAAGCCGGCCGGGATCGAGCGCACGATCCGGTGCCTACGCAAGGTCGGGATGGACGAGAAGAAGATCTATCTGGACCACAACACGGAAGAGACCATCGACACGGCCATCAACGAGACGCAATGCTACTGCGGCATGACGGTCTACCCGGTCTCCAAGCTGTCGCCCGAGCGCGTGAGCGCGATCATCCGGCGCATCGGCAGCGAGCGGATCATCGTGAGCGGCTCGGCGGACTGGGGCGTATCCGACCCGCTGAGCCTCGTCAAGGTGGCCGCGCACATGCAACGTGACGGGCACGACGAGGAAGCCATCCAGCGCCTCGTATTCGGCAATGCGATGGCGTTCTACTCGCAAAGCCCCAAGTGGCGCCCGCGCTTCGATCTCACACCGATCGAGATCCGCGAGTTCCAGCGATAACATGGAACACCCATGAACGACTGTCAGCAGGAAGACTCCGGCGAGAACCCCACAGAGCGCCCGGCCTGGAAGGCGTGGCTGCAGCTCGTGCGCCTGCCCAATCTGCTGACCGTGCCCGGCGATCCCATCGCGGGCTACCTGCTCGCCAAGGCGGCTGGCTTTCCGGGTGAGGACACCCGCTTCACGTTACTGGCCGGGCTCTCAATCGATTCGCCGTGGGCCGCCGCGGGCATGGCGGCCGCCATCGCCCTGTTTGTCTACATGGCCGGGCTCGTGGACAACGATGTGGCCGACCTGACCGAAGACCGCTCCGAGCGGCCCGGCCGGCCGCTGCCGTCAGGCCAGATCAGCCTCCGCGCGGCGCGGATCGCCTTCGGATTGCTTGCCTTTGCAGGGCTCATCCTTGCCGTCGCCAGCGGGCTGTCCAGCCTGGTCGTCGCCGCCTGCCTGCTGACGGCGGTGTTGGTCTACAACCACGCAGCAAAGCGAATACCAGTCGTGGGCCCGCTGCTGATGGGATCCTGCCGGGCCCTGAGCCTGCTCCTCGGCGCCGCAGCCGCCGGCTGGCGCGCGGAACTTTCGCTGCCCGTGCTTGTTCCCGCCGTTGTGCTGGGGCTCTATGTGGCGTCCGTTACGGCCATTGCCGCCGGGGAAACGCGCTCCGAGAGACTGGGGCTGCGCCGCTGGATGCCGGCGCTCGTGCTTGCCGCGGGCTTCGGCGCCATGGCTTATATAGCTGACTTCGCCGACCTCGCCGGGGGCGTACGGCCGGCCCTGGCCGGCATCATTTTCGCCCTCTGGGCGGCACTGCTGGGCGCCGGCCTGTCAGGCCGGCCGGAACCTGCAGTCGTGCAGGCAAGCATCGGACGGCTGATCCGCGGACTCCTTTTCGTGCAGCTCATCTTTGTGGCCGTCGCCGGCGCGCCTACTACCGCAGCCGGCCTGACTTTCATGGCACTGTGGTTCCTGCAAATTCGCCTGGCCGGCTGGTTCTATTCAACTTGAAGGTCGCTCGCCGTTTCTCGGATCCTACTCTGAGGAATTGACGTTCTCAAGAGAATGTGTCACCATGTGCACATGAAGACAATCTCTGTTCGGGAACTGCACATGCATACGGGCCTGTACGTTCGGCAAGCCGCGGAGGAAAGCCTTGTCATTACCGACCGTGGCCGGCCTGTCGCACTTGTCCAGCGACTGGTCAAGGAATTGACGAGCCATCCTTTCCCCGATCGTGAAGCGCAGATCCGGAAGTTGCCCAGGATAAGGACCGATTCGACCCGTCTTGTGTCAGAAGATCGAGACAGCCGATGATCTATCTGGACACCTCTTACATCACCAAGTGCTATCTGAACGAACCCCATGGAGAGAGGGTTCGGGAACTGGCCCGTCAGGCCAAAGGCCTTGCCTGCTCGCATCTGGGCCGCGTAGAGTTCTGGTGCGCGGTGGCCCGGCATGTGCGGGAAGAACGGATATCCAAAGACGATGCAGCGCTTATCCGCGCCCTCATGGCCGAGGACGAAGCGAACAATATCTGGACCTGGTTTCCGGTCACGTCAAAACTCTTGAACAATGTCTGCGCGATGCTGGAGAACCTGCCCGACGACGCCTTCATCCGTTCCGCCGATGCCGTTCACCTTACCACAGCCAAGGATCACGGGTTCACCGAAGTGTTTAGTAACGACCGGCACATGCTCCTGTGCGCGGCCCACTTTGGCATCAAAGGCAGAAACATACTTGAATAACGGCAATAAACTCCTGGTCGTCCAGGCAGCAGCCCTGTCACACGAAGTGGCGCGCGGCCTGAACCTTGACGGCATCCGCTTCCGCCCGGCGCAGGGCGTCTTTCCCGCCGTGACCTGCACGGCGCAGGCAAGCTTTCGCACCGGGTCGCTGCCGGCCGCACACGGGATGATCGCCAACGGGCTGTATCACCGCTCGCTGCGCAAGGTCCTTTTCTGGGAGCAGTCGTCCGCCCTGGTGACCGGCCCGCGCATCTGGGAGGATTTCCGGCGGGCCGGCGGGAAAGTCGCCATGCTGTTCTGGCAGCAGAGCATGGGCGAGGATGTGGACATCCTGCTCACGCCCGCGCCGATCCACAAGCACCATGGCGGCCTCGTGCAGGACTGCTACGGCAAGCCGGACGGCCTGTACGCGGACCTGTGCCGCAGGCTTGGCGGGACGTTCAAACTGCACCAGTACTGGGGGCCCGCGGCGTCCGCGAAGGCCGGGGACTGGATTGCCGCCGCCACGGCCGAAATCATGGCCGATCCCGCGCTCGCGCCCGGCCTGTGCCTGACGTACCTGCCCACCCTCGACTACGATTTTCAGCGCTTCGGCCCGTCCCATGCCAAGAGCCTGCCCGCCATCAAGAAGCTGCGCCAGCAGCTTGTCACGCTGCTGGCCGCCGCGAAAAGGAACGCGTACGAGGTTGTGATCTTCGGCGACTACGCGGTGACCGAGTGCCCCGGCGGAGCGGCTTTTCTCAACCGTGCGCTCGCCGACGCAGGCCTGCTGAAGACGCGCGACGTGCGCGGGAGACTCTACGCCGACCTGCACGCCTCGCGCGCCTTCGCCATGGTCGACCACGAGGTGGCGCACATCTATGTCGCCGACCCGGCCGATATCCCGGCCGTCAGGCAGCTCGTGACCGGGGCCGCAGGCGTGGCAGAGGTGTTGGATGCGGAGGCGCAATCGCGGGCCGGCCTGCGCCACGCGAATAGCGGCGAACTGGTCGCCGTCGCACGCGAGGGGTGCTGGTTCGCCTACCCCTGGTGGCGGAACTCCGCGCAGGCCCCGGACTACGCCAGCCACATCGATATCCACAATAAGCCGGGCTTCGACCCGTGCGAACTCTTCCTCTCGCTGTTCCCGCCGGGCGTGTCCCAGGATACCGGGCGCATCGGCGGCACGCACGGGCGCATCGGCGCAGGGCGTGAAACGGCCCTTGCTTCCACAGTTGATTTGCGGACGCAGCCGGTAGACACTGTCTCCCTTGGCCTGTGCGTGAAGGAATGGCTCGGCAAATCATGAGCAAAGATCCGAAAGAGGACCACGCCGCAACGCCGCCTGAAGGGGAGGTCTACCACCAGCGGTTCGCGGTTAGTTTCGACTACCCTGTCCATTTTGCGCGCGGAGTCTTCGCCCCCGGAAACAACCTGCTCGAAAACGTCCTCAGGCGGCACGGGGAGGACCGGGTCCACAAGGTGAAGGTCTTTGCCGACCAGGGGCTCGTGCAAGCACAGCCGGAGCTCCTCGACCTGATTAAGGCGTATTTCCACGCACGGACCGGCAGTTTGGAGTTTGCCGGCGCACCGGAGATTCTGCCCGGCGGCGAGCCGGTGAAGAACGGATGGAAGACCATCGGGGAGGTCATCTGGACCCTGGGCAACCTTCACCTGGACCGCCAGAGCTACGTGATCGGCGTGGGCGGCGGCGCGTTCCTGGACATGCTGGGCCTCGCGACGTCGCTGGTGCACCGCGGCCTGCGCCTCATTCGCATCCCCTCGACGGTTCTGGCACAGTGTGACGCCGGGATCGGCGTAAAGAACGGCATGGACGAGCACGGCATGAAGAACTTCGTCGGCACGTTCGCGCCGCCGTCCGCCGTCATCAACGACCTTGACCTCCTGAAGACCCTGTCGCAGTGCCACTGGGTTGGCGGCGTGGCGGAAGCATTCAAGGTTGCCATCATCAAGGACGCCGCCTTCTTTGACTTCCTGTGCAAGAACGCGCAGGCTATCAGGGCCCGCGATACGGCGGTGATGGAGCAGGTGATCCGGCGTTGCGCCGTCATTCACCTTGACCACATCAGGACGGGCGGCGATCCGTTTGAATTCGGCTCCGCCCGGCCGCTCGACTTCGGGCATTGGTCCTCGCATCGGATCGAGTGCATGAGCCAGTACCGGGTCGGCCACGGACAGGCGGTAGCGATCGGCATCGCGATGGACTCGCATTACGCCATGCAGCTTGGACTGATCACGGGCGCGGATTTCGAACGCATCGTGTCCGGCCTCACGGGCTGCGACCTGCCGGTGTGGGACGCCTGCCTCGACGAACGCAACAGCGCCGGCGAACTGGTCCTGCTGGACGGGCTGGAGCAGTTCCGGGAGCACCTCGGCGGCAGACTGACCGTTACGCTGCCGGACGGCATCGGCAAGCGGCGGGAAGTGCACCACATGGACGTCACACTCATCGAAAAGGCGCTGGCGAACCTGCGCACCCGGACATGAGAATACGCCGCGATCCTCCCCTGCATCTTACCTACTGCCTGAACGTACATCCCGGCGAGACGTGGGCGGAGAACTTCGCGGCGGTGCGCGAAAAGGCCCTGCGCGTCCGGGAACTCGTCGGCCGACCCGGCCCATTCGGGCTGGGGCTCCGGCTCGGCAGCATGGCCGCCACGACCCTCGCCCACCCGGCCGCGCTCGCCGAGTTCCGCACATTCTGCGAGGCGAACGATCTTTACGTTTTCACCGTGAACGGCTTCCCTTACGGTCCGTTCCACGGCACTCCGGTCAAGGACAACGTCTACCGGCCCGACTGGCGCCAGAAAGAGCGCCTCGCCTACACCAACCAGCTCACCGGAATCATGGCGGCGCTCTTGCCCGAAGGCGTTCAGGGCACCATTTCCACGTTGCCGGGCTCCTACAAGGAATGGATCAAGACGCAGGCCGACGTGCAGAGCATGGTCGAGAACCTTGCGGAGGCGGCCTGGCACGCGCAGGAGGCGCTGGCCCGCACCGGCAGGGAGATTGTGATCGCCCTCGAGCCGGAGCCGGACTGTTTCCTGGAAAGCACGCCGGAAACCATCTCGTTCTTTAAGGGCCCGCTGCGGCAGTTCGGGGTGACATATCTTGAGAAAGCTCACGCTCTGAATGCGGGCGAAGCCGACGCGCTCCTCGCGCGCCACCTCGGGGTGTGCTTTGACACATCGCACATGGCCGTCGGCTTCGAGGACTTGGCCGCCAGCCTCACGCAGCTGCGGGGCGAGGGAATCCGCGTGGGAAAACTTCATCTCAGCTCGGCGCTGAGCGTGCGCGAGGGCGCCGATGCCGCCGCCGCGCTGAAAGGCTTCTGCGAAAACGTCTACCTGCATCAGACCCGGCGCAGGGCACCGGACGGGACAACCCGATCATTTCCCGACCTGCCTGCCGCGCTCGCGGCCCCGGCCGGGGCGAACGATTGCTGGCGGGTCCATTTTCACGTGCCGCTCTTCCTGGCGGAGGCGGGCGATCTTCTTTCCACGCAATCCCTTTTCACGCCTCGCTTCGCGGAGCTGATCAAGGATGGCATTACCGAGCACCTGGAGATCGAAACCTACACGTTCGGGGTGCTGCCCGCATCTCTGGCTGTCAGGGATGTGACGGAAGGCATCGCGCGGGAGTACAAGTGGGTGCTCGAACACCTGCTGCGGCCGCTGTGAGCGGCGCGGCAGGCGCCGTCACTCCTTGCCGTTCCAGCAATAGGTGCAGACGTTTTCCGCCGGCAGCCCGATAGCCTTCAGCATATCGTCCAGCGTCTGATACTGCAGCGTCGTCAGCCCAAGCCGCTTACTGATCCGGTCCACCATGGCGCAATATTTGTCGCTGCCCGCGCAGGAGTAGGTTTCCAGATCCTTGCTATCGTCCCCTTCCATCTCCTTCACAGCTTTGCGGCCCGCCAGGTCCAGCTCCGACTTGGAGCGGGAGAAGTTGAGGAACTTGCACCCGAACAGCAGCGGAGGGCAAGCCGGCCGCATGTGGACTTCCTTTGCGCCGACATCGTAGAGGCGCCGGATGGTGTCGCGCAGCTGCGTGCCGCGCACAATGGAGTCTTCGCAGAACAGCAGGCGCCGGCCCTGGATCAGCTCGCGAATCGGCAGGAGCTTCATCCGGGCCACGAGCTCGCGCTGGCTTTGATCCTGCGGCATGAAGCTGCGCGGCCAGGTTGGAGTGTATTTCACAAAGAGGCGCTGGTACATCACGCCGGCCGCATTCGCGTAGCCGATCGCATGCCCGGTCCCGGAATCCGGTACGCCCGCGACGGCATCCACCTGCACCTTGTCCGCCTTCGCCAGGGCGGCCCCGCAGCGGTACCGGGACTCCTCGACGTTGATGTTCTCGTAGCTGGAAGCCGGATAGCCGTAGTAGATCCAGAGGAAGGCGCAAATGCTCATCCGGGCGCCCGGCTTCTTGAGCTGTTCCACGCCGTCCTCCGTGATCCGCACGATCTCGCCCGGGCCCATGTAGCGGCTGATCTCGTAGTCAAGATTGGGGAAAGCGCAGGTTTCCATCGTGGCCGCAAAGGAGCCTTCCTTCTGCCCCAGCACAATGGGCGTCTTGCCCACCCTGTCGCGCGCCGCGTAGATGCCTTTCTCCGTGAGAAGCAGCATCGAGCAGGAGCCCTCGACCGCCTCCTGCGCCCGCTGAATTCCCTCCTCGAAGCTCGACTCCTGATTGATGAGCGTTGCGACAAGCTCGGTCTGGTTGATCTCGTTGCCGCTCATCTCGGAAAAATGGATCGACCGCTTGCCAAACGCCTTGCGCACAATCTGGTCGATGTTCTTCACCAGGCCGACGGTGACGATCGCATACGTGCCGAGGTGGGACCCGATGATGAGCGGCTGGTCCTCGTAGTCGCTGATGACGCCGATCCCGGTGTGGCCCTGCATACGCAGAATGTCCGCTTCAAACTTCGTCCGGAATTGGCTGTTGGAAATGTCATGAATGAAGCGGGTGTATCCGCCGTTGGAGCGAACGGCCAGCCCGCCTCTGCGTGTTCCCAAGTGCGAGTGGTAGTCCGTGCCGTAGAAGAGATCCGTCACGCAATCCTGCTTCGAAGCCACGCCAAAAAAGCCGCCCATGGTTCCCCCTTTTTTTAGAATGCGGTCATAGTACGAAGGACTGCGGAGTCACAAAAGAACAATCTCACGGTCCGCCGCCGCCGCGCGGGCGCATGTGAGTTCCGGGGAGGTGTTCGTTCAGGCGCGTTTCTTCATCTCCGAGACGAGGGCGGCGCGGCTCTCCAGGAGTAAGCCGGGAGCGACAACGGGCAACTCCGGCTGGAGATGCGGCGACCCCGCCGCGTTTTCTCGCTCCTCCTCTTGCACCCCGCGACGAGGGCGTCGCGTCTCCAGGAGCACGGCAACGAGCGACATCAGACGTTCCGCTGGAGTCGCGGTGCCCCCACCGCGTCCGCTCCGAGCTTCGCCGCAGCTCCCCCGGGCGGCGATCCTCGGAACTCACGTGCGCCCCCGCCGCGCGTTCATCGCGACCCGGGGAACGGGCCCCATGGAACACGGCCGGGCGCCGTCACATGACAAGGCGCAGCAGGTAATTGCACCAGAGATCGAGGCCGTCGCCCGTCTTTGCACTGACCTCGAAGACAAAGACGCCCGGGTGCACGCTCTGGATCATCCGCCGGCACTTGGCAAGATCCCAGTCCAGATGCGGTATGAGATCGGTCTTGGTAAGCACCACGACCTGCGCGGCTGTGAACAGGACGGGGTACTTGACGGGCTTGTCCTCGCCCTCCGCCGTGGAAAGCAGCGCCACCTTGAAAGTCTCGCCCAGGTCGAACGCCGCGGGGCAGACGAGGTTGCCCACGTTCTCGATAAGAAGCAGCCGCGTGTCGTCGCGCACGAGGCCGGGCAGGACCTCCGCCACGCGTCCGGCGTCCAGGTGGCAGGAGCTGTGCGTCTCGATCTGCTCGACGGGCACCCCCGTGGCCGCCAGTCGGCGTTTGTCGTTGTCGGTCTGCTGGTCGCCCGTGATGACGGCGATGCCGGTCCGGTCACGTAAGCGCACAATGGTCTTCTCCAGGAGAAGGGTTTTTCCTGTGCCGGGGGAAGAGATCAAGTTCAAGGCCACGATGCCGCGCCTGGCGAGCCAGGCGCGGTTCTCCGCCGCCTTCCGGTCGTTCTGAGCCAGCACCTTCGTTTCGAGCAGGATCGTGCGCGTAGCCGTTCCCTTGCCATGCTCGTGATCGTGGGCCTGGCCGTGCTGGTGTACATGGTCCAACGCCGCATCACATCCGCACCCTTCGCACATGTCGCTGCGCTCCTCTCGCGGGCCTGAATTCCGACTACTTGATTTCTTCTACTGACAGCTCCACCGACTGGATCATTATATCACGGCCTGCCGTGATCCGCACCTTGCCCGAGCCGCAGGCCCCGCAGCACAGGTTGGCCAGGTCCGGCGCAGAGCGCTGGCCGCAGCCATCGCACGTGACCTCGGCGGGTATCTCGCGTATCACAAGCGCCGCGCGCGCCATGGCCGTCCCCGCCGCCGCCAGGGGAAAGGCAAACTCCAACGCCTCGCGGTCCACGCCGGAGAGCGCGCCGACGTCCACCGCGACCGACGTTACTTCCGGGGCGTTCTCCCGAGCCCGGATTGTTTCGACCTCGCTCACAAGAGCCTGCGCTATGGAGAGCTCGTGCATCTCAGCAAATCCGCGGGAGGACTTCGCCCTGAGGAACGTCCACCAGCCGCTGGACGCCCATCACCGTCTCCAGCAGCACCGTGCCGCCGCGCGGGGTGACTTCCCCGATGCAACAGGCTCCACGGCCTTCGGGCATGCGGCGCCATACATCCAGGATGGCCGCGCCGGCGCCGGCATCGCAGATCATCAGCAGCCGGCCCTCGCACGCCACGTTGAGCAGATCCAGCCCCAGCATATCGGCGGCCGCGCGCGTGCCGGGCGCAAACGGAAGATCCTTCTCGCGCAGCAGGATCCCGATCGGGCGGCCTTCGACGGCCTCGTTAAGGACCGACGCAACCCCGCCGCGGGTCGGGTCGCGCATGAAGCGTATCCCATGCGAGAAATCCGCCGCTGCGCCGACCAGGCGGTGCACGGGCGCGCTATCGCTGACCGGGCCGCACGTGATGTCGATTCCCTCACGCGCCGCCAGGACCGCCATGCCGTGATCGCCCAGCGTGCCGCTTGCGAGCACGCAATCGCCCGCCTGGATGCGATCGGTTCCCAGGCTGAAGCCCTTGATCGGCTCCCCGATCCCGGACGTGTTGATGAAGAGGCCGTCGCACTGCCCTCGCGCCACGACCTTCGTGTCGCCGGTGGCCACCCGCACGCCACACGCCTCGCTTGCCGCGCGAATTGTATCCAGCACGCGCCGAAGGACCTCGAAGGGCAGCCCCTCCTCCAGGATCAAACCCAGCGACAGCCAGCGCGGCCGCGCGCCGCAAACGGCCAGGTCGTTAACCGTGCCGTGCACCGCCAGGCTCCCGATGTTGCCACCCGGGAACTCCAGCGGCGTGACCACGTAGCTGTCGGTCGTGAACAACAGCTCCCCGCTTTTGACGCAAAGCCGGGCCGCATCCGGCAGCCCGTCCAAGGGACCTCCGCCAAACCGCGAAACAATCTCGTCCTTGATCAGGTCCCGCGAAAGCGCCCCGCCCCCGCCGTGGGCGAGCTGAACTTTGTCGTAGTGCCGAGTCATTCCAACCCCCGAGAATACTGAATACAGAATTCAGAAGTCAGTATTCAGAATAGATGTCACTGCTCACTGGTCACTTCTTCCCCGTTCATACTTGTAGTACGCTGCGCACGCGCCCTCGGAGCTGACCATGCAGGGGCCCACCGGGTCCGCCGGCGTGCAGCGCTTCGCAAAGAGTGGACACTGCGGGGGGGCGCGTTTGCCCTTGATGACCTCCCCGCACAGACAGCCGGGGGCCTCCTTGCCAGGCCCGACCTTCAAGCGGAAGCGTTTCTCCGCGTCGTAGGCTGCAAATTCATCACGCAGGACGAGTCCGCTATCGGGTAGCATGCCGATCCCGCGCCAACAGGCGTCGGCCGGCCGCAGGTAGCGGCCCGTCAGCGCGCGGGCGATCGGATTCCCATCCTCGCGCACGACCCGCTCATACCGGTTCTCCACAGCGGAACGGCCGTCCACAATCTGCTCCAGAATAGCGCAGAGGCCGAAGAGTATGTCCAGCGGCTCGAAGCCCGCGATGACGCAGGGCCTGCCGTCGCGCGCGAACGGCTCATAGGGCCGCAGCCCGATAATCGCGCTGACGTGCGCCGGGCAAAGAAAGGCGTCCACGTTGATCTCCGGATCGCTCAGCACGGCGCGCAGCGCCGGCGGAACGAGCTTGAAAGACGTCAGCAGGGACAGGTTGCCGACGCGCTCCCTGATCGCCAGGTCGATCAGGCTCACGACCGGGGCGGTCGTGGTTTCGAAGCCGACGGCAAGAAAGACAACCTCGCGAGAGGGATCGGCCTTGGCCAGCTGCAGCGCAGCGCGTGGCCCGTAGCAGATCTCGATGCGCGCGCCGTCGGCACGGCACTCGCACAGCGTCCGCTCGGAGCCGGGCACCGTCAGCATGTCGCCGAACGTGGCGATCGTCACGCCTCGGCCGGCCAGTTCAATCGCGGCGTCCAGGTAGCCGGGCGGGGTGACGCACACCGGGCAGCCCGGCCCGCTGATCAGCGCGACATTCGGGGGCAGCAGCCCGCGCAGGCCGTAGCGCCCCACGGCCATCGTGTGGCTGCCGCAGACCTCCATGACGTTCACGCGCCTGCTGCGGGCGTCGAGGGCGGCCCCGAGCTCCTGCAAACGGCGCGCCAGGGGGGCGGCGGCCATCGGATCACGAAATGACTCGATGTACTTCATTGATTCGCAGCGGCCAGCTGCCGAAACAGCTCGACCCGCTCATCCGCTTCCTGCTCGTCGAGTTTCTCGATCGCGTAGCCAGCGTGAACAATCACGTATTCGCCGACCCGTGGCAACTCCACCAGCGACAGATCCACCTCGTGTTGCGACCCATCCAGATCCACAACGCCTGTGGCATCGCTCCGGACCACACTGATCCGCATGGGAACGGCAAGACACATTGGCAATCCCTCCGATCGAGACAAGTAATCAGTGATCAGTCAGGATTCGGAACAGAAACTGCCACTCTTCTCACCGATCACTGGCTTCT
>CAYRKB010000030.1:13810-33766 GCA_964424705.1 uncultured Victivallales bacterium
CCATTCTGGGCCTGCAGGGCCGCCCGCGACCGGTGAACACACTGGACGCGCTGGTCACTGTTTACTGACTCCTGGCTCCTTCTCCTCACGATCCCGCTGCGATGGCCTGCCCCAGCGCGATGCATCCGTCGTTCGGAGGCGTATCGCGGTGGAGCAGCACTTTCAATCCCTGCGCTTCAAGTTCGGGTACCAGAATATTGTTTAGAATTCGATTCATAAATACGCCTCCGCTCAAGACAACGGTGCGGTGCGGCGTCGTTTCCACGCCGAACTTGACCATCTCCGCAGCAGCCCCGGCAATGGCTGCATGCGCAGCGTAGGCCCATGCGTCCGCCTCCTGCGGGCTGGCGAGCCGCCGCTCGAGCATGGCGGCAAAGGCGTCCCGCCAGTGGACCCACAGCATGCCGCCGCGCTGCTCGATGCGGTACGGCACGCGCGGAGTCTTCGCGCCGGGGCGGTGGCGGCGCGCCGCGGCCTCGAGGCGGATCGCCGTCTGGCCCTCGTAGGTTGTATCCGGGCTCGCGATGCCCAGAACAACGGAAAATGAATCGAAAAGCCTGCCTGCGGCGTGGGTCAGAGGCGCGTTGACCCCACGCGCGCACTGGCGCAGCCAGACCTGCCACTCGGCCCCGGAGATGCCCATCTGCTGCAGCAGCCCATCAGGCGCGTCGAGCCCCGCTTCAAAGCACCTGCCAGCCAGCTGTCGGACGGGGCGCCGGACCGCGGCGTCGCCGCCCGGGAGAGGTACCCCGGAAAAGGATGCCAGCCGATGGAAGCCGTCCGGACGTACAGATAGCAGCTCCGCGCCCCAGAGGTTGCCGTCCGCGCCCAGGCCGTTGCCGTCGAACACCAGCGCCAGCCCTTCGCGCAGCCCGTGCTCCCCGAGGCCAGCCAGCGCGTGGGCATGGTGGTGCTGCACCTCCACCAGGGGCACGCCGAGGCGACCGGCGATCTCCCGTCCCAGACGGCTGCATTGCATGTCGGGATGGAGATCGACCGCCACCGCCTGCGGGGCACGCTGGACAAACCTCGGCAGTGTAGCACTCACCAGCCGGAGCGCCTCAACGGCTTCGACGGCCTCGAGGTCACCCACGTGCGGCGACAGCACGACGCGGTCGTCGTACGCCACGGCAATGGCATTCTTGAGCTCCGAGCCCATTGCCAGTACGCAGCGTTTGAGCGGGGTCCCGAGCCGGATGGGATGGGGGGCATATCCCCTCGCCCGCCGCCAGAGCTGCGCTCTTCCACCTTGGACGACGCACAGTGAATCGTCATTGCGCAGGTTGATCTCGCGGTCATGCATCAGAAGATAGTCGGCGATTCCCGCCAAGCGCGCGCGCGCCTCGTCGTTCGAAATACAGATCGGCTCCCCGCCGCGGTTGCCGCTGGTCATGACCAGCCAGTCGAACGGCCCCACGGGGTCGCGCGCAAGGGGCGTGGCAAGGAGTGCCTGCAGGGGCGTGGGCGGCAGCATCACGCCCAGCGTGGCGGTATCCGGCGAGATAAGGTCGAGGGACGGGCATCCGTCACCGCCGGCGTCGGGACGGACGTCCAGGATCACGATCGGACCCTCGGGCGAGCCCAGCAAGCCCTCGACCTGCGCATCGGTTCGGCAGACGCGACGCGCCACGTCCAGGGAGCGCGCCATCACCGCGAACGGCTTGTGGGGGCGGTTCTTCCGTTGTCGCAACGCGCGCAGCGTGTCGCGATTGGAAGCGGCGGCGGCGAGAAAGTAGCCGCCCAGGCCGCGCACGGCGACGATGGCGCCGGCGGCCAGGGCCGCCCTGGCGCTGCGCAGGGGATCGCCAGCCACCCTCTGCCCCGCCGCATCCTCCAGCAGGAGCTGCGGGCCACACTGCGGGCAGGCGATGGATTCGGCATGGAAGCGCCGGTCGCCGGGCTCCTCGTATTCCCGCCGGCAGGCGTCGCAAAGCGTGAAGGCAGAAAGCGTCGTACGGACCCGGTCGTACGGCATACCATGGATCACCGTATAGCGAGGGCCGCACTGGGTACAGGTGGTGAACGGGTAGCCGTGCCGTCGGTTGGCCGGATCAAAGATCTCACGAGAACAGTCCGGGCACACCCCCAGATCGGCCGGAATCAGGACCTCCGCCTGCCCGGAGCCCTCGCTTTCGAGGATTGCAAACTCATGATAGCACTCCGCCGCGGGGAGGATCGCGTCCTCCAGCATGACGGCTGAGTCGACTCGAACGCTTGCCGGCAGGGATACTGGAAGCGATTCCATCAGCGCCTGGATCCGACCGGGCGACCCTTCGAGGACCAGGCGTACCGATCCGGAGCGATTTTGGACGCTCCCCCCCAAACCGGCCGCGCGCACCAGCCGGTACAGGGCCGGGCGAAACCCAACCCCCTGCACGATCCCAGTCAAATCGTAGCTCGTGCGGTGGCGGAGCGGGCGTTTATCTGGAGAATTCATCCCCACGTGCTCCGATCGGCGTCTTCTTTCGAGAGGTCGTACATAAGGGGCCTGCCGCCGCGCCGCCCGCCCTGGCGCGATCGGTTTTGTCTACCATGCCAGGGCACAGTGGTCAACCTGCGCGCGAGTATAATGTTAATAATTTAACAAGTATTTTGCCTTGTGCGATCATGAGGCCCGTGGTACAAGCCACCCCCAGTTAAGGAGGAACGCGCGTATGGCCTGGTTCCGAAAATCGAAGCAGAATCCTGTGCCTCCGGTCGAGAAAGAGGATATCTGGACCAAGTGCCCAAGCTGCACGGCCCATGTCTTCAAGGAGGAATGGGAGACGAACTTCAAAGTCTGCCCGAAATGCAACTTCCACGAACGCCTTACGGCTGTGGATAGAGTTGCTATGTTGCTTGACAATAATAAGTTCAGTGAGATTGGCGACGAGGTGACAACGACCGATCCGCTAGGCTTTTCCGACGACAAGGAATCCTATGCGGACAAGGCAGCGGCCACGAAGCTTAAGACCGGCATGAAGGAAGCCGTCTTCGCCGTGCGCGGCAAGATGAAAGGCATGCCTGTCGTCATCTCCGTGATGGACTTCCGGTTCCTCGGGGGGAGCCTGAGCAGCGGGGCCGGAGAGCGCATCCTGCGCGCGGCCGAGTACTCGCTCCGCCACAAGATGCCCTACATCATATTCAGCGCCTCCGGCGGGGCGCGGATGCAGGAAGGCATCGTTTCGCTGATGCAAATGGCGCGCACCTGCGCGGCGATCTCAAGGCTGAACGAAGCCCATGTACCCTACATATCGGTCCTCACCGACCCGACGACAGGCGGCGTTTCGGCAAGTTTTGCCATGGTTGGAGACCTGAATATCGCCGAACCCCGGGCGCTCATCGCCTTCGCGGGCAGGCGCGTGATCGAGGAGACCATCAAGCAGAAGCTGCCGGACGACTTCCAGAAGGCGGAGTATCTGCTGAATCATGGCTTTGTGGACTGCATCGTGAACCGCAAAGAAATGAAGGATTTTCTGCACAAGGTCCTTCTTTACTGGAACAGGTAACCATGGAACTCGATTTCGAAGTAAAGATCGTCGAACTAGAGCTTAAACTTGACGAACTGACCAAGGCCTCGGCGGCTGAATCGAACGGTTCGGCGAAAAGCGATCCAGAGGCGATGAAGATCCGCAAGGAATTGGAGGCGGAGAAGAAGTCTGTCTATTCCAAGCTGACCCCGTGGCAGACCGTCCAGGTCGCGCGGCATCCCAACCGCCCCCTCTTTCGCGACTACATAAGCGGCCTCTTCAGCGAATTCATTGAACTGCATGGCGATCGGTGTTTCGGCGACGACCAGGGAATCATCGGCGGGCTGGCAACGATCGAGAAACAGCGCGTAATGGTCATCGGCCACCAGAAGGGCAAGACGGTCGAAGAGAACGTTAAGAACAACTTCGGCATGGCAACCCCTGATGGATATCGCAAAGCATTGCGCCTCATGAAGTTGGCTGAAAGATATCGAATTCCTGTCGTAAGTTTCGTGGATACGCCGGGCGCCTATCCGGGGCTGGAGGCCGAAGCCAGAGGCCAGGCCGAGGCGATCGCGCGCAACCTGACAGAAATGGCGGCACTAAAGTCCCCCATCATCGCGCTCGTTACAGGCGAGGGAGGCAGCGGAGGAGCCTTGGGCATCGCCGTGGGCGATGTCGTTATGATGCTTTCCCACGCCATCTATTCGGTCATTTCGCCGGAGGGCTGTGCGTCGATCATCTGGCGCGACGGCGCCAAGGCACCGGAGGCTGCGGCGGCGCTGAAGATCACGGCCGACTCGCTGCTAAAGCTCAAGATCATCGATGAGATCATCCCCGAGCCGCCGGGCGGGGCGCATCGCGACTACGCGGCCACCATGCTGGCCGTGCGGGCCGCGGTGCTCAAACACCTCAAGCGCCTCCACGGGGTGGCGCCAAAGAAACTGGCGGAGCGCCGCTACGAAAAATACGCGGCCATGGGACGGTTCAAGAAGTAGCGTTCCCGCCCTGCTGCAACCCGAAAACAAGAGGTCAACACCATGACTAAGAAGCAGACACCCGAACTGCAGAGCGAAGAGATGCCCTCCGAAAAGCCGTCGCGCGCGGCCCGCATTCCCCTGCGCATCACGGACACGACCCTTCGCGACGCCCACCAGTCGCTGTGGGCGACTCGCCTGCGCACGTCG
Source organism: uncultured Victivallales bacterium (assembly GCA_964424705.1). Taxonomy (GTDB): domain Bacteria; phylum Verrucomicrobiota; class Kiritimatiellia; order UBA8416; family CAYRKB01; genus CAYRKB01. Next base: position 18,447 of record CAYRKB010000030.1, read on the forward strand.
GACATCATGGGGATCATCGACACGATCGACAACGTCGGCTACTACTCCCTGGAGGTCTGGGGCGGGGCCACGTTTGACGTGTGCCTGCGCTTCCTGCGTGAGAACCCGTGGGAGCGTCTGCGCCAGATCAAGGCGCAGGCGAAGAAGACGCCGCTGCAGATGCTCCTGCGCGGCCAGAACATTCTAGGCTACCAGAACTATCCCGACGATGTGCTGGACCGGTTCATCGCCATGGCGTGCGAGAACGGGATCGACATCTTCCGCATCTTCGACGCGCTCAACGACACCCGCAACCTGGAGCAGGCCATCAAGTGCGTCAAGAAGCACGGCCACCACGCGCAGGGCACGATCTGCTACACGATCAGCCCCGTCCACACGATCAAGGAGTTCGTCCGCGTGGCCCGGGAGCAGGTGGAGATGGGCATCGACTCGCTCTGCATCAAGGACATGGCCGGCATCCTCACCCCCCTCGCCGCCGAGCGCCTGGTGACCGCCCTGCGGCGCCAGATCAGCGTGCCGATCCAGGTCCACAGCCACGCCACGAGCGGCATGGCGAGCTCATCGTACGTGGAAGCCGTGCGCGCGGGCGCGGGCGCGATCGACTGCGCGATTTCGGTCATGGCGGGATTCTCTTCGCAGCCGCCGGTCGAAACCATGCTGGCGATCTTCAACGAGACGTCCTATCACGCCAACCTCGACGTGGAAGCGCTGCGCAAGGTGAACCGCTACTTCACCGACCTGTCGCCCAAGCGCCAGATGGCAAGCCAGCCGATCAACATCATCGACCCGGACATCCTGATCCACCACATTCCGGGCGGAATGATCTCGAACCTGCGCTCGCAGCTCGAGCAGCAGGGCGCCCTCGATCGCCTGGAAGAGGTGCTGGCGGAATTGCCCCTGGTGCGGGCTGACATGGGATACCCGCCCCTCGTCACACCCACGAGCCAGATCGTCGGCGTGCAGGCGGTCATGAACGTTCTCGCGGGCGAGCGCTACTCCATGGTCCCCCAGGAGACCAAGAACTACGTGAAAGGCCTCTATGGCCGGGCGCCTGCAGCGATCAACTACAACCTGCGGCGGAAGATTCTCGGCAAGGAAAAGCCCGTTACATGCCGGCCCGCGGACCTGCTGGAGCCGCTGCTCCCCAAGGTGACGCAGGACATTGACGCAACGCTGATCAAGCACGAGGAGGACATCATCTCCTACTGCCTCTTCCCCGAAATTGCGCTGGACTACTTCCGGTGGCGCAAGGCGCCTGAAGGCACCCGCGCACCGATTCCCGCTGATGTGGAGGGCCAGAAGAGCAGCAAGGCGGCGGAAAAGGCCGTGCCGGCGAAGGCGCTGATGACGAAGGACGACTACACAGAGATCAACGCGCTTGTCGAGAAGGTGAACGCCCTGGGGCTTTCGGAATTGACGATCCGCCGCGATGATCTCACGCTGAGCCTGAAAGGCTCAGGTATGGCGGCGACCACCTCGCCGCAGCCCGCCGAGAAGGCGGAAGGGAAGGAACAGGCAAAGAAGGCGCACCCGGCGAAACACGTGCCCGCACCTGCCGCGCCCGCGGCGGAAGACGCACCCGCGACCGGGCCGGTCATCGCAGCACCCCTCAACGGAACCTTCTACACATCATCCCAGCCCAACAAGCCGCCGCTGGCGAAGGAAGGCGATGTCGTGAAAGCCGGCGAACCGGTTTGCATCGTTGAGGCCATGAAGCTCTTCAACCAGATCAAGGCGCCGTACGACTGCAAGATCCTCAAGACGCACGTGCAGCACGGCTCGCCCGTAAAGAAGGATCAGCCGCTCTTCTCCATCGAGAAGGTGTAGCACGGACTCCCTTCGACGCAGTCACTACGTTTCTTTGCTCAGGGCAATCTCCGCGTTCGCTGCGTAAGGTCGCTGGCCTGCCATGAGCCAGTGAGCGCAGCGAATGCGTCGAATGGCGGAGGGGGAGGGATTCGAACCCCCGGTACCTTTCGGCACTCCGGTTTTCAAGACCGGCGCCATAAACCACTCGGCCACCCCTCCAGACGAGCAACTTGACTGCTTGTACCAGCAAGCGGGGGCTTCTTCAATGCAGAACGCAATACCCCGGCCGGCTGACGACAAAGCTCCGCCCATTGAGGAGGCTTGTGTGTGGAGCGGCGCGATGCGCCCGAAGGGATCAATCCGGCTGGCTGCGAAAGCGTCAGCGTGGTCCACGCGCGGCGCGGAGCTCGCGGAGGTAATCATGGTTGCCGGAGATTCTTCATAGGTTCACAAGATCTATTGTCACTGCTCACAATCCTTCCGCCGTCCGCGTTCCCGCTCCGCGCCATCCCGGCGTGACGCTCTTTTCCCCTCGTCTCACGGGAATCACCCAAGCCTGATCCCGTATGCGGCGGGACGGAAGTCGGCAAGGTCCGAGAGGATCTCGTCCGCTACGCTGAGATCCTGGGAGGGATGCCCCGCAAGGCGCAGCGCGATGCAGAGCATGCCGGCCGCCTTCGCGGCGCGGACGCCTGCCGCAGAATCCTCGAAGACCACGCAACTTCCCGGCTCGACCCCGAAGCGCTGTGCCGCGAGCAGAAAGCAGCACGGGTCAGGCTTGCCGCGAGGATAGTCCTCGCTGCCCAGATAGAAGCGCAGACGATCGCCGCATCCGATCAGCGCGATCGCGGATTCCACCTGCCGGCGCGGGGATCCGGAGACAATGGCAACCGGGAAGCGGCGCGCCAGTTGATCAAGAAGCCGGATTGAATTGGGGATGCGAATATCCACCGTCCCGCGCAGTGACTCGTAATACTTGAGGCTCTCGCGCTCGAGCGCCTCGTCGTCATCACGGATCGAAGGATAGTCCTTGCGCAGGCGCGCCACGATGTCACTCCAAGCTCTCCCAAACACCAACTCGCAAGCGTAGGCGTCCGTCACTGGCAGACCGCGTGCGGCAACCAGCTGCCGCATGGCGCCGCACCACAGCACCTCGGAATCCACCAGCGTGCCGTCCAAATCGAAGATGAACGCACTCAGCGACATCCCGGAGGGGGCAGACTGCAAACTGGTGGGCGGCGGGTTGCTAGACAACATCTGCATGCTCGCTTTCAGCACTCTTCTTCGCGCACGAACACCGTAGACTTTCCAAGTGCGGATCTGCCTGCATTTCGTCGCGCCAAGTATTGCCCCGGCCATTGAATAGTTAACTTGACGAAGGACCGGCTCCCTGCCGCCTTGTGCGGCAGGTGCCTGAATTGCGACTCCTGCGCCGCAAGGGCGCAGGGAGCCCCCCTCTCACATATCGACTACTATTAAATGGCCGGATTAGTAAGACTTTCTCTTCCTGACTTCGACATTCGAAGCTCTGCGGTTCGTCACGCTGCCGGCCTCCTTCCGCCACAGGCGAATCGGCCTTCGGCGGAAACAACCTGCGGCTTATCCTGCTACAGCCTGTCTCGCAACAGCCTACTGCCTAAGCCGCTTCAGCTTTCTCCCGCCCATCCTCCCTCTCCTCCCCCGTCGCCAAGGTATGCAGCGAGGTTGTCGACTGTCGCACCACCGGGCCATGACCCGTGACAACGATCGAAGTAGAGTCCGCTTTGCGCGGGCTGCTGGACTGAGATAGGCCCCCCCCTGACATTTCTGCTCCTCAGGTCCGCGGCTTTCCCTGCGCGCGGGGCATGCGACGGTAGAGCTTGGTCCGGTCTATGCCAAGCAGGCGCGCGGCCTTCGACATGTTGCCGCCGGCCGCCTTCAGCGCGCGCTCGATCGCCTCCTCCTCCACATTCTTCAGGTCAAATCCTGCGGGTCCTAGATCCTTCGCAGAGGCCCTGCCGCTGGCCTCCGTGACGGCCATGGCCGGCGGAGCTCTTCTTGCAATGTTCGGGAAATGGATGTGCGTGGCATTCACAAGGCCCCCGCTTTCAATCAGCGCCCGCTCAATGACATTCTTCAGCTCCCGAACATTTCCAGGATAGTCATGTCCCTCGAGCAAGGCGACGGCATCCTTCCCCAGATTCTGCACGGCTATTCCCATTTGAGATGCCAGCGCCGTCATGAAATGGGCCGCCAGAATGGCAATATCTTCCCGGCGCTCGCGGAGCGGCTGCACCTTGATTTCGTAAGCCGCAAGACGGTAAAACAGATCGGTCCGGAACTTTCCATCCGCCACGCGAGCGTTGAGGTCAGCGTTGGTGGCCGCAATCACCCGTACATTGGCCGGGTGCGCCGCGGATCCGCCGACAGGCATAACCATGCGATCCTCAAGAACTCTGAGCAGCTTGGCCTGCATAACGCCCGGCATATCCCCTATCTCATCCAAAAACAGAGTGCCGCCTTCGGCCATGTCAAAGTACCCTTTCTTGTCATTCCAAGCGCCGGTGAAGGAGCCTTTCGTGTGACCGAAGAGTGTTGATTCGGCCAGCTCGGCAGGCACAGCAGAACAGTTCAGCGGCACGAACGGGAAGCTCCTGCGCGCCCCCGAATAGTGGATTGCCCGGGCCACAAGCTCCTTGCCCGTTCCGTTTTCACCCGTTACAAGAACGGTTGTGTCCTGGGATTGCTTGAGCTTTCTGATGCTGCTTACCAAGCTGCTGATGGCCTTCGACGTGCCGACCATGGCTTCAATACCCCACTGCCGGGCTTCCTTTGCGGACAGCAGGGACACCTGCTCGGACAACTGGTCGCGCTCCCGGATTGCCCTCGTATAGCGAATTGTCCGCTTGACAGACGCAATGAGCTGATCCCTGCAGATCGGTTTCTCGAAAAAGTCAAAAGCGCCGAGTTTCACTGCCTCGATGGCCGCCTTTTTGTCAGCGTCCCCCGTCACGATGATGACTTCGGTTGAAGGTCTGATTTTCTTTACCTGCGCAAGCAGCTCGACTCCGCTCATCCCGGGCATTCGCAGGTCGGTGATGATGATGTCGATCTTGTCCTTCTCCAGCGCCGCCACGCACTTCTCCGGCTCATGGAAAACTTTTACGGAACACCCCAGCGAGGCAACGCACATGGACACGACCATTGCCTGCGCGGGATCGTCGTCCACGCAGGCCACCACCACCATCGGCAGAACATCAACTTTATTAGAATCCTTCATTGGCTCATCCTGCTCTCACGTACCGACTCCGTGACCCCCTGTACCCGGCTCGCCGCTGGCTCGCCATCCCCGCTCCACCGGCAGCTCAAACCAGAACGTGCTGCCCTGCTCGACCTCGCTGATAACACCGAGCTTCCCGCCGTGGGCTTCCACCGCCAGCTTGCAGAAAGCCAGCCCCAGCCCTGTCGAGTAGTTCTTATCTTTCTTTCGCGATTCAACCTGACCGAACTTCTCGAAGACAAGTTGATGGTACTCAGGCGGTATGCCGCGTCCCGAATCGGTCAGGCTGCAACGAACGGCCTCCCGGGATGAAGACACTCCAATCTCAATAGCCATACCCGATGACGAGAACTTGATCGCGTTGCTGAGCAGGTTGACAATGATCCGATGCACCAGATCCCTGTCCATGTTGCAAGGCTCCGCGTCACCCGTCACTCGCACGGTAAGAGTCTTCAGCTGAGCTGCAACGGTCATTGATTCCGCAGCCCCCCTGGCAACTTCGCCCAAATCGCATGGTGTCAGATTGAGCGGCATTTGCCCGCTCTCCATGCGGCTGATATCCAACAATGAGCTGACCATCTCAATCAGTTGCTGGCATGAATTCTGGGCCACGACAATAATGTTCTGTTGGTCCGGGCTCAGCCGCTTGATTTCCTGCATAACGATTTCCAAGGACATGGACATCACCATCAAAGGCGAACGCAAATCATGGACAATCATGTGCGTTAGGCTGTCCCGCAGTTCTTCGAGCTTCTTCAAATCCCGGTAGGCGTCCTGAAGACGGTCATGGAGCCGCTTTGAGTAGACTGCGTTCTTCACTCGCGAACTGACCTCGTCGGTGTTCAGCGGCTTGGAAAGAAAGTCATTGGCGCCGGCCCGGAGGCAACGCATCCGGTCGGCATGCTCATGCAGCGCGGTTGCCAGGATGATGGGAATGGAAGCAGTTTCCGGATCCGCCTTGAGGCGGCGACACACCTCCACGCCGTCAAGATTCGGCATCATGATGTCCAGGAGGATGGTCTCAGGCTTAAACTCGGCCGCCAGCTGCAGCGCCTTCAGGCCGTCGTTCGCCGTCCGGACGGTATACCCCTTTGCCGTAAGCAGATCGTCCAGCAGCCGCCGGTTCCGCTCCTCGTCATCGACCACCATGATCCGTCCGCCGGACGGGGTTCCCGTCATCTGTTGCTCTGCATTCACCTTGTGGCATCCCTCTGCGTTGGCGCGCTACGATCCGCGCGCTTGTCGCCCGCGAAAGAGGCGGGAACGAGCATCGGCCTCCGCTTCGCTATCTGCCCCGCCCTATCTTCCTCGCATTCCTTCAAGCTCTTTCAGATGCTCCCGCACTGTCGCCAACAACTCCTTCAAATTCCACGGCTTTGACAAGATTGCCTTGCAGCCGGCGGCGCGCATCTGCTCCAGCTCCGCCGCCACCGAGCTCTCGCTCACCATGATGACAGGAATCCCCGCGGTCTCCGGCTTGTCTTTGAGCCGCATTATTGTTCCGATTCCATCCAGGTATGGCATCTGCATGTCGAGCAGTATCAAGTCCGGCCGTTCCCTGCTCACGCGAAGAAGACACGCATCCCCGTCATCGGCCTCCGCCACGACGAAGCCGTTGGCGGTCAGAAACGTGGAGGCCAGCTTGCGGCAATTGTCGTCGTCATCTACAACCAGTATGAGAGGCTTGGGGCGCTCCAGCACGGAAGGCGGGAGAGGGCCACGTGCTATCGTTGCGCCCGCACGCTGACTCCGCCCTTCGCGCTCCTGACCCCGCACCGGAACGCTGAACGAAAATCGGCTCCCTTTGCCAATGCCCGGGCTGTCCACCCACAGCCTGCCGCCGTGCAGGCCGACGAACCGGCGCGAAAGCCCCAGTCCGAGCCCGGCACCGCTCGCCTTGCCGGCGGCTTGGTTCTCCACCTGGTAGAATCCCTCACAAATCTTGTCCTGCTCTTGCAGAGCAATGCCGATCCCCGTGTCGGAGACAGAGATGACGAGCGCGGAACCAAGAACAGGGAGCCCGGGAGAAGGCGAACTATGCGCTTCTTCTTGACGCAGCTCCGCTCCAGCTTCCGCATGCGCCAGATGAGCGGAGACGCTAATCTGGCCGCCCTCGGGCGTGAACTTCACCGCGTTGGAGAGCAGACTAAACATTACCTGTTTCAGCAGGCGCAGATCCGCAAGAATTGTGAAATCCAGAAGCTCCGGAGGAATCAGCGCATTCAGCCCGACACCACGCGCCGCCGCCCGCTCCCGTACCATCAGCAAACTCGGTTCGACGATATCACGGACCGGGAATTCGGTCAACGCGAGCTCTGTCTTGCCTGCTTCAATCTTGGACAGGTCAAGAATGTCGTTAATCAATGCCAGCAGGTGTTCGCCGCTGCCCAGGATATCCTGCACGTACTCGGCCTGCTTGGGCGTCAGCGGGCCGAAGTATTGCTCGCTCAGCATCTGAGAGAAACCGATGATGGCATTCAGTGGTGTTCGAAGCTCATGGGACATGCCGGCAAGAAAATCGGACTTGGCTTGATTGGCGGTTTCGGCAGCCGTCTTCGCGCGATCCAGTTCCTCGGTGCGCTCTGCCACGCGCCGTTCCAGCTCTTCGTAGGACTGCTGAAGGGCGGCCTCGACCTGTTTGCGCATAAGCGCCTCTCCGATGTGAGCGGCAATACCTTCCAGAAATTGAACCGTCTCAAGGCTGAAACGGTTCTTGCGCGAGTCATTGAATTGGAGCAGCCCCACGATCCGCGCCTTGGTCCGAATCGGTATCAGGGCCACGGAGGCATATCCCTGATGAATGCAGGTGTTCCGCGGACGCCGCCGGGGATCCCGATCGGCCGGCAGGTCGAGCAAGGCAAATGAATCGTTCGTCCAGCAACTTCCCGCTTTGGTGAAGAGCGGATTGGCCGGGTCGGTCTTGCCTGAAAGGACCAGCCCGCAGGTGCATTCCAGGCACACATTGCCGTCGCTTTCCCGGCACACGCCGCCATCCGCACCGCGCTCGATCAGAGTGTTTTCCGTCCGCAAAAACTCTTTGGAAAAGCCATCTTGGGCCAAATACGGGAAGTCAGCCGCGTCCTGCAGACGCAAGCCCACCGCATCGAGACCGGTCCGCGCCTTCAATATGGCGATGATGCGCTGACTGGCATCCGCCAGATCGCCCGGCTCGTTTAGGATTTGCAGGACCTCCCGGTCCATTTCGTGATAGACCTCCGCCCGCTTGCATTCTGTGAGGTCTCTCACGCAGGCAACCAGGTAGACTCCGTCACAATACTTGTATTGCACTCTCACTTCTACCGGAAAGACGCTCCCGTCCTTGCGGCGATGCAGGCTCTCAAAACACTCGCCGGCCGCTGCACTCCTTTGCATGTGGGCGGCGGCGGGCACCTCGCCTGCCTCCAGGTCGAGGCTGCGCATGGCCAGCAGTTCCTGCTCGCTATAGCCGCTCATCCGGCAATAGGCTTCATTGACTTCCATCAGGCGGCCTTGTATGTCCGCCCGCCAAAAGCCGTCCGCGGCGGTCTGGATGATCGTCCTGTGCCGCTCCTCGATCGTCCGCAGCGCCTGCGTGCGTTCACCCACCAGTTTCTCGAGGCTGTTCTGGTACTCGCGGTTCTCGGCCTCCAAACAGTGCTTCGCATCCTCGAGTTGCTTCATCTGCACTGCAGTTGCCACAGCCCTCAGAATCGCATTCTTGGCAACGGGCTTGGTCAGGTAGTCCCGCGCGCCGGCCCGGACAGCTGTCGCGGCGGTCTCCATCGTTGGATCGCCGGTCATCATGATCACCTGAAGGTCCGGGGCCGTGGCGCGGATCGCCTTCAGCAGTTCCACACCGGACAACCCCGGCAGAACGATATCCGTCACAACCACGTCCCAGACGCCCTTCCCCAGCAGCGCCAAGGCCTCGTCTGCGTTTTCCACAGCCGCCGCGCCATACCCCTCATTCTGAAGGATCGCCAAGAGGGTTACCCGGATGCTCTCTTCGTCGTCAACGATCAGGATTCTGGATGCTGGACGCTGGGCGCCGGAGGAAGCCGCTGGCGATTCGTTGTCTGGCTTCATGTTGTTTTGATGAAGGCGTATCTTGCGGCCTGATATCCAATGGTTCTCTCCGCGGGCTTCCGCGTGAAATCTATTCCCCTTAGATCAGCGCCTGCGAGAAGACCCCAGCGCCTGCGCCATGTCGGCGAGCAGGTCCGCGGCGTCCTCGATGCCGGCCGAGACGCGGATCGTGCCGCCCGTGATGCCCGCCGTGGCCCGCGCCGCGGGCGACATGGCGGCGTGGCTCATCGTCGCGGGATGCTCGATCAACGACTCCACGCCGCCAAGCGATTCGGCAAATGCAAAGAGCTTCAGTCGCATGATGAACCGGAACGCCGCCGCCTGGCCGCCCCGTATGTCGAACGCGAGCATGCCGCCATAGCCGCTCATCTGCCGCCTGGCCAGCGCGTGCTGCGGGTGCGAGGCGAGCCCCGGGTAATACACCCGCGCCGCGGCCGGATGTTTTTCAAGGAAGCGCGCAATCGCCATGGCGTTCAGCGCGTGGGCCCGCATCCGGCCCGGCAGGGTCTTGATGCCGCGCAGCACCAGCCACGCGTCGAACGGCGCACCGTTCGTGCCCATGCAGTTGACCAGCCACGCCACCTTTTCGCCCAGCTCCGCAGTCCTGGAAATGATCGCGCCGCCCACCACGTCGCTGTGCCCGTTCAGGTATTTGGTGGTGGAATGGATCGCCACGTCCGCGCCCAGGTCGAGCGGGCGCTGAAACACCGGCGAGAGAAAGGTGTTGTCGGCAAAGGTCAGCAGGCCGCGCTCCCGCGCGAGCGCGCAGACCGCCGCGATGTCGACCAGGTTCAGCAGCGGGTTGCTCGGCGTCTCGATCCAGATCGCGCGCGTGTCGGGCCGCAGCGCGGCCCGGATGCTCTGCATGCTGCGCATATCGACAAAGGAGAAGCTGAACCCGCGCTGCGCCAGCACGCTGTGAAAGAGCCGGTGCGTGCCGCCGTAGATGTCGTGGCCCGCGATGACATGCGCGCCGCCCTCCAGCAGGTGCAGCGCGGTGGTGACGGCCGCCATGCCCGTTGCGGTCACGGAGGCGCGCGCGCCGCCCTCCAGCGCCGCGAGCGATTCTTCCAGCGCCGCGCGCGTCGGGTTGCCGCTGCGGCTGTAGTCGTAGCCCTTCGTCCGGCCGGGCGCCTCGAAGCGGAACGTGGAGGTCGCATAGATCGGCGTGACGACGGAGTTGTAGGCGTCATCCTTGGCGACGCCCGTGTGGACGCACAGGGTGCTGAGCCCCGGCCCGCCCGATTTCTTCTTCGTTATGCTTTCTTTGCGCACCGCCATCCTCCTGTCCTGCCGCGGTGGGCAACGTTCTTCGATTTGCCCCCCAATGTCAATCTGAGGATTTGGCCGCGCGCTCCCTGCCCCGTTGCGGCGCATGTGGACGCCGTGAAGACTCCCGAATCCGCCCGGTTTGGCTATGTCCTGAAAGACCGGAATTCGGGTTTCTGCCGGGCAGACCGGCAGGGACTTCCCCCGCGTTCAGGGCATGAATCATCTGGTCGCCGCTCCGTCTGAATGCTACCATTGACGGCGATGAAAGTTGCCCGTGCATCGCTCCATTGGGTAGGCGTGGCGTCAGTCCGTGCGCTGCGCTATGGGGTGTATTGCGCTTTTCTTGGGGCGGCCCTGTCCGCATCCGCGGCCACGAATCTCGTGATCAACGAGTTCATGGCCAGCAACGATAAGACGCTGCTGGACGAGGATTTAGCCTCCAAGGACTGGATCGAACTCTACAACGGCACAGCGTCCAGTATCAGTTTGACCAATTGGTATCTGACGGATAACCCGGCGGCGTTGCAGAAGTGGCCTTTTTGCACCAACGGCGCTTCTACGAACATAGCGGCATACGCGTATCTGGTGGTGTTCGCCTCGGACAAGAACCGGTCAGCGCCGCGTCCGCAATTGCACACGAACTTCAAGCTGGATCCTGACTATGGGTACTTGGCGCTTGTTAAGGGTACGAATGTCATTTACGAGTATTCCCCCTCGTACCCGCCGCAGGTAACAGACGTTTCCTACGGGATAGGGCCGGGCGAGGCGCTCATGTACTTCTCGCCGGCAACTCCCCGCTCAACGAACACCGGCGGCGTTGTTGGCATTGCGGCGGAGCCGGTGTTCATGCCTCCAAGCTGCCTGTTCACCAACCCGATCCAGGTGACTGCCACGAGCACGCCGGCCGGCTCCACGATCTACTACACGAAGGATTGCGAGCTGCCGAGTTTGCTGAGCCCGCAGTACACAGGCCGGATTAACCTGAGCAGCTCCACGGTGTTCCGCGCCTTGGCATCCAAGGCGAACTATAAGGCGAGCTCGCCAAGCACGTACACGTATGTATCCCTGACGGATGCGCTCAAGCAGACGAACAATCCGCCGGGCTGGCCAACCACGTGGGGGGGATTGGGGAGCGCCGACTATGAGATGGACCCCAGCGTTGTTACTAATCCTCTTTACAACATGACCAACGCTCTCAGAGCACTGCCGATGGTCTCGCTGGTCACCGCGAAGACGAACCTGTTCGACAGTTCGTATGGGATATATGCCAACGGTACTGCGGGTGGTGACGGTCAAATTGGCCAACTGTGGGAACGGCCGGCGACTGTCGAATGGGTTGGCACTAATGGAGCGTCGGTCTTCAAGGTGGACTGCGGCGTTCGAATACAGGGCGGCGCGGGACGCAGCGCCATGAAGCATTCGTTCCGGTTTCTGTTTAAGTCCATGTACGGGCCGGGACACGTTGACGGGGATCTTTTTGACGGGCCCCGCTGCACGACGAGTTTTGACACGTTCACTCTGCGCGCGGGGTGGAATGACTCTTACATGCCGGGTGGCTCGTGGACGCGTCTCTATTTTCTCGATGAGTGCGCGCGGCAGACTCAGATCGCGGAGGGTGTTCCGGGGTCGCATGGAACCTTCGTCCATCTCTACGTAGATGGCCTGTATTGGGGGCTCTACAATGCGGCGGAGAAGCCGGATCAGGCATTTGGGGAGACGTATTTTGGTGGCAGTAAGACAAACTACGATGTCATTGCCATTGGACAGGCCATCGAGGGCACGGCAGACGCATGGAACCAGCTGATTACTTTGTGCAGGGACTCGGGGCCCATGACGAATGCGTTGTACCAGAGGATTCAGGGGAACAACCCTGACCGGACAAGGAACCCCGCCTACCCGGTCTACCTTGATGTGGAGAACTACATCGACTACATGATAGTGCAGCAATGGATTGGAAACGGAGACTGGCCGCACAATAACTGGCACGCCATGCGGAACCGCGATAACGCGACCAGTGGCGGGTTCAGGTTTGTTCTGTGGGATGGAGAGGGCTGGAATTTTGGAGGGAACAGGGTCGACCGAGGAAATGTGAACAGCGGCGTCGGCGTCCCATACTACTGCCTATTTCCGAATGCAGACTTTCAGCTGCTCTTCGCCGATCATGTTTACAGGCACTGCTTCAATGGAGGCGCGCTTACGACGAATCAGGTGATGCAGCGATTCACGAACCTTGCAGCGCGCATTGAGCCGGTCATCATGGCGGAAAGTGCCCGGTGGGGCTCGTCCGGGGACACATTGGCAGCCTGGCGCACTCAGCGCGACACCTGGACCAGCGGCATTCCGGCGCGAGCAACTGCGGTTCTCGGCCAATACAAGTCCGCGGGTCTCTACCCCGCCATTGATCCGCCTGTCTTCAACCAGCAGGGGGGCGTCTTTACCAACGGGTTCCAGCTGACGATGACGTCGGCGAGCTCCGTGTACTACACGCTGGACGGGACCGATCCGCGTGCATACGGGACAGGCCTTCCCGTAGGCACGCTCGGCAGCGCGGTCGTTCTTCCTTACGCCGCGAAAGTGAAGGCGCGCGCGAGGACCGTAGGCGGGGTCTGGAGCGCGTTGAACGAGGCGGCATTTGTCACCGCGGAGCCGTCTGAACTGTTGATCACGGAAGTCATGTATAACCCACGGGACCCGGTGGGGACCGAGACGAACTACGGATCGACCGCGGACGACTTCGAGTTTATCGAGGTGCGGAACACGGGAAGCAATACGGTGGGCCTGGCCGGGACCCGGATTACCTCCGGGATCACATTTGATTTTGCCGCGGGCCAGGTTCAGAACCTCGGGCCCGGCGAGTACGCGGTGGTGGTAAAGAACACGGCGGCTTTCGCCGCTCGCTACGGTTCGAGCGGGATCAAGATCGCGGGCGAGTACCAGCACGTGTATGACTTCCCGCAGGGCAGCCTCTCCGACAATGGCGAAGAGATCACGCTGAAGGATGCGACCAACGGTGTTCTCTCTTCCTTCACGTACAGCGACGGGCGTGGCTGGCCGCTGGCGGCCGACGGGGCGGGGCATTCTCTGGTGCCCCTGACGCCCGACTACCAACCCGAGGGCGCGCTTGATTATGGTGGCAACTGGCGGGCCAGCGCGTACAGGGAGGGGTCCCCGGGCCGGAGTGATCCGACACCGATACGCGACCTGCTCGTCAACGAGATCGTTGCGCACACCGACTACACGGGCGGCGCGCTGTGGCAGGACTCGAACGACTGGATCGAGCTTTTCAACACTCGAACCATCTCCTTCGGGGTTACGAACTGGTACCTGAGCGACGATGGCGGCGACCTGAAGAAGTGGGCGATTCCCGTGACGAACATCATTGCGGCCACAAATTGGAGAACCTTCTTCGAGGTGGGCGGATTCCATCCTTCAACGAATTCCGGCTTCGGTCTGAACAAGGGCGGGGAGGCGGTGTACCTTTCGTACCTGCCGGGCAATACGAACGACCGGGTCGCGGATTGTGTGGCTTTCAAAGGCCAGGAGAATGAGCGGTCGTGGGGCCGGTATCCTGACGGCAACGCGCTCTGGTATACGACCCTGCGCACGACGAACAGCGCCAACGCGCTGGCGCCCCAGGCGGTCGTGATCAGCGAGATCATGTACAACCCGCCGACAAACCAGTACTACCCGGTGGACAACGGGGACAATGAGTTTATCGAGATACATAATCCGTGGGGCGTGCCGGTCACGCTGACGAACGAGGTCGGCGCCTACAGGCTGGACGGTGAGGCGAGCTTTGTATTTGCGACCAATACCACGATCCCCGCGGGCGGCTATCTGGTCGTGGTGTCGTTCGATCCCTCGACCAATTCCACGGCGCGCGCTGGATTCTACAATTCCTACTGGGGGACGGAGGGTCAGGTGCAGATCGTCGGGCCGTACTCCGGGAAGCTGTCCAACCGCGGCGGGCGGGTAGCCGTCGAGCGCCCGCTGCTGCCTGACGTGGTGGGGGATCCGGGGCTGTTCTGGGTGATCGTGGACGAAGTGATCTACGGCGATCAGCAGCCGTGGCCCGCGGACTGTGACGCGACCAGCAACTCGCTGCGCCGCCTGTCCGGCGCGCAAAGCGGGAACGACCCCGCCAACTGGATCGGAAGTCTGCCGACGCCCGGCCTCTCGCCCGCAAAGCTCACGCTCGTCAAGCCCGGTTCCGGCTCGGTCCTGTTTGCGCCGACCACGGCGAAGCTTGCCGCGGTGGTCGAATCCACGCAGGCGGTGACCTCGGTGCAGTTCTGGCAGGGGGCGAACCTGCTCAGTACGGACACAGTGGCCCCCTACGAACACGTGGTGAGCATAACCAGCACCGGCTCATACCAGTACTGGGCGCGGCTCATCGACGCGTCGGGCAGCAACGATTCGCACACGGTTTCCTTCGACGCCCTTGCGCTCTCCAACGTGGGCGCGAGCAATATCACGGACATCACCGCGGATCTTTACGGCAGGCTGATTGGCAGCGGCGTGGCGGATGTCTACATGTGCTGGGGGCCGTCGGACGGGGGCTCAAACAGGGGGAACTGGTTCGCGGACACCTACGTGGGGTCAGTAAGCGCGGGGGTCCATTCCGTTCACGCCGCGGGCCTGTTCCCCGGCAGGTACTACTATCGCACCTACGCCCGGGCTGGCGGGAACGAAGGCTGGGCGCCGGCGTCGTCCAACTTTGTGACCACGACGTACACCAACGCCTGGTCCCAGCACGTGACCGTGCGGGCCGCCGGGTATACCAACAGCGAGACCCTCACGAACTTCCCGCTGCGCGTGGCGTTGAGCACGAACGTGAGCGGGTTCACGTATGCGTCGGTTGGCACCAACTGGTACAGCCTGCGCTTCACCGATGACCAGGGGCGGCGCCTGGCGC
>CAYRKB010000031.1:0-8429 GCA_964424705.1 uncultured Victivallales bacterium
CAGGTTGGACTGGGAAACGATCATTCGGCGCAACACTGGTGCTCCTCAATCCGTTGTCGCAGATCGTTCGAGGCGCGGTGATTGGATGGAAACATGAATGACCTGCGGGCGTCGGTATTGATAGCGGCCTACGAGCATTGCGATTTTCTGCGCCGGACGCTGATCGGCTTTACCCGGCAGTCGGTGGAGGATTTCGAGATTGTGGTGTGCGATGACGGCTCGGGACCCGGCGTCCGCGATCTGGTCGGCTCGTTCGACTCGACTTTTGCGGGGAAGGTTAGTCATTGCCGGCACGAAAAGGCCGGTTTCAGGAAATGCCGCATCCTCAACGAGGGCGTATTTCGCTCAAAGGCCGATTACCTGATCATGGTGGATGCCGACTGCATTCCACACAGCCGGCTTGTCGAAGAGCACCTCGTTTCGAGAAAGAAGGGCGCGTACCTTGTGGGCCGCAGAGTACAACTGGGGCCCGGGTTCACAGAGCGCCTTGGCGACGATGTCATACGGTCTGGCCGCCTTGAATCGGTTCTATTCACGTTGCTGCCGGCCGTATTGCGGGGCGAAGCAAGGCACATCGAGGCTGGAATCCGGATTCCTTCATGGCTGCGCGGCAGCGGAGCGCGGAATGTGCCTCTGCTGAAGGGATGCAACTTCTCCTGCTGGAAAGGTGACATCGAGACAATCAACGGGTTCAACGAGGATTTTGTGACGGCCGGCGGAGGAGAGGATGACGATGTCGAGCGACGGCTGAGGCTGGCGGGAGTGACGGGCCGGAGCATAAAACATGCAGCCGTGTGTTATCACCAGCATCATCCCATTGTTCCTCGCGGAGTTGCAGGTGCAGAACTGTGCAAGGCGCTGGCAAAGGAAGGCCGAAGCACGTGCGAACGCGGCTTGAATCTGCATGTCGCAAGGTGAGCCGGGAGGACGATGAAAGGCCAGCATCACATAGCCCAATTGCATACGAGTTCGGCCTGGGGCGGTGGTGAATATCAGGTGCTGAACATGGTCAAGGGCCTGGCCGGAAGACGTGTCAGGACAACGCTCTTCACACATCCCTATGGCAGGCTCATGGCGAAGGCCGGCGATTCCGGGCAGCCGGTGAGGGCGGTTCCGCGCATGTCCTTTCTGCCTTTTGTGCCTTTCAGTCTGTCGTCGCTGTGCGGCACTCTGCGGGAACTCGGAGTCGACCTGATTCACGCGCACGATGCGCTGGCGGCCACAATTGCCGCTGGCATTCACAGAAAGACCGGGATTCCCGCAGTCCTGTCGAGAAGAGTAGCATCCCCCGTGCGATCCAATGCCTTCTCGCGACGAAAGTATTCCGCCGACAACTTCACCGCGGTGATCGCGATATCGGAGACGGTGAAAAAGGCTTTTGCGGAGTCATCGGGTTACCCGGCCGACCGGATATTCATTGCGCCCACTGGCGTTGACATAACTGCGGTGGACAGAATCGAGGCGGATGGAGAATTCCGGGAACATTCCGGCGGGGCATACATGGTGGCCGGGATTGGCAAACTGTCACAAAAGAAGAACTGGCAGTTCATGATACGAGTTGCGGCGCATATCGCTAGGACGGGGTTGAACGTTCATTGGTGCCTCGCCGGCGAAGGGCCTGAGCAGAAACGGCTCCGCGCGCTGTCTGCTGAACTAGGCATTGCGGATCGTTTCCACTTTCTCGGGTTCAGGCAAGACGCGACGAATCTACTCAAGAGTTCGGACCTCCTCTTCTTCCCTTCGCTTATGGAAGGCGCCTCTGTGACGGTGCGCACGGCCATGGTCTGCGGAACACCGGTTGTCGCCGTTGATGCGCCCGGCACGATGGAATCACTTGCAGGGAACGGATGGGCTGTGAAGCCCGGCGATATTGAAGGTGCCGCGGCCAGCGTCCTAGATGCGTTGACCAACCAGGCGAAGCGGGAGGCCTTCCGCAAAGACGGGCGCGAATCGGCCGTGAGCAGGTTCTCTTTCCAGCGGACGGTAGACGATACGATCCGGGTGTACGAAGACGTGCTCGAAGGAGGAGCAAAGGATCGTTGAGAAGGACGGTGCTTGATCCTGGGTGTTGCCGGGGAACACCTCACGCCCACCGGGCAGTCTTCCTCAGCAGGCACAGGGGCCGACCATAAGGAACTCGACGGGCACTTCGACAGCGTGCCTTCGGCCTGATTGAACAGCCGGCGTTGGCGCGGCATACGCGCTCAGGCAGAGCCGGACTCATCCAGCGTCAGCTCGCCGTTTTCCATATCGGCATGCTGCGTTTCGATCCTGATGCGCGCGGGCGGCGAAGAGAGATACAGGAACCCGCGCCCCGTTCCCCCATTCACCAGGATCCCATTTCTGGCTGTGTGCCGGGCGAGCCGGGCCGGGCCATCCACAAACAGTGGGACCTCCCCGCTCCAGTCCGTTGCCGGTTGACCGTCCGCAGCCGTCACGCAGACGATGATGCTGGCCAGGCGCTCCGCGGGCCACTGCCTCTCCGGAACGATTGTCACGCGGACAGCCTTCCCGGGCGGCAGGGACACTTCGGTGACCGTCCGGTCGCCCGCTCTTCCGGTGAGACGTGCTTCTGCCCGATGGCTCGGAAGCTCGAACCGGAGATGCGGGCCGCCCGCGGCCTGCGCCGGCGCTGCGCCCTGGATCTCAAGGCGAGTCTCATCACAGTTAGTGAAGACATGCAAGGCGGTCTTGCCGTCGACCGTGTGCCTGAACGTCCGCATGAACGGCTCCTGAGTGAACATCGCACGCATGAGCGCCGCTGACATCTTCGGCATGCGCCAGGCGTCGACCAAGCCCGAATACCTGATAAAGCGTTTCTTTCTCAGCGTTCCATAATCTCCAAAACACCAGAGCGCGAAGCCTGCCACGCACGGATTGTTCCTGAATAGCGCCAGGTCCTCCTCGATGGTCCGGACCTGTTCCAGTTCGCGCCCGGTATCGCCCCGTAGGGTTTCGGGCTGGTTGGAGCATTCGCTGATGACCACGCTTCGCAGGCAACTTCCATCGCGTCCATCTTCGATGGCGTTCTCCTCGGTCTTGAAGGCGTAGTTGCAGCCCCAGACATCGGGAATGCCCGGGATGTGCTCGCGCCTGGCGCGGTACATGTGATTCTCCGCATAGATAACCGGCCGGGTGGGATCGGTTTCACCGGCCACGCGCTTTAGCTCAAGAAAGGCTTTCCTTGATCGCGATTCGTTTCCCATTCCCCAGAGGATGACCGACGGATGGTTCCGGTCCCGGACGACCATCTTGCGCATCTGCCGGCAGGCGGATGTGAGCCAGGCACCGGTCCTGACGCTCTTCCAGCTGGCAATCTCTGCGTAGACGAGGATGCCCAGTTCATCGCACGCATCCAGAAAAGCCGTGTGCTGGGGATAGTGCGAAAGCCGGACAAAATTGCAGCCCATGCTCTTGATCAATTCCGCATCCAGCCGGTGAAGGCACTCCGGCATTGCATTGCCGAAGCCCGGAAGGCTCTCATGACGGTTCACCCCGCGCAGCTCAATACGCTCACCGTTCAGAAAGAATCCGCTGTCCGGCCGAAATTCCGCTTTCCTGAAGCCGAACCGAACCCGGGCTTCGTCCACTGTCGTTCCGTTCTCCAAGAGCCTGCAGACTCCCCAGTACATCCTGGGCTGTGCGATGGACCACAAGTCCGCCCCGGGCACGGGAACCTTGATACAAGCGCCCTCGAACGCAGAACCTGCCTCTGACGTTGCCCGGCAAGGTTCTGAAGTCGCAACCACGGAGCCGTTGCCATCCTCTACCTCAAAGAGCGCCGACCACGCCCGGGCGCGACTGGAACTGTTCGCCACGGAAAAGAAGACGGCCGCCACAGGTGCCGCCACCATGGCATCTTCGCAGCGAATGAAGATGCCCTGGCCAAACCGCAAAGAGGGGAAACGCACCAGTCGCAGCCTGCCGGCCAATCCGCCATGAAGGGTAAAGTCAGGCATCCGGATCCCGGGAAGAACATTCCGGCCGCATCGGTTCGTCAGCCGGATCCCCACGGTATTCATTCCGCCTGAATTCAGGATTGGCCCACACTCCTCGGAGAATCCAAGAAACTGTCCATCAAGCGCGGCCACTTTCCGGCCGTTCAGCCACAGGTCCCCTGTCCCGTAGAAGCCCTCCGACTCCAGCCGCCAGACAGAATCGGCCGGCACTTCCCCGGGAGGGGTTCGGAATGTACTGCGGTACGACCCCCACCCACGGCGGTACTCAACGCCCATCTCATACGCGTCGTCTGCATTCCAACAATGTGGCAGATCGACGTCTAGGTCACCAGGACGAGCGGAGTTCAACCACCAGCGTGACCGCCGCCGGGAGGAAAATGTCCACCCGTCTGAAATATCCACGCTGAACCGGACTGGTGATTTCGATGCGGTGGATTTCATGAGCCGCTATCCGCACTGAAACGCTCCCGCCCGCACATCTCTTGCCTTCTCATCTGGCCGGACCCTATACCCCATCCCCCGTTGAGAACAAGCCCAAACGGCTCTCCGAAGCAGTCTTCTCCCGGGCATCTTGACGGGCTTCTGCCTCTTGGCGCGCCCTAGTCAGGCATTGGCCGAATACACGGCCGGTCGTCACGGCCTGATCTCGAACGTAATCCTTGTGATTCCCTTCCAGACGATGAACCTCCAACCCGCCGCAGGCCCACTTTCGCCAGGCAGCTGGTGGTCCGGACACGGATTTGAAGTCATTTGTCAGCAGCATCGTGATTTTGCCGTCGTAGGGCTTCGGTTGGTAGCGCAGCAAGGTTCTTGTGTACGTGTACCGCACCTGCCTGACCTGAAGCCTTCGCTGCTCCGGAGCTGTCTTCTCAAGCGGATGTGACCGTACGTATCCCAGATCATTTCCAATCTGCTTCATTGTCGTAGCTATCGCGCCCGGCAGCCCGGTCAGCCGTCGGGACCAGGGCAATTGCAGTATTCGCCCGAGAAACTGGTCACAATGCGGCCTCAGCTTGCCTGCAACATTCCGCAGAAAAGACCCCATGCTGGGACAGGAAGTGTCCATCATTCCCAGGAAAGCCACGCGCGCGCCGCGCGCGCGCAATTGCTGGGCCATCTCATAGGCTAGAATTCCGCCCAGGCATTCGCCCGCCAGAAAATACGGGCCCTGCGGTTGAACCGTTATTAGTTCGGCGATGAACGCAAAGGCCAGCGCCTTCACGCTGTTCTTCGGCTTCGTCCGGCCATCCAGTCCCCACACTCGAAATCCGTAGACCGGAAGGTCATGTCCCAGCTGACGCATCATCCGTGCGTAAACCATATACTGGCTCTCTCCTCCCCCGCCTCCGGGAACGAAGAACAGTGGCAGGCCAGACCTCCCTTTTTGCACTTCGACAAGGTGGATCTTCGACTCATCCGGACAGTGCCCGGACTGTATAAGTCCAGCCAGCTCGGCAATTGTGGGAGCTTGAAACAGACTTCGCAAGGGTAGGTCACACTGAAACGCCGAACGTATCTGTGTCACCAACCTGACGCCCAGCAGGGAATGGCCGCCTCGGTCAAAGAAGTTGTCATGTATTCCCACCCGCTTCAGGCCCACGACCTCACACCAGATAGCCGCCAGGAGCGCTTCAGTTACGTTTCTGGGGGCAGCGGACGTGCATGCCGTTTCGAACAATTCACTGGCGGGAGCGGGAAATGCTTTGCGATCAATCTTGCCGTTGAGGCCCACGGGCAGGCAGTCCAGCATGACAAACGCTCCGGGAATCATGTAATCCGGTAGCGTATTCTTCAAAAAACGGCGCAACGCTTCGGTGTCCGGCAGCACCGAGCCATCCACAGGCACGGCATACGCCACAAGCCGCCTGTCGTCCGGGCCAACATCCAGAACTGTCACGGCGTTTTCGCGAATTGCCGGGTGCAAGGCAAGTGCGGTCTCCACTTCTGTCAGGTCCACGCGGTAGCCGCGGATCTTCACCTGCTGATCCTGTCGCCCGATGAATTCCAGATTGCCATCCGGGAGAAACCGGACTACGTCCCCGGTTCTGTACAGTCTCGCATTCGGCGCTTTGTCATAAGGATTGGCGATGAACCGTTCTGCAGTCAGTTCCGGTTGATTCAAATACCCGCGCGCCAGGCCGCTCCCGCCAATACACAATTCGCCGGCAACCCCGATGGGAACTGGTTGCAGCGCGGGATCAAGAACATAAACCTGGGCATTGGGTATGGGGCGCCCGATCGGAAGCGCGGACCCGGGCGTGTCGGCCAGCTCACACCAGGTTGCCACAATGGTTGTTTCAGTGGGGCCATAGGTATTGAACAGTCTTGCGCTGCCCTGAACCCTCTTGTGCCAGGCGGCAACCCGGGCGGGCAATGCGCTCTCACCCCCTATGATCACAATCCGTACCGCCGGCGGCAACGACAGGTCTTCCCTTTCCATCTGGCCAACAAGATGGCTCCAGTAGGCGGTCGGCAAATCCAGCAGGGTCACGTTCCACGTCCGGCAGAGGTCGAAAAATGTCGCTGCGGTCTTAATCATCTCCTCGGTACGTAGAACCAGAGTCGCCCCACCGGCCAGGCAGGGGTATATCTCTTCCGCACTGGCGTCGAAGTTTATGGAGGCAAACTGGAGCATTCGATCGCCAGCCCCCACCCCGAATTTCTGTATTGCAGCCACCGTATAGTTCGCCAGAGCACGGTGCTCAACCAGCACGCCTTTGGGTCGTCCGGTCGACCCCGAAGTGTAAATGACGTAGGCCAAGTTTGACGGCAGAACGGCGGAGACAGGATTGGCTGCAGATTCCCGCGCCACTTGTTCCGGCAAGTCATCCAGGCAGATCACGGGCAGGCGATGATTGGGGAGCGAGGCCACAAGTGACTTCTGAGTTAGGATGGCTTTGGGGTCTGAATCCGCCAGCATGAAGGCCAGCCGTTCCGCTGGATACGCGGGATCAAGCGGAACGTAGGCCCCGCCCGCTTTCAGCGTTGCCAGCAATCCGACGACCATGTTGGGCGCGCGGTCGATGCACACCCCTATGCGGCTCTCCGGAAGCACGCCTAGTGCCCGCAAGTAGTGCGCCAGCCTGTTAGATTGCTCGTTGAGTTGTTGATAGGTCAGCGATGCTCCATCAAACACCACCGCGGGCGTTGTCGCAATTGTCTCCGCCTTCTGTTCGAACAACTCGTGAACGCAGAGCTCCGGGGGAGAGGTGGCCGGGCCGGCATTCCATTTCGTGAGCAACATTTCCCGTTCTGCGCCCGCCAGCAGGGAAATCTCGCCAACAGGCTGGCAGCAGGTCCGTTCCGAGAGATCCTGACCCGTCGCCGCAAGACTTCCTTCACCAACAATGACGCAACTACGCACACTCTGATCCCGTGCGGAGGCCTGAGCAGGCTGCAGTCCTTGGCCGGCAGGATCAAAGCCAGTGCTGATAACCCCGTCAGGATTGGCTGCAATATCCTCCAAGAGCCGCATGTACTGTTCCGCCAAGCGGCGGATGGTAGACGCTTCAAAGAGCTCGCGGTTGAACTCGAATCGTACGCGCCCGCCATCCTTGGCGACGGCCACATACACATTAAGGTCGCAGGTGGTTCCACCTGCTGGGCCCCTGCGATCTTCCTGCGTCAGCCCCGCAAGCTCCGTCCCATCGACCTCCTCGCGAAAAAGCACAATTCCGGCCTGAAAGATGGGGGGGCAGGCCGTACGGCGGTGCGGCGCCAACTTCTCGACCAACACCGAAAAGGGCAGATCATGATGAGCCATAGCCGATTTCAATGACGCCTGAGCTTCTGCCAGCAACTCCCGGAACCGGACGGACTCCTGCAAATGCGCGCGGACTGGCAGCGGGTTGACAAAGCAGCCTATCAATTGCTGCGTCTTCTCATCCCGTCGGTTCACGAACGGCACGCCCACCACGAGATCCTTCTGCCCGCTCACGCGCGCCAGGAACACCTCAAAAGCCGCCAAGAACACGACAAACAGGCTTACCTTCTCGGCGGCCCGCAACTCTCGCAGGGCGTGAAGCAGCTTTCCCGGCAACTCGCACTCTACGTCGTCCGATCCGAATGTAGAATAAAGGGGACGGGCATGATCCAGCGGCAACTCGAGGCGGGCGGGAGCGCCCGCCAGGCTTGCTCGCCAGAACGCCAGCAGCGTGTCTATTCGGCCCGGTGTCAGGCGCAGCCGCTGTTCCCGGGCGTAATCCCCATACTGCCACGACATGGCAGGCAGGACAGGGCTCCGCCCCTCCCGGAACGCCCGGTAGCAGATGGCGAGCTCGTGCCAGAATACGTCGACCGAAGACCCGTCAATGATCGTGTGATGAAAAATGAACTGGAGACAATGGTCATCAGGTCCCACTTCGAAAAGAAAGCACCTCACCAAGGGCCCGTGGGCAAGGTCAAAAGGCTTCTGCATTTCAAGGGCACAGCGCTGCCTCGCCCGCAACAGCGCCGGCTCGGATGAGTAGT
>CAYRKB010000031.1:8439-33401 GCA_964424705.1 uncultured Victivallales bacterium
AGAATGATTCAAAGACAATCGGGATTACAACGCGGGACAACACTTCACACCGGCAGGACTCCTCCGTCTCGCGAAACACCGTTCGCAAGACCTTATGCCGCTCAACGATATGCTGAACCGAACGGGAAAAGGCCTTAACATTCAAGGGGCCACGCAATCGGGTGGTGCGGCCCACGTTGTGCGTAGCGCCAAACCCATCCAGCTGGCTCATGAGCCACATGACTTCTTGAATCGTACTGGGAATCGCTTCCGATCGGCTGACGGGCGGGGAGATCCGGCGGGCGAGCGAGACAATACATCCCTGCTCGATGGCGCTTACAACGTCGTAACGAGTCTTGCGGAAGGTGGCTGTTGCCAGCTGCCCCTGACCGATCTCTCCCAATGCAACCGTCTTCAGATCCGCCTCCAGACCTATGGCAGCTGCCTTAAGAACTGCCTCTTTTTGAGTAAAAGCCATCAGGGGCAGCGGCTCTGGAAGCGATGGCAGCACACCAATCTCACGCATCATGGCCGGCGTCAGGGGGGCGATCGTTTCGACATCAATGCCAACGGGCTCAACGCCCACAGCCGCGCATACAAACCGGTCGTTGTGAGTGAGTGAAAAGTAGAGCGTCTTAAGCAGCGCATGCGCGCGGGAACTTGCAGGAGCGCCCACCTGCACGGGCGTTCCGGGCGAAAGCACCTCAAGAGCAGCAAGCGCGGCGGTTTCATCAAACCAATGTTTCAGAACGTTGGCCGCTATGAGCTTGACCGCCAGCTTGCCCGCGATCTTCTCCTGGCGACGTCGCCCCGGCTCCGCCTGCAGTATTTCGGCCTGTTCAGCCGCAGTGTAGATCGTCTTCAGATTTGCAGCGCCGTGGATTGCAGCATTCTGCAGGTGCGCCACCAGCACGCGCGCATCAATCGCAGCAAAGCAGTCCGGGGTGTCGCTCACAAAAGACGACAGGTCCGCATCCCCGCAGCACTGGCCACTTTGAGAGTTATCTGTCATTGCGGCGGTCAGGCGGGGCGGATCTCCCCTCCCATTATGACGTCATGGACCGTTGCTTTCGAAAACCAGGGGGGCAACGCGAGGCCATTCGCGACCATGCTTGCATGGCAGTTCCTTGTCACGATGCCGCGCGCAGCGCTCTCGCCAAAGACGGCGTTATTTTCCTGGCTGACAAAGATGCGATGCGTCAGAGGCTTTGTGACTTGTCGCTTCAGCTCATCCATGGACTTGGCAGAGGGAATCACATCGGGAAAAGACCCGAAAAGATGGCGAAGCACTTTCACCCGCAGGAACTGATGGATCCAGATCTGCTCATATCCTTTCCTCTCCAGGTAGGTCTCTTTCACATCATCGACAATGGCGCGCCCCGTCAAGCATCGGCTGTCCCACATGCTCCTGCAACGACAGAACAGTATCCCGCTGATCTCGGTTTGTCTGGCAAGCCACCGATACATCTCTTCTACTCGTGGCACGTCCACCGCGATTGGATACTTATCGTCGATGCACCAATAGACCCACTCCTCGTCATCCAGGTCATCCAGAAGCGTGAGAACCGTCGCTTTGATGCCGATTTCAGATTTCTTGTACTCCACTTTCCCAGTTGCCAGTGTAGGGGCGAACTCCTGATACGGAACTCGGAAGTGAAAGGGGTGACCGGGCCAGAGCTGCTCGTACTTGAACAGCATATGATCAGTTATGGCACGATACTTATCACAGGTAAGAACTATGGCCTTAATGGACTGCATGACAGCTCGTCTTCTCCTCCTCTTGCATGGCTCGCGTCGATCCCCGGAGACGTGCTTCGCGCAACAGTTACCGAGGGGGGACGAAGCGGAATAAATTGTATGCTTAAGGTAAGGATTGTCAACGCAGTTCGACTGTGTGTACAGATTGCCGCCAGCTCGCCGGCTCGGTCCCGCCCCAGGAGTTGCCTAAGGTTCTTCGCCTCTCCCTTTCCCTGCTTTCTCCCGATCCAGCGTGGAGAAGAACTGTTTCGGGTCGGTCCCGGTACAGTGCACGCCGGTCGAGGCGACCCGCAGAAGCGGCCAGGCTGCAAATTTCTCAGGTTCCACGCCTGGCGTGAGACGGAATTCAGAAGGCAGGTAAAGCGCGGCGGTCTTGCGCTACGTTGCATCAATGCAAGCCGACGGGACGCTGACGCTTGGAAACACCGTCTCGCCGAACAGGCCGATCGTATCGCTCCCGTGCCCAGCGCCGC
The DNA here is from genome assembly GCA_964424705.1 of uncultured Victivallales bacterium. GTDB lineage: Bacteria > Verrucomicrobiota > Kiritimatiellia > UBA8416 > CAYRKB01 > CAYRKB01. Next base: position 10,650 of record CAYRKB010000031.1, read on the forward strand.
ATGAGCCAGCATTCTCGCCGTAAAGAATTTTGTCTTACGCCCGATTCGGTACCACATTTTGCCCTGAAATTCCCCTTGTTGACAACGGCGGCTCCGAAAACTAAAGTGCCGCCGCTTTTCAAGACCCCGGGCAGGATGTCTGGCGCGGGGCGTATGAAGAAGGGAGTCTGCAGGATGTATACGGCGTCGGATTTGCGCAAGGGACTGAAAGTCGAGATCGATGGGCAGCCCTACCTCATCACAGAATTCACATTCGTGAAGCCAGGCAAGGGGCAGGCGGTCTACACGTGCAAGCTCAAGAACATGATCAACGGCTCCACGCTGACCAGAGCCTACCGGTCGGACGACCGGGTTGGCCAGCCGCAGCTGGAGGAAAAAAAGATGCGATACTCCTACGCGGACGGCGATCAGTATGTTTTTATCGACGATGACTACGCGCAGGTCCACATCAGCGCGGAAACCCTTGGAGAGAACCGGCACTTTCTGGTCGAGGACCTTCCCGTGCAGGTTCTTTTTCACAACGGCATACCGATCGACTTCACGTTACCGAACTTCATCGAGAAGAAGGTGATCGTCACCGAGCCGGGGGCCCGCGGCAACACGGCCACCAACGTGATGAAGCCGGCCACGGTCGAAGGCGGATACCAGCTGCCCGTTCCGCTCTTCGTCCTCCAAGGCGAAACGATCCGCATCGATACGCGCACCGGCGAGTATGCGGACCGCGTGACCAAGAAGTAGTCAGGGAAGGCCGGGGACCTGCGCGGGCGCGCCATGCCGGCCGGGCGGGCAGGGACCGATAGCCCATGAATAGCACGCGGCACCAGCTGCTCGCACTGCGATCCCTCGCCCTCGCAGCGATCCGCCGCTTCTTTGAAAAGCGCGGCTTCGTGGAGGTTGAGACGCCCGTGCTGGTGCCGACTCCGGCCCTGGAGCTGCACATCGACGCCCAGCCCGCCGGCAGCGGCTTCCTGAGAACCTCGCCCGAACTGCACATGAAGCGCCTCTTGGCAGAGGGCCTGCCGCGCATCTACCAGATCGGGCCTTGCTTCCGCGCCGGAGAACGCGGCCGCCTGCACAACCCGGAATTCACGATGCTCGAGTGGTACCGGCTCGATGCCGACTATCTCGGCATCCTCGAGGACATGCAGCTCCTGATCCCTTTTGTCTGCAAGGAGGTCCTCGGCTCAACCCGGATGGGCTACCGCGGACAGCACATCGAGACGGGCACGCTCTGGGACAAGTGGTCGGTCTCCTCGGCGTTTCAGCGCTTCGCCGGGTGGGACCCCTTGATCGCGTACGATGCGGACCGTTTCGATCTCGACACGGTCTGCAAGATCGAGCCCAATCTGCCGGCAGACCGGCCCATCGTGCTGATCGACTACCCGCCGCAGGCCGCAGCCCTGTCGCGCTGCACGGAAGGCCCACCTCCCCACGCCGAACGCTGGGAGCTCTATATCGGCGGCATCGAGCTGGCCAATGCCTTCACCGAGCTGACCGACGCGTTCGAGCAGCGCAGACGATTCGAGGCGTGCGCGGAGGAACGTCGCCACATGGGCAAGCCCGCCTACGAGCTCGACGAGGAGTTCCTCGCGGCGCTCCAGCGCGGCCTGCCGCCCTGCGGCGGAGTGGCCCTTGGCGTGGACCGTCTGGTCATGCTTCTGGCCGACGCAACCGATATCGGGGAAGTGCGCGCATTCTGCTCCGACCGATGAAGACTTCGCGAGCCATCCTCTCCCTCGTCCTGCTCGTGACGGCGCCCACGCTGGGCGTGCTCGCCGGAATGGTCCTTTTTCCCGACACGCGTCTCGGAGCCGTGTGTTTTGGACTCAGCAAAGCGTGGCTTTTCGGGCTGCCGCTCGCGTGGCGCTTGTGGATTGACCGTGAGCCGGTGAGCTGGTCTCCGCCGCGGCGCGGCGGCTTTGGCATGGCGCTTCTCTCGGGCCTGACGATTTCCGCACTTATCCTCGCCGGCTACTTCCGCTTCGGAAACACGGTGATCGATCACGCCCTGATGGCGCAGAAGATGAGGGATGTAGGCCTTGGCACGCTCCCGGTATACCTCGCCGCAGCACTCTATTGGATCCTGGTCAACTCAGTCCTTGAGGAATATGTATGGCGCTGGTTCTGCGTGCAGCAGTGCGAAACGCTCCTGCCGCCGCGCGGGGCAATCTTTGCGTCCGCATTCTTCTTCACCATCCATCACGCCATCGCGCTGAGCGTATTCCTGAAGCCATGGCCCGTTGTGCTCTGCTCACTTGGAGTCTTCACGGGCGGAGCAATCTGGTCCCTGATGTACCTCCGGTACCGATCCATCTGGCCAGGCTACGTCAGCCACGCCATCGTGGATTTATGCGTTTTTGGCATCGGGGCAGCCATCCTCTTTAACGCACACTGAGCATGGCCTTGCCCTATTTCTTTTTTCTCTTGCATAAGCCTATGGCTTAGTGTGAAATACAGCGAAAAAGGTGAGGTAGTTATGCTTTGGACCGACAGTTTGATACCCACCCTGCGCGATGATCCGCAGGAGGCAGAGATCCCCAGCCACAAGCTTCTGGTACGCGCCGGCCTCGTGCGAAAGCTGGCGGGAGGGCTCTATACGTTCATGCCGTTGGGGCTGCGCGCCTTGCGCAAAGTGGAACGGATCGTACGCGAGGAGATGGATCGAGCCGGGGCCATCGAAGTGCTCATGCCCGCCCTCCAGCCCCGTGATCTCTGGGAACGCACCGAGCGCCTGCAAGCCCTGGGCGATACGATGTTTAAGCTCAAGGATCGGCAGGGCCGAGGCATGGTGCTGGGCCCCACCCATGAAGAAGTCATCACGGATCTGATCTCCCGCGAGATCAGCTCGTACCGGCAGATGCCGAAGACTTTCTACCAAATCCAGAATAAGTTCCGCGATGAGATCCGCCCGCGGTTCGGCTTGATGCGGTCCAAGGAATTCCTGATGAAGGACGCCTACAGCTTCGACGTAAGCATGGACGCGGCCGACAAGAGCTATCAGGCCATGTACGACGCCTACGTGCGCATCTTCACCCGCTGCGGTCTGCGCACAAAAGCCGTAGAGGCCGATTCCGGCGCCATGGGCGGCAAATGGTCCCACGAGTTCATGGTGCTGGCGGATTCCGGGGAGGACGGCCTCGTGGAATGCGAAGCCTGCGCGTATGCCGCAAACATGGAACGGGCCGAACGGACGCTGCGTCAGCGGCAGCCGCTCGACGCAGCCGCCTGTGCGGCAGCGCCCGCGGAAGTCGCCACGCCCGACTGCCGGACCATCGGGGAGGTCTCCTCGTTTCTTAAATGTGCGCCCGCAGATCTTGTAAAGACCATCATCTATGTGCTGCGGGGCAGCCCCATCGCCGTTCTCGTTCCCGGGGATCGCGACGTAAATGAGCACAAACTCGTGCGGCACTTTGAAACCCCTGAGCTCGCCATGGCCGACGAGTCCACCATCCTCAAGGTCACAGGGGCGCCGATCGGCTTTGCCGGGCCCGTGGGGCTGCAGATTCCCATCTACGCAGACACGAGCCTCCAAGGTCGCCGAGGCCTTGTGGCAGGGGCGAACAAGGCTGATACACACCTGCGCGGGGTCGCGATCGATACCGACTGCGCAATTGCAGCCTTTTCCGATTTCTGCACTGTCCGCGAGGGGGATGCGTGCCCGAAGTGCGGCGCCGTTCTGCACGAGAAGCGCGGCATCGAAGTGGGCCATGTGTTCAAGCTGGGCACCAAGTATTCCGAAAAACTGGACTCCTCATTCATCGACGAGGCGGGGCAGCGCAAGCCTTGCGTGATGGGCTGCTACGGCATCGGCGTCAGCCGGACTCTCCAGGCGATCATTGAGCAGAGCCACGACGACAATGGAATCATCTGGCCTACTGCGGTTGCGCCCTATCAGGTGGCGATCCTGGCATTGAACCCGGAGAAGCCCGAGTGCATGCAGGTATGCCTGCGCCTGGCGGCCGACCTGGAAGCGCGCGGCATCGACACATTGATCGACAATCGCGACGAGCGCCCCGGTGTCAAGTTTAAGGATGCGGACCTGGTTGGTTTTCCCCTGCGCGTGGTGATTGGCGAGCGGTCACTTGCAAAGAACAGCGTGGAAATTAAAGCGCGCGCAGCAGCGAAACCCGAGCTGGCGCTCGTTCCCGACGCGGTGGAAGCCATTGCGCGAGCGCTGGCCTGAAGTGTGTGAAGGGCGAATGAGTAACGGAACAAGAGCAAGAAAGGACGGGTAGCATGAACGAGAAAACCATCACCAAACGAGAACTGGTCCTCAAGATTGCGGCCGAAACTAACCTCATTCAGGAAGACGTGTTTGCCGTGGTCCAGAAGACCCTGGACCACATCACGGACGCGCTGGCCCACGGCAACCGAGTGGAGTTCCGGGACTTTGGCGTCTTCGAGCTCTGCACCCGGAAAGCGCGCATCGGGCGCAATCCGCACCAGCCCACTCACGTCGTGCAGATTCCGGAACGCCGCGTCGTCAAGTTCAAGTCGGGGCGCAAGATGAAGGCGGACGTCCTTGCGTTCGCCAAGTCCTCCGCGCCGGCCACGTGAGGCCTGCCGCGCCTGGCCTCAGGCGCGGCCCGCTAAAACCGAAAGCTCTTCGCGAGTCATGATGGAATCCTGTACCAGTTTTTCTGCGCCGAGGGGAATGCGCGATTTCTACCCGGAAGACATGGTGGTGCGCAACCGCATCTTCGACGCATGGCGCCAGTCGGCCGAGCTCCACGGGTTCGTGCCGTATGACGCCTGCGTGGTGGAAACCCTCGACCTTCTCAAACGCAAGGCTGGCGAGGAAATCGTCGAGCAAATCTACACGTTCCTCGACAAGAGCGGACGCGAGCTGGCCCTGCGCCCGGAGATGACCCCGACGCTCGCGCGCATGGTTGCCGCGCGGCAGACCGCGCTCAGCTTCCCCATCAAGTGGCACACGATCGCACAGTGCTTTCGCTATGAGCGCATGACCCGCGGACGAAAGCGCGAGCACTACCAGTGGAATCTCGACATTGTGGGCGAGCCCGCCGTGTCCGCCGAGGTAGAGATCATCGCTGCCGCCGTGGAGGCGCTGCGCCGCATGGGCCTCACGCCCGCCGATTTCAAGGTTCACTACAACAGCCGGCGCCTGATCGGCGACCTGCTTGTGGCCCTGGGAATCCCCGACCCTCTTCATGGCGGAATCTTCCTCGTTCTCGACAAGCGCGGCAAGATCGACGACGAGAATATGCGCGTTATGCTCGTCGAGAAGGGGCTGGACGCAGCCGCGGTCGCATCCGTGTTCCGCTTGTTTGAGGTGCACACGCTCGATCAGGCCGGGCTGCTGCTGCCAGGCTCCTCAGCGTCATTGGACCGGCTGCTGGAGTTCCAGAGCCTTGCGGTCGAATACGGGCTACGCGCTGCGATTCAGTTCGATATCGGCGTTGTCCGCGGGCTTTCCTATTACACGGGCATTGTGTTCGAGGCCTTTGATACGGCGCGCGAATGCCGCGCCATTTTCGGAGGAGGACGCTACGACAATCTTCTCAGCGATATCGGCGGCAAGCCCGAGACGGCCGTGGGGCTTGGTTTCGGCGATGTCGTGGTGGCCGATCTTCTGGAGGCGCGCGGAAAACTCCCGGCCTTGACGCAGGGCAGCGGCGGACTTGCCGTCAGCTACATGCAGCCTGAGCAGCGGGCCGCGGCCATGGCCCTCGCAACGGCACGACGACGCAGCGGCGGCCCGGTCGACCTGGCGCTCTCGCCGGAAAAAGCCAAACACTTCTTCGCACGAGCCGCCAAGGCAGGCTGCGCGCACGCCATCTACCTTGGCCCTGACGACCTTGCAAAGGGCACCCTGCGAATCAAGGACCTCGCGGCCTTCACCCAGAGCGAGGTCTCCATTTCTGAATTCACGGGCGGAGCGCTTCATCCGCGAGTTTGAAACGGATGCTGAGCCGCATCAGGGCTCCTTCCTTCACAGCGCCGGACTTCGCGCGAAAGTGGGCCTTGCGAATGGCGTCCAGAGCGACTTTGTCCAGTGATGCGAAGCCACTGCTCGCCTCCAGCGTGACTTCTTTCGCGCGACCGGCGCTCGTCAGCTCTACCAGAGCACGCACAGCACCCTCCTCGTTGCGCAGACGCGCACCCGGCGGATAGGCCGGCCTCAGATCCGTCTCAAAATTCTCTGCCCCCTGCACGCCACTGGCGCGTCTGTCGTTGGCTCCTGAACCGGCCGACGGGGGCGGCGTAGATGGGGGTTCCGCCGCGGCCACAGCCCCCCCATCCACCTCAGGCGCGGGCCCTGGCGACCTTGCCAGCTCGGGCGCGGGCCCTGGCGACCTTGCCAACTCGGGGGCGGGCAGTGGGGGAAGAGAAAGGGCCGTATCCAGAACGGCTGGCTCCTGCGCCAAAGGCTCCTGCGGCGCCGGCTCAACAGCGACGATGGCAACCGGTTCCGCCGCAGGCAGCTCGGAGGCGACCGTTGCGGGCGGGGAGGCCGGGGAAGGCTGCGCCGGCGGGACGGGAGCCACACCGGGCTCCTTCACGAATGGCACTTCCAGTGTGACCAGGACACTGGCGCCGCCCTCCACGAGCACTGGAGCAGAGGCAATCTGTCCCACCCGGTACATCACCAGGCCTATTCCGATTGCGCAGCCTATGTGCAGGACCGCCGACACCCCGAACAGGGCAAAGAATTCATTCCTGCGGTTCATGTGGATGAAAAAAGCGATATGGGAGCGACCATCCGCCCTGCGGAGGTCATCACGATGCTAGACCGAATGAACGCGATCCCAGATTGTCCGGGTGTGTGCGTCGTCGTGGTCCTGCTCGCAATGTCTGGCTATGTTCAGAAGAATGCTAACCATGACAAGCGACGCCACCATGCTTGATCCGCCGTAGCTGATGAAGGGGAGCGGCAACCCCTTGGTCGGCATGCTTCCCGTCACCACGGCAATGTTCATCGCCGCCTGCACGGTCAGCATCAGCGTAAGGCCGAACCCCAGAAGGCGTCCGAACGGGTCGGGCGCGCGACTGCTGATCGTGAGCCCGCAGAGCAACAGACCCGCGAAGAGAAGAACAATAGAACCGGTCGCGATCAGCCCGAGCTCCTCCCCCATAATCGCAAGAATGAAATCCGTATGGGCCTCCGGCAGATAGAACTGCTTCTGGATGCTGTTTCCCAGCCCGACGCCAAAGATCTCCCCTCGCGTAAAGGCCACCTTGGACTGCATGAGGTGGTAAGCGACCTTCGGATACTTCTCGGGCCAGAGGAAGGCCAGGATTCGCTGGAGCCGCACGGGATCGTTCATCACGAAGAGAGACAGCGGCACGCAGCCCAACAAGCCGAGACCCGCGAGATGTTTCCAGTTGGATCCACCCACGAAGAGCATTGCCATGCCTACCACGCCGCACAACATGAGCGTGCCGAAGTCCGGTTCCGCGATCAGGAGGACCAGAACCAGGCCAACCCCACCCAGCGGCGCGGCAATCCCCTCCCAGAAGGACTGCAGACGACGTCCAGGCCGCGTCATCCACCACGCCACGCCCATCGCAAGGGTGATCTTCGCCAGCTCAGACGGCTGGACGGTGATAGGCCCAACCCTGAGCCAGCGTTTGCTGCCCCCGATCCGGACGCCGACATGGGGGATGAGAACCATGACGAGCAAGAGGAGCGACACAAGCCCCAGAGGGATCATCACCTTCTGCCACCAGTGGTAATCAAACCGGAGCACCACCAGCGAACAGCCCAGCCCCACGGCAATCCACATCAATTGCAGCTTCAGAAAATGGTATGGATCCTTAAACGTCGCATCGGCTCTTACGCTGCTCGTGCTCGCAAGCATTACCGCCCCGAGGGCAAGCAATACTGCGACTATGAACAACAGTGTGACCGTAGTTCGACGCACAGCAGTCTATAGGGCAGCGGGAATCTTGAGGCGTGTACCGGGGGCAACCGCCGTATCCGTCAGGCCGTTTTCCGTCTTCAGTTCCTTGACGCCGACTCCATACATCATGGCCACGGTGTAAAGATCCTCGCCCTGTTCAACCGTGTGCTCGCGCACAGCGGCAGCCGGCGCCGCCGCAGGTGCGCCCGCAGGAGCTGCTGACTTCTGCATCTCATCGAACTCGCTGGGCGGGGGCGCATCTGGCGCCGGAGCAGCGTCAGGCGCCGCAGGGACCGCAGGCGCGGCTTCGGCCGGAGCCGCAGGGAGCACCGTCGGCGCGGCTTCGGACGGCGCCGCAGGCGCGACCGCGGCAGCGGCAGCGCCCGGAATAACCAGCTTCTGGCCGACCGAGATCCTATCGCCCTTGATGTTATTGGCCTGACGAATCGCGCTCGACGTCGTCTTGTGACGCTTCGCGATGACCGACAGGGAATCCCCGGCCTTCACCACATACGCGCCGCCGCCAGCGGCATCTGCGACCACTGCCGTATGCTTGGCCGCCGCAGGCTTGACCGCCGCGGGCTTGGAATGACTGACTGTCTTCGGGACAACCACGCCCTTGGGCAGCACAAGCTTCTGGCCCACGCGCAGCTTGTTCACGTCCTTGATGCCGTTGAGAGCCATGACTTCGGCCCTGTCCACGTGAAACCGTTTACAGATCACTGACAGGCTATCTCCCTTTGCGACAGTGTAAGGAGTCGTCTCCGGCTGCTGCGGCTTGACTTCAGGATTGGCCACAGGAAACTGCGGAGCCGGCACAACAAGAGACGGCGCGGCCGGAGGCGTCGGAGCAGCGATCTCCGGCATCTTCGGCTCTGGCGGGGGAGCAATCGGGCCGCTCGTACCACACCCCTGAATCATAAGCGCCATGCCGACGACAACATGTGTCGCCGCAACCACACCAACGACCATCCATGGAGAACTAACCTTACTTTTTTTCATGTAGCAACCTCACAATTTCTGCGAACCGATTTCCCCGATCTTCGAAATTCCTGAACTGATCAAAGCTTGCACACCCCGGTGCCAGCAGAACTGCCTCCCCGGCCTCAGCATCCATCCACGCCTCCTCAACCGCTCTCTGCAGCGTTCCGCACGATTTGCACGGAACCGCACCGTGCCACGCGCTCGCCATGACCTCAGCTGCCTCCCCGATCAGGTACACGGCGCGGGCTTTCTGGCCAAGCATGGCCCGCACCCCATCCAGCACGTGCTCCTTGATCCGCCCACCCGCAATGAGACGCACGGGCCTGCCCACCATCTGCAAGGCCGCTTCCAGGGCGGCTAAGGTCGTCGCCTTGGAGTCATCGATAAATGCGACGCCTCCTCGCGACATCACTTCCCGCATGCGATGCGGCAGCGGCTCAAATTTCCGCATCGCTCGCTCAACGCTCGCCGCAGGAACCCCGCAGTGTAACAGCGCACCGAGGGCGGCCGCAGCGGCAACGCCAAGGATCTCATTGTCGAAGCCGGAGCCCTCGACCGATACCTCCGTGGCCGAACCTGCCGCCTCACAAGAGACACGGCGCTGATAGTACCTGCATTGCGCAGCCGTAGACAATCCAAATGTTGACCATTTACACCGCGAGCTCCCCCCCCCCTCCACCATTCGCCTGATCCGTTCCGCGACAGGCTCGTGCACAAGCGCCAGATGGCCGCTTCCCATCCGGCCGAACAGCCGTGCCTTAGCTTCCATGTACCGCTGCATATCCTTATGCCGATCCAGATGATTCGGCTGAATGTTCAGCAGCACTCCGATGCGCGGATGGAACTGGTCCACGGTCTCAAGCTGAAAGGAACTGACCTCCACCACCACCCAGTCGAGTTCCCCGCTGCGGGCGGCCGTGTCGCAGAGCGGCACACCGTAGTTGCCGGAAGCTTCGGCGCGCAGGCCTGCACTTTTCAAGGCATCGGCGCAGAGCTTGGCAAATGTGCTCTTCCCATTCGTCCCGGTGACCGCCAGCATCGGGCAGCGGCACCGCCGCGCCCCCAGCTCCAGCTCTGAGATCACCGGCACGCCGCGCGCGCGCAAGCCCGTCAGCCATGCGGAATCGACGGCTATGCCGGGGCTTGTCACGCACACATCAAAGTCGTCCGTTGGCAGCTCACGCGCCGACAGGCATACACGCACCGCGTCGTCAGCAAGTGCTCCGGCGCGGGACTCCAGGTCCGGGCTGGCATTCGCGTCCAGAACAGTGACCCGCAGGCCCTCCCGCCGCAGCATGCGCGCGGCGGCCAGGCCGCTGATGCCCAGCCCCAGCACCAGCGCGTTGTTCCACGTGTCCGTCATGTCATTCCGTATTCCGCGTCCTGCGCCTTGCCGCGACCACGCGTCGCTCACCGCAGCTTGAGCGTCATCACGCCCAGCAGCGCACAAATGATGGAGATGATCCAGAAGCGGATCGTCACCTGCGTTTCCTTCCACTTCTTCATTTCGAAATGGTGATGGATCGGCGCCATGGCAAAGATCCGCTTGCCCCGCAGTTTGAAAGACGCCACCTGCAGAATCACGCTGAGCGCCTCCATGACGAACACGCCCCCGACGATGACGAGGACCAGTTCCTGCTTAATGAGAACCGCTACGATCGCGATCGCGCCGCCAAGAGCCAGGCTGCCCGTGTCGCCCATGAACATGCGGGCGGGATGGCAGTTGTACCACAGGAAGCCGAGGCAGCAGCCCAGCAGACATCCGCAGAAGACCGCGAGCTCCCCGGCGCCCCGCACGTACGGAATGAGCAGATACTGGGAGAACGTCGCGTGACCTGCGGCATACGACATGATGAGGTAGGCGAAGGCCGCCGAGCTGGTGCATCCGATGGCGAGACCATCCAGGCCGTCCGTGAGATTCACAGCATTGCTGGCCCCGGTTATCACGATACAGACGAACAGGGTGGCGCCGATGATGCCCATGTCGCGGATAACCGGGTCCTTGAGAAAAGGCGACATCATCTGCCGCGCCGCTTCCTTCGTGTCCGGGCGAATCAGAAGTACGGCCGCCACCATCACGGCCCAGAGGATTTCCAGAAGGAACTTACGGCGCGCGCTCAAGCCCTTCGAGCGCTTGCGTATGACTTTCGTGTAGTCATCCCAGAATCCGACAGCGCCGAGATACACCACGGTGGCCAGCGAGATCCAGACAAGAAAGCTGCGCGGGTCCGCCCACAGTATGGTGGATACGCTCAGCGTGAAGATGATGAGCAGGCCGCCCATGGTCGGCGTTCCTTCCTTCCAGCCGTGCAGGGCGAACAGCGGCGGCGCTTCCTCCTTTCGCACGTGCTGGCCAAAGCTCAGGCGCCGCAGCCATTGAATGAGATAGGGGCCCAAAATCAGGCTGAGAATGAAAGCCGTCCCGGCGCCGGCCACCGCGCGGAAGGTGATGTAGTGGAACACGCGCAGCGGCGAGTACGAATCTTGCAGTAAATGCAAAAAGTAGAGCATATCGATTGTCGAACGGCGGGGCCGGCATTATGCGCAGCCACGCCTATCTATTCCTCTTCTGCGCCCCATAACGTCAGGCTGCAGGGATCACCATTGGGTTTCTTTTCCCGCTCGCGCGCCGGCGACGCGGGAGTTCCCGCCCTGGCGGATTCGCGTACCACGTTCTGCGCGGCTGCGCCCGGCATCCGGTACTGAATTCCCGGACTCTGCCTTGCCTGAGTGCCTGCTTCCATGCGCTGACTCATCATGGCTGCCCCTCCCATGCCTTGTAACCCGTACGCCGTCCCATGGCTCCCCCACGCCCAAAAGCCTATCCGCGTACCCCCGCCACATGCTGCACGATTTCCTCGAGATGCATGCCGCGCGATCCCTTGAACAATACCCCATCGCCCGGCCGCGTCTCCTGCGTGACCCGCCCGGCCGCCTCCCGGTTCGAGACGCAGGCAAATATCCTGTCCTGCTTGAACCCGGCTTCGCAGGCGGCCTCGGCAATCACCTTCCCCAGCCTGCCGACCGTCACAAGTCCCCGCCAAGGCCCCAAAGCCACCAGAGCTCCGAGCTTCCGGTGTTCTGATTCCGCCGCCTCGCCAAGCTCAAGCATGTCGGCAAGGACCAGCCACCGATCGCCCCGGATTGTCGTTTCCTCGAACGACCGCAGGGCCGCGCTCATGCTCAGCGGATTAGCATTGTACGCGTCGTTGATTATAAGCAAGCCGCCCGTTTCGCTGCACTGCCAGCGCATGGGAAGGGGAGCGAAGCTGGCAAGCGCAGCGAGTATCGAATCCCATCCGACCCCCTGGGAGCGTGCCACGGCGATCGCCATCAGCGCGTTGGTCACGGTGTGCTCGCCCGGCTGGTTAACCTTGACCAGCGCGTGTTCTCCGCTGCGCCGCTCCGCCACTTCGAACTCGCAATCGGAAGGCCGACGGCGGAGGCAGACATAGTCGGCCGGGTGCGTCAGAGAGACCGTCAGGACCGATCCGTGGGCTGCGGCCTGCAGGAGGTCGAAGCAGGCGCCGTCGCGGTCGAGCACTGCCAGCCCATCGCGCGGCAGACTGCGTAACAGATCGGCTTTCTCACGAGCGATGGCTTCCAGCGTACCGAAGTTCTCAATGTGCGCCGGACCGATATTTGTCACCACGCCCCAATCGGGCTCCAGGATCGCGGCGAGGGCCCGGATCTCGCCGGGATGATTCGTGCCCAGCTCAAAGACTCCCGCCCTGCAACCAGGCTGCAGGCACAGCATGCTAAGCGGCAGGCCGATTTCATTGTTCCAGTTCCCGCGCGTGCAGGCCGTGGGCATGGTGCCGCCCAGGCACTGGGCGATCATTTCCTTGACGGTCGATTTTCCTGCGCTGCCTGTCACGGCCACGACCTCGGGATCTACGCGGCGGCGGTGGCCCCTGGCCATGGCGCGCAGCGCAATATTGACATCCGGCACACGCAGCACAGGCCCCAGGCCCGGGTCGCGGGACCGGAAGGTCGCCTCCACCACGGCTCCGCAAGCGCCGCGAGAGAACGCGGCGGACACAAACGTGTGTCCGTCGAAGTTCGGTCCGCGCAGCGCCACGTACAGCGCGCCAGCCGGAAGCGTGCGGGTGTCATTGGAGACGCCCGCCACATTCGCAGGCGGCGCCGGGTCCCATACCCCGCCTGCCCACGATGCCAGCGCCACGGGATCCAGAATCGTGTTCACAGTTGATCCAACTCCCTGCGCACCACCGCGCGATCGTCAAAGGGAATCTTGGTGGTCGCCAATTCCTGGAACGTCTCATGCCCCTTGCCCGCGACCAGCACCACGTCGCCCGCCGCTGCAAGCTGCAGGGCTCGGCGAATCGCCGCCGCGCGGTCTTCGATCAGCTCGCAGGCGTCCGCTCGCCCGAATCCGGCGCGGATCTGCTTCATGATGGAAAGCGGCTCTTCGCGGCGCGGATTATCGGACGTTATAATCGCGTAGTCCGCAAGCTCGGACACGATGCGGCCCATGGGCTCGCGCTTGGTGGTGTCGCGGTTGCCGCCGCAGCCGAAGACAACGAGCAGCCTGCCGCGCGTGACCTCTCGCAGCGTGGACAGCACCTTCTCCAGCGCGTCATCCGTATGCGCGTAGTCAACAAACACCTGGAATGCATGGCGGGTGGGCACTTCCTCGAGCCGGCCGGGCACCACCGTCATCGTCGCCAACGCCTCCGCCATGCTTTTCACGTTCACGCCCAGCGCACCGCACGCCGCGATAGCTGCAAGGGCATTGCACACGTTGTAGCGTCCCCGCAGACGCAAGGAAACCGGCGCCTCACCCCATGGCGTGACGGCCCGGAACGAGCTGCCGTCGCCTCGCAGCGACAATCCCTCGGCTCGAACCATCGCCTCCGGAGTGAGGCCATAGGTCAGCGCGCACGCGGCGGGTGGTACGCGCGCGACCAGCTTCCTACCCCAGGCATCCTCGCAGTGGATCACTGCGTAGGCCTTCTTGCGCCCGCCGCCCAGATTCTCAAAAAGAAGGGACTTGGCGGCGAAGTAGTTCTCCAGCGTCTGATGGTAGTCCAGATGATCCCGCGACAGATTGGTGAACACCGCCACGTCAAACTCGATCCCCGCAGTGCGCATCTGGTCCAGCGCGTGGGACGACACCTCCATGACTGCGCTGCGGCATCCGACATGGACCATCTGGGCGAGAAAGGACTGAAGAATCGGCGCTTCCGGCGTGGTGCGCCCTGCGGGGATGGTCCGGTCTCCAATGCGGTATTCCACCGTCGTAAGCAGACCCGGCGAGAGTTGGGCCGCCTCCAGGATATGCGCCGCGAGGTAGGCGGTCGTCGTCTTTCCGTTGGTGCCGGTGATGCCGACCATCGCCAGGCGCGCCGCCGGATCCCCGTGATAACAGCAGGCGGCAAGCGACAGGGCCCGACGGACACCGGGCGACTGAATCCATGTTACGTCCTTATGAGGCAGCGCGGGCTCGGAAGAAAGAACCGCCGCCGCGCCGCGCGCCAGCGCATCATCAACGAACTGCCCGCCGTCACGGCTGGAGCCATGAATCGCCGCAAACAAGAAGCCCGGCCGAACCTGGCGAGAATCGCAAACGACGCCCGCAATTTCGCGGTCGCCCGTTCCGCTCACCGTCACGCCGCCCAGCGCCTTGATCAGTTGATCCAGTTTCATGCTTTTTCCTGACCCGGCACAAGGCAGGCGCCCGCTACCGGCGCGCCAGCGCAGGGCGCCCCGCGGGGGGAATATCGAGATACCGTACAACCTGGTCCGCAATCCGGCTGAATGTGGGGCCCGCCACGACACCGCCCGTATGAAAGGGCTGCGGCGTATCCACGACAACGACGAGCGCAACTTCCGGATTGGCAGCCGGAAGGAACCCGACGAACGAAGCCACGAAATCCGTTTTGGAGTACCCCCCCCTGATCGCCTTTTCCGCCGTGCCGGTCTTGCCCGCCACCTCATAGCCCTCAACCTGCGCGCGCTTGCCTGTGCCGCCTTCCTCCGTGACCCGGCTCAATAGCCCGCGCATCAGGGCCGCGGTCTCCGGTCGCAGCGGCCGCGAGAGCACCTCCGGGTGACCCTCATACAGCAGAGAGCCGTCCGCGCCCGTGACACGGCTGATGACGTACGGGCGCATGAGCTCGCCGCCATTGGCGATGGCCGAGAAGACCGACAGCATCTGCAGAGCCGTGACCGCAACCCCCTGCCCAATCGCGATGCGCGTCGGGCTGATCGCGGACCATTTCGAAACATCATGAAGAATTCCGCGTTCTTCGCCCGGAACATCGATCCCGAGTTTCTCGCCGATGCCGAACGCCGTAAGGTACTTGTAGAGCCGGTCCTTGCCGAGCATGAGTGCCACCTTGGCCGTCAGGATGTTGCTCGACTTCTTGAGACCGTCCGCCACGGTCAGGCGCCCGTAGGGGTGGTAATCGCGCAGAATCTTCCCTCCGTAGCTCCAGGCCCCGTTCTCGCAGTCGAACACCGTCTGCGGCGTCACCACGCCTTCCTCAAGCGCCGCGGAAATCGCCACGACTTTCAGCGTGGAGCCGGGCTCATACACCGACCCGATTGCGCGGTTGAGCCGGTCGTTGCTGGTTGCGGTGCGAAACTCGTTCAGGTCGTAGGCCGGCCGGCAGGCCAGAGCCAACACCTCACCGGTGTGAACCCGTCCCACCACGACCCATGCCGCCTTGGCGCGGT
The DNA here is from genome assembly GCA_964424705.1 of uncultured Victivallales bacterium. Lineage (GTDB taxonomy): Bacteria > Verrucomicrobiota > Kiritimatiellia > UBA8416 > CAYRKB01 > CAYRKB01. Next base: position 26,201 of record CAYRKB010000031.1, read on the forward strand.
GCTCCTTCATCACGTCATCGAGCGCCTTTTCCACCATGTACTGGATGTTCTGGTCCACGGTTAGCGCCACATCGGCTCCGGCGACTGCAGGGATCTCAAGGTCGCGCGTATCGTAGATCGGCTGACGCAGCGCGTTCTTCTCACCTGTCAATACGCCCTGGCTCCCGCGAAGGTAGCTATCCATGGCCTGCTCTACGCCCGCGCTGCCAATGCCCTCGAAGTTCGCAAACCCGAGCAGATGACACATGAAGGAACCGTGCGGATAGTTTCGAATGAGAGTCTCCGGGCAGAATACGCCCGGCAAATGCAGCGACTCGATCTTCCGCGCAACTTCCGGGGCAACATGCCGGCGGATTCGAACATAGCGGCTTGTCGAGCAACTGAGGTCCGCTTGGATGTCCGCGGCCGGCAGGCCGAGCGCTTCATTCAGAACTGCGGCCGTCTGCTGGACCAGATTGCTTTTGACAACTATCTGGGGATCCGCGCAGACGTCGTACAACGCCATGTCGCTGGCCAGCACATTTTCACGGCCGATACAGTCAAGAATCCTTCCGCGGCTGACCGAGAGGTCCTGCTCGAACCGGCGGGTGCTGCTGACGCGTTGCCGGCCGGCCGGATCCGCCTTGAGATGCAACGAGGCCAGGCGCACGCCCAGCCCCGTGATCACCGCAAACAGCACGATGCCCACCATGCGAAACCGCTGTGTGAATGTGCGGTCAGTCATGTCCACCCGTCATGTCCATGCTCGCAAACTGCATGCTCCACGCCGTGTAATCGGGCTCGTCAGGCTGCCGGGGCGTCGCTGACAAATGGACTACCTGGACGCTGCTGGGCCAGTCCATCTTCATATTGTGCTGCCGCATCACCTGCTCAACATTGCGCGGCGCCTTCATTTGGGTCCACCGGAACTGCTCGCTGCTCTGCTTCTTGACCAGCTCGGCCTTCTCCCGCTCCAGCTTCTGGATCTCTTTGCCCACCATCTGGCAGCTGCAATCCAGCCAGACATACATCAGGCCGGCGGCCGCAAGGGCGACAATCGTGCTCGCGACGGGACGAAAGATCATGTACCCGTCTTTCTGGTTCATCTTTCTGTTTCTTCTGGCCATGATCCTACCGCCCCTCTTCTTCGACACGCTCCACCACCCGCAGCTTGGCGGAGCGCGCCCTGGGATTACGCTTCAGCTCTTCATCCGAGGGAACCACCGGCTTGCGGTTCACACGTCGCACGGCCGGCTTTGCTCCGCGCCAGACGCGGCCGCCCGCCTCCAGCGATTCCCACTGTCCTTCATGCTCCCGAAAGAGATGTTTCACGAGGCGGTCCTCCCCGCTGTGAAATGTGATCACAGCCAGCCGCCCCCCCATGCGCAGCAGCCCGATCGCCGCCTCCAGCGCCTGCTTCAACGATTCCAGTTCCTGATTCACCGCCATGCGCAGCGCCTGGAAGGTGCGCGTCGCCGGATGTGTCGGTCCCCGCCGCCCCCCCGCCGCCCGCTCGACGAGAGAGGCAAGCTGCGCGGTCTCCCGGATGGGAGACCCCTCCCGCGCTTGCACGATCCCTCTCGCAATGCGCCGCGCCGCAGGCTCGTCGCCCAGGTCCCACAGCAGGCGAGCCAGATCCGCTTCCGCCCACTGGTTGACGACGTCCGCCGCCGAACCCGGCTGAGAGCGATCCATTCGCATGTCCAGCGGCCCGTTGGCCTGAAAGCTGAACCCGCGCTCCGCCGTCTGCAGCTGCTCCGACGATATTCCGCAGTCGATCAACACAGCGTCGACTGCCGGAATGCCCTTTTCGCCGGCAATGGAGCCCAGGCGCGCATAATTTGAATGCACAAGATCCCACTGCAAGCCTTCGACACCCGACAGCCGGGCCCGCGCCCGTTCGACCGCATCCTTATCACGGTCGATCCCAAGCAACCGTCCACCAGGCTGGATCCTCCTCAGAATCTCGAGCGCATGCCCGCCGCTGCCTGCTGTTGCGTCCACGCAAACCGCGCCCGGCCGCAGCGCCAACAGGCTCACGACCTCCACGGTCAACACCGGTTCGTGCATTGCATATCGCCCTTGAAGACCGCGGCCTCATCCAAGCCCTAGAACCCGACGACCGGCGCGACTTCACGCAGCTTGTCCTGATCGACGCTGGCGCCCCGGTTCGTCTGGGCCCACGTCTTCGGCTCCCACAACTCGAACGTGTCATACGCGCCAATCAGAAGCACCTGGTCCACAAGCCCCGCCCAGTTGAGCAACTCGTCCTTGATTCGGATGCGCCCCTGCGCATCCCACTGGACCTTGTCTGACTGCCGCCCCAGCTCACGCACAAGATCCCTGCCACGCCTGTCCGAAAGCGGGATCTGGCGAATCTTCTCAAGCCGGCGATCCATGTCGGCATCGGGGATCAAGCGCAGACTGCGTTCAAAGAAGTCCGGCAGCACGTACAGCGTGGGCGTCGGACCAAAAGGCTCGCGCCACTCGGACGGAATCGTGAGTCGCCTTTTTGGATCTAAAAAGTGCGAATACGTGTTCAGGAAATCCCGCCGCGCAGGACCGCTCACTGGATTTTCTATGCCTGTTTGAACCATTACCCCACCCTGCACCACTTTGGGTTATTTACGGTGCATATAGCACCACTCTGCCCCCCGTTTGTCAACAGTTTTGAAAAAATCCATTATTTTTGATTGCGGACCGCTTTTTATGGGGATTTCTTGCCGTTCCAGTTGCCGCACCTTCGCCGTCAAGGCACTTGTTAACAGGTAACTCACAGAATCGGAGCGACGCGGCGAACAATGGCGGGGCCGACCGTCCCGAAGAGTCAATCTTGCATCTTTGTCGCGCTGTCGCTAGAAACGGGGTGCAATAGGTCTGGGCCGCGGCTGGAATCATCGACTATGCGGGACTGGAAAGTCATTGTTCTTGCGACGGCGATCATTTTCGCCGTAGAGGTCGCCGCCCTGCTTTGCCCGGCGAGTTTCTGGAGGGACCATGCAACGATTCTGCTCGCGCTGCCCCTTCTCTTCTACAGCTTGGCGGCCATGCTCGGGATGATCTTCGCGCAGACCCGGGTCGTCTGGCTCGCCATTCCCATGGCGGCCACGACATACCTCATGCACCAGACTTTCTTCGTGTCGCACGACTCCGCCCGGGCACGGGCCCTCGTCATTCTTTCGTCCGCCTTGATTCCCTGTCTTGTTCCCCTGTTCTATCGCTTGAACGAGCGCGGACTTCTCACGCCCCACGGAATGCGGCGGGCCGCGCTGGCGGCGGCAACACTGCTCATCCTGCTCCTGGGTCCGCTGGGGCTGCGCGAACTCCTGTCCGAGTCCGGCGCGGTGCTCATCCGGCCCATGTCCGCCTTCATCCCGCTTCCGGCCTTGTCGCTTCTGACCATGCTGCTCGGACTTCCATTCCTTGTCGTGCAGCGGGACCACGAAAGCCCCAACTTGGGGCCCTGCCTGGGCCTCGCGATGTTGGCGTTTCTCTGCGGGCTGTGCTTTACCTCGGCGCTTTGGTCCACGCCGCACACGCCCGCGGCGCTGCTATTGCCCATGTCTGTCAGCGGGCTTCTCATGCTTCTGGCCGTGCTGGAAAGCGCTTGGCGGCACGCCAACATGGATGAGTTGACCGACTTACCCAGCCGGCGGGCCATGCGACACCGCTTCCGGTGCCTGGGCGAAGACTTTGCCCTCGCCACGTTGGACCTGGATCACTTCAAGCGGATCAACGACCAGCACGGGCACGATGTGGGCGACCAGGTCCTGCGCTTCGTGTCCGCGCAGCTTAAGCGCATGCCATCGGGCACAGCCTATCGGTTCGGCGGCGAAGAATTTGTCATCGCGTGTGAAGGCCACGCTGTAGAGTCCTTTGAGCAGGATCTGGAACGGCTGCGCGAATCCATCGCGAAGCACCCGTTTTGCCTGCGCGCGACCGACCGTCCCAAGCGCAAGCCCAAGCCGCTCCCGGGGGATTCGCCCCAGGCACGAGAAGCCGCGCCCGACACCACGCCGGCCCGCACCATCATAATCACAATCACCGTCAGCATCGGCGTGGCGCGCCGCGCGCGCAGCAACGCCACCCCCGAGGACGTTTTTCAGGCGGCCGACAAAGCGCTCTATCGCGCAAAAGAAGAGGGACGCAACAGGATTTGCAGCGCCCCATGAAGACCGCCGACATCCCCTTCGTGCATCGCGTTCTCGGCGCCGCCTACCGCAAGAACAAAGCGCCAATCATCGAGCTGATCAAGGCTCATACGGACGATCCCTTCAAAATCCTCGTCGCCACAATCCTCAGCGCGCGCACAAGAGACCAGACCACCGCCCGGGTCGTGCGCCGGCTGTTCGGAGTGATCTCACGCGCGGAGGATTTCGATCACATCACGCAGGAGGATCTGGAAAAGCTCCTGCTCCCGATCGGCTTCTTCCGCACGAAGGCAAAACACCTCAAACTGCTGCCTGCGGCGCTTCGGTCCTTGTACGGGGGAGCCATTCCGCAAACGATTGACGAGCTGTGCCGGCTGCCGGGTGTCGGCCGCAAGACGGCCAATCTGGTCGTATCCGTGGCCTTCGATAAGCCGGCCATCTGCGTGGACGTCCACGTCCACCGCATCAGCAACCGCCTGGGGCTGCTGGCCACGAAGGCGCCGTATGATACGGAGATGGAGCTGAGACGAATCCTTCCCGTGCGGTACTGGCAGGATTGGAACCGCTTTCTCGTGTCGTTCGGCCAGACCGTGTGCCTGCCCGTCAACCCGCGGTGCGCCGCCTGCCCGATCGCAACGCGCTGTGAGCGGGTGCATGTGCGGGCCCCGGATGCCGCTCAGGGAGATTGAAGGAAGTGCAGGATCAGAAGCGCCGCCGGCACGACTAGAAAGGCGATCAAGGCGAAGAGAATCGCAACGAGATGGCGCGCGGCAAGCTGCGCGTTGCGGCGCGCGCGGTCCGCGGCGGCGCCAAGCATCACGGTCAGGAGGATGAGCCCGGCCGCGACGGCGAGCATGACGGCCGAAATCAGCTTGTCGAACTCCTGCATTCCCTGCCCCTCACGGCCGGCGCGCCGACGCCAGCCAGTGCGGCATGTTCATGCCGGCGGGCTGCACCGCAAAACCGACAAGGCCCGCGCCCTCCATCCAGGCCCGTAGTTCGTCTGCCGAAAAGACCCAGCCGCTCTCCGTCGTCAGCGCCATCGTCACGGCAAACAGCGCGCTGAACGGCGGATGCGCGTGCGTGGCATCGGTCATCATGTCCAGGACGTATACAACTCCGCCCGGCCGCAGGGAGCCGAAAGCCTTCTTCATGAGCCGACCGATGGACTCCGGCGACTCCTGGTGCAGCATGCCAAAAAAGAGCACCGCGTCGTTCCCGCCGGGGAAAGGCGTTTCACGGTAATCCCCCGCCTGTGTCTGGACGCGCCCGTCGGGCACCTCGCTCCGGATCAGCTCCGCCGCGATGGCCGCCACGCACGGCAGGTCCAGCACCGTGCTGTGCAGCCGCGGATAGCGTTGCGCGAGCAAAACAGAGTACGTCCCGGGGCCGCCACCGATATCCAGGACCCGCACGCAGTCCTGCAGGTCGAGGAGCGGCAGCACGGCGCGGCCGATGGCGAGAGCCCGGTAATGCATGGCCATGACAAACGTGCGCGTGCGGCGGGGGTCCTCGCCGAGGTGCAACGCCGGCTTCTCTACGGGGCTGCCTGTTCGCGCCAGATCCGCCACACGGCCCCATGCGCTATAGATGTCGCGGTTGTACCGGATCGCATTGGAGAGATCAGCCGGCGACCCGGGCACGAGAAATGCGGCGCTTTCAGGGGCATTGCGGTACGCCGGCCCCCTCTTCTCCAGCAGCTTCAAGGCAACGCAGGCGTCCAGGAGAATGCGGCCCGTCCGCTGATCCAGCTGAAGGGAGGAAGAGAGCGCCTCCGCATCCGCTTCGCCCAGTTCCGCAAGCTTGGCAAAGATGCCCAGATCACTGGCGGCAAACAGCACGCCGGACTCATAGAACACACTCGCCATTTGCATGATTCTGCCTGGATCCGGCATAGGGGCCTCCCGCCGCTAAGCGGCTCTATTTAACCGTGGCGCCGCTCGGCAGTTCGCCGTCGACCGTCAGCAGTTTCAAGGCGGACCCGCTCGAAGCGGCCAGAAGCATGCCGTTGGATTCGATTCCGCGAATCTTCTTCGGCTTGAGGTTTGCCACCACCACGACCGTCTTGCCGGGCAGTTCTTCTGGCTTGTAGTGCAGAGCGATGCCGGCCAGGAGCTGCCGTTTCTCCGCGCCGATTTCAATCTCGAGCTTCAGAAGCTTGTCAGCGCCCGGCACCTTCTCCGCCGACAGGATCCGGGCCGTGCGCAGTTCGATCTTCTGGAAATCCGCATGCTCGATCGCGACCACGCCGGGGATCACGGGCGCGGGCGCGGGCGCGGCGGGCTCCGGCTTGGCAGCTGCGGGCGCGCCGGCGGCCTGCGCCGCAGGCTGCACCCGCGGAAACAGGCTGACGGTGGGACCCACTTTCGTGCCCGGCACGAGACGGCCCCACTCACGCAACTCCTTGAGCGCGGGTTCCCCCGCAGGAAGTCCCAGAGTTCCTCGCAATTCGGCCATCTTGGAAGGCAGCACGGGGGACAGCAGGCCGCTTACAATTCGAAGCGACTCGGCGGCGGCGTACAACACCGTGCCCAGGGCGCTCTTGTCCGGCTGATTCGCAAGCACCCACGGCTGCTTCTTCTCGACGTAACGGTTGGCCTCGCGCACGGCGCCCGCCACCTCGGCCAGCCCCTGGTCCACCCGCATCCGCTCGATCGCCTCCACGAGATTGTGCGCCGCCTGCAGGGTGATGGTCTGCAGCCGCTCCTCATCCGGTCCGGCCACGCCGGGGGCCGGAACGTGCCCGTCGAACGAGCTGTTCATGAGCTTCACAACGCGGCTGACCAGATTGCCGAGATCGTTGGCGAGGTCCGCATTGTAGCGGCGAACAAAGGCCTCCTCCGTGAAGCTGGCGTCCTGCCCGAGCGACATCTCGGCCAGAAGGAAATAGCGAAAAGCGTCCACGCCGTACCGGTCCGCGAATTCCATCGGGCTCGCCGCGTTGCCGGCCGTCTTGCTCATCCTGTCGCGTCCGGAAAGCCACCAGCCATGGGCGAATACGGTCTCCGGCATGGGAAGGTTCATGGCCTTGAGCATGGTGGGCCAGTAGACGGTGTGCGTGGTCAGGATGT
>CAYRKB010000032.1:0-33286 GCA_964424705.1 uncultured Victivallales bacterium
CCGCTCAATGCCATCTTCCGACGGAGGTTGGCGTGACAAAAGGAAAGATCATGGCCCGGGGTCAGGTCAAAAAGCTTTGCCCTCGCCGGGGCGACGTACTAGTATCACTCCCCCACGTCCAGCGGACGTGCAAACGGCGCGGCGCAGCCGGGCCGTTTCGGCTGGGGACCCGTTGACGAGGATTGCTTGCCATGGCCGTAGAGAAGAAGGAAATCGATGCCGGGCTGCGCTGCGCCTGGGGCGTCCTGCTGCTTGTCCTGTGCCTGTTCATTTCGCTGAGCCTCTTCTCCTACGACTGGAAGGATATCAGCCGGTTGCAGGTTCCTCCTCTGGTCCCGACGGGCAATCTTATCGGCCCCGTGGGCGCGGGCATGTCGTTCCTGCTGTTCACCTCATTCGGGGTCGGCGCTTACCTCGTGCCGCTCGTGTGCCTGATTTTCGGAATCATCCTCGTGATCAATCGCGACGAAAAGGCGTGGCCGCGGATCATCTGGAGCGGGGTGCTGATGCTGGCGATCGTGTCGGTCTTTGAGCTGAACAGCGCGGCGTGGGTGTCGACCTGCAGGAAGTTGAATATTCTGCCCGACACGGGCGGCATCTTCGGGCGCCTGCTCATGCGCGGGCTGCTTATCAAGTGGTTCAGCCCCGTGGGCGCCGGCATTCTGGTGTGGGCGGCTCTGGTCGTTTCCTTTGTGATGCTGGTGGAGATGGAGAATATCATGAAGAGCGCGCGGCACGGGTTCGCGCTGGCGTGCGCCCTGTGGGATCGCTGGCAGGCGAAGCGCGCCGGGGGCCTGGACCGCCGCGACCTGATCGAGCGCGAGGCGCAGGATGTGAAGAAGCAGATCGCGCGGGAGGAGCGGCGCGCGAAGTCCCGCCCGCCGGCCGCGGAAGAAGTGCCTCCTGTCGCGGAACAGGCCGCCCCGCCCCCGCCCCCGCCCGAGGCCGTGGAGAAGCCCGCGCCTCCGCCCAAGCGCAAACTGTTCGCCGCCGCGGAGAAGCCCGTCGAGAAGCCGGCGCCCCCGGAGCCGCCGCCGGCCGTGGCTCCCAGCCTGTACCCCTTGCCGCCCATGAGTCTTCTCGCGCAGGCTGCAAGCGACGAGAACCGGGAGATCCAGTCGGACAGCGCGACGACCGCGAAGATCCTTGTCGACACGCTGGCGGAGTTTGGCATCCAGACCCAGTGCACGAACGTGGAGAAGGGCCCCGTGGTCACCCGCTATGAGCTGCTGCCCGCGCCGGGCATCAGGCTGGAAAAGATCGCGGCGCTCAGCAACAACCTTGCTCTGTCGCTCAAGGCGACCAGCATACGTGTGCAGGCGCCCATCCCCGGGAAGGGAGTTGTGGGCATCGAGGTGCCGAACTCTTTCGCGACGATGGTGTGCCTGCGCGAGGTGCTCGAGAGCGATGCCTGGCGCTCGCCCAAGGTCAAGCTCCCCCTGGCGCTGGGCAAGGACGTGGGCGGCAACGTGCTCGTGGCGGACCTGGCGGATATGCCGCACCTTCTGATTGCGGGAGCCACGGGCTCTGGCAAGACGGTGTGCATGAACTCCATTCTCATGGGGCTGCTGATGGCGCGCGGGCCGGACCAGCTGCGGCTGATGCTGGTGGACCCGAAAATTGTCGAGTTCTCGGCGTACAACGCGCTGCCGCATCTCATCGTGCCCGTCATCACCAACCCCAAGCGCGTCGCGCTGAGCCTGCGCTGGGCCATCAACGAAATGGAAAAGCGCTACAAGACCTTCGCCAAGGCGCGCGTGCGCAATATCGAATCGTTCAACCACCGCGAGATCGCGGAGCAGCGGGAGCTCTTTTCCGAGCCCGGTGCGGAGGCGAGCCCCGAGAGCGAGCAGCTGCCGGCGCGGCTGCCGTACATCGTGATCGTGGTGGACGAGCTGGCCGACCTGATGCTGGCCGACCAGTCCGAGATCGAGAACTGCATTGCGCGGCTGGCGCAGCTTTCCCGCGCGGTCGGAATCCACATGATTCTGGCCACGCAGCGGCCTTCGGTCAACGTCATCACCGGCACGATCAAGGCCAACTTTCCTGCGCGCATGGCCTTCCAGGTGGCGCAGAAGGTGGACAGCCGGACCATCCTTGACACGTCGGGTGCGGACAAGCTTCTGGGCCGCGGCGACATGCTCTTTCTCCCGCCGGGCACCAGCAAGCTCGTGCGCGCCCAGGGCGCCATGGTCTCGGACCCCGAAATTCACGGCGTGACAGAGTATATCCGCGGCCAGGCGGCGCCGGCGTACCTGCCGGAAATACAGGAGAAGATGGAGCGCCCTGAAAGCAAGCTGGACGAGGGCGTGGACGACACGCTGATCGAGCAGTCGCTTCAGATTATTCGCGAGACGCAGCGCGCTTCCACTTCCTCGCTGCAGAGGCGGCTGCGCATCGGGTACACCCGCGCAGCGCGCATCATCGACATTCTTGAGGAACGGGGAATTCTGGGCCCGCCGCGCGGCGCCGAGCCGCGGGAAATCTTGATTGATCTGGACGGGGAGATTCCCAATAATCAGCCGCAACCTACGGAGTAGACTATGGCACTCGGCAAACAGCTGCGGGAAGCGCGCGAACGGCAGGGGCTGACCGCGTCGCAGGTTGCGGCGGCGACGCGCATGAAGACGCAGACGGTCGAGGCGATTGAGCGCGAGGATTTCAGCAAGATGGCTGCGCCGATCTACGGCAAGGGGTTCATCAAGCTGTACGCCGAACTCGTGGGCGCCGATCCGCGCCCGCTGCTGCAGGAATACACCCAGCGCATCAGTGTCGCGGAAAAGGCCCCGTCCCTGGTGAGCGAGCGCGGGCCGAGGCGCTCCGACGTGGATCCGGCGCAGGGGGCAGCCGGCGCGGCACATCCCGCGGCCGCTCCGCTTCATCCCGACGAGAGCCACGTGCAGATCGTGGCGCGCGAGGTCCCGGCGGCGGCTCCCGATGCCGGGGCGCCCGAGGAGCCGGATCTTTTTTCTCACGCATCGCGCAGGATGCAGGACGCGGGGCAGGCCGGAATCCAGCCGCTTCCGGAGCAGGCGCCTCCCGCGGCGGCGCGGCCCGACCCGGAGGAATCAGCGCCGGTGCCCGCATCCGGGCCGGATGTTGCCGGTGCCGACTGGGGCGCGCGCCTGGCGACGCTGGACCTGTGGCAGTCTCCGCTTCGCGCGGCGTCCATTGTGCTGGGCCTCGTGCTCCTGATCCTCCTCGTCATTTCGACGCTCAGCCGCTGCGTGGTCTCGCCCGGCCCTGCGCAGGGCTCCGCCCAGAGCACGGAACTGCAGGTCGTCGTTCAGCCGCCCGAGCCGTACTTCGAATGAGCCCGGGCCCTCTCTCGGTCGGTTTCATCAGCCTCGGCTGCCCCAAGAACCTTGTCGACTCCCAGGTGATGGCGGGCGTGCTGCTCAAGTCGCACATGGTGCTCGCGCCGACGCCCGAGGACGCGGACGTGGTGATCGTCAACACCTGCGCGTTCATCGATACCGCGCGGGCTGAATCGGTTGAGGCGATTCAGGCTGCCTGTGATCTCAAGCAGAACGGAACGTGCCGGGCGGTTGTGGTTGCCGGGTGCCTCTCGCAGCGCTACCGCGAGTCGCTGCGGCTGGAGCTTCCGGACGTGGATGCATTTATCGGGCTGGACGAGCTGGATGGGATCGGGGCCATCGTGCGCGAGGTGGCGGCGGGCGGGCACGGCATCGTGCGCGTATCCAGCGAAGCGCGCCGGCTGTTCGAGCCGGAGGCGACCTTTCCCGTATTCAGCAGCGGAGCGCACGCCTACCTAAAGATCGCGGAGGGCTGCAACCATGCCTGCGCCTTTTGTGCGATCCCCGGCATTCGCGGCCGCCACCGGTCGCGCCCGCTCGAGGCGATTGTCAAGGAGGCCGAACGGCTGCTCGGAATGGGCTTCCGGGAGCTGGACCTGATTTCGCAGGACGTCACCTTCTACGGGCGGGACGCCAGCCACGGAACCGGGATTCCGGAGCTGCTGCGGGCGCTGGGCGCGATCGGCGGCGCGTTCTGGATCCGGCTGCTGTATGCCTACCCGACGCACGTTTCGGATGCGGTGCTGGCGGCGATGGGAGATGTGCCGCAGGTCTGCCGGTACCTGGACGTCCCGATCCAGCACAGCCACCCCGCAATTCTGCGGGCCATGCGCCGCGCAGACAGCGTGGGCCCCGTGGCGGACCTGGCCGTGCGGTGCCGGTCGCGCCTGCCCGGCGTCGCGCTGCGCACAACCTGCCTGGTCGGGTTTCCCGGCGAGACCGAGGAATGTTTCCAGCATCTGCTGGATCACGTGCGCTCCGCGGCATTTGATCACCTCGGCGTGTTCACCTATTCGCCGGAGGAGGGCACGGCGGCGCATGCGATGGAAGGCCGGCCCGCGCCGGACGTGGCGGAGGACCGGCGCGCGCGGCTGATGGAAGCGCAGCGCACGATCGTGGACCAGAAGGCGCGCGGCCGCATCGGGACCGAGGACGACATCCTGATCGAGAAGCCCGCGGGCAAGGCGGGTGCCTGGCTGGGCCGGTCGCGGCGGGAGGCCCCGGAGATCGACGGCGGGATTCTGGTGCAGCGCGCCCCCCGGGACGTCGCCCCCGGCGCATTTGTGCGGGCGCGGTTCACGCGCCAGGACAACTACAACATGGTTGCGGTGGCCTGCCCGACCTGACGCGCTTCCGCACGGGCGCATTGCGGTCATGGCGGGGCACGTAGTATACTGCCCGGGAAACAAAGAGCTGGCGCGGCCGGAAAGAAAGAGCAGGGCCGCGAGGAAGGGCAGAGAAGACGGCGCCCTTCTCATACGGCCGTAGACGGAGGCATTTTCATGGCTCAGGATTGGGATATCAAGCCGCGCGGCGACGCGTGCCACGCGTGCAACGAACCGTTTGCAGACCGGCAGGCCTATTTCGCGGCGCTCATGTTCGGCAAGGAAGGGTACACGCGGGGCGACTACTGCGCCAAATGCTGGCCGGCGTGCGAAAAGTCGGCGGTGCCGTACAGCGCGTGGCAGGGCGTTTTTCGTATGCCGGCGCCCCCTGCCGAGGAACCCCTCAAGAAAGAAACGGCTGAATCACTGCTTCGCAAACTGATAGAGGACGACGACGACACGAGAGGCAACGCCATCTATATTCTCGCCGTGATGCTGGAGCGCAAGCGCGTCCTGGTGGAGAAGAGCGTGCAGAAGAGGCCGGATGGCGTGTGGGTCCGCATCTATGAGCACCGGAAGACGGCCGAGAGTTTCGTGATCCCCGACCCGCGCCTTAGGCTGGACCAGCTCCAGGAAGTGCAGCGCGAAATTGTTGACCTGCTGGGCGCGGGCGAGCCGCCCGCATCCCCCGCGCCGCCCGCATCCCCCGCGCCGCCCGCCGCGGCGGAAGCCGGCGAACCGGCGCCCGCGCCGCCGGAAAACTGACCTACAGGTATTGGGCCGCCACGGCGGCCAGCTTGCTGCGCTCGCTGGTGCGCAGGGTGACGTGGCCGTGGATTCCCTGTTCCTTCAACCGCTCGGCGGCGTAGATCAGCCCGTTGCTTGACGCGTCGAGATAAGGGTTGTCAATCTGGTACGGGTCGCCGGTGAGCACCATCTTGGTGCCTTCGCCGGCGCGGCTGATGATGGTCTTGACTTCGTGCGGGGTGAGATTTTGTGCCTCGTCCACGACGACGTACTGCCGCGGGATGGAGCGGCCCCGTATGTACGTCAGCGCTTCCAGCACCATGACGTCGTCGCGCAGGAGACGGTCCATGCGCTCCTGGACGCTGGTCTTCTTCTTGCCCTTCGGCGTGTCGACGGGATTGTCGCGCAGCAGGTAGGCGAGGTTGTCGAAGATCGGCTGCATCCAGTGCGAGATCTTCTCCTCCATGGCGCCCGGGAGATAGCCGATGTCTTTGCCCATGGGAATGATGGGGCGCGACACGAGAATCCTGTCGTAGCGGCGGTTGCGCAGCGTCGTCTGCAGGCCGGCCGCCAGCGCCAGCAGCGTCTTGCCCGTGCCGGCCTGTCCCACCAGCGTAACGATCGAGACGTCCGGATCCATCAGCAGCTCAATCGCAAGGCGCTGCTCCTTGTTGCGCGGCTGCACATTCCAGGAGGACGCGAAGTGGGTGGACAGGTGCGTAAGCACCCCGGGCTCCACCACGCGGGCGAGGGCCGTGTGCTTCTTGTCGGAGCGGTCCCTGAGCAGCAGAAATTCGTTGGGATACTGCCCCAGGCCGCGCGCCTTCATCACGCGGTTCTTAAAGAATTCGTCCACCGTCCGCTTCGAGACGGTCACTTCGGCGTACCCGCTGTACAGCTCGTCAATGTTGACTTTCTGCTTTTCGAAGTCCTCCGCCACCAGGCCGAGCGCGTCGGCCTTGATGCGGGCATTGATGTCCTTGCTGACGAAGATCACCTGCTCGCCCGCCTGATGCAGCCGGTAGGCGAGGCCCAGGATCCGATTGTCCGGGATCTTTGCCTCCAGTCCGGCGTCCTGGGTGTCCATGGGCGTGTTCGCGATCTTCAAGATCCCCCCGTCCGCTATGGGCACCCCGTCCCGCAGGTTGCCCTGGGCGCGCAGGTCGTCCAGGCGGCGGATGACCTGCCGCGCGCTGCGGCCCAGCTCGTTGCTCTGCTTCTTGAAGTTGTCGAGCTCCTCAAGCACCGCCATCGGCAACACGACCGTGTTGTCGGCGAAGCTTTCGATCGATTCGGCGTTGTGGAGCAGAACGTTGGTGTCGAGGACGAAGGTCTTTTTCATAGGATGATGCAACCTTTCCAACATGAATGATTAACGATCTTAGAAGAAGTATGGCACGTCGCGTGCGCCAAGAGAAGGAGTTTGTCACTTCAGACGGAAGCGCATCGGCAGCAGGCGCCCGAGCGAGAGGGCCGTGGATCGCGAGCGCGCCGTGGCATGGGCGACAAAAACCGGGACGTCCGGCCCGCAGAACTCCGCAAGCACCTGCCGGCACGCGCCGCAGGGAAAGGGCAGCGCGCCGGCGCCGGCAACGACCGCAACCGCGACGACGTTCCGGCAGCCCGCGGCGAGCGCGGAGCCCACCGCCACCCGTTCCGCGCAGAGGGTCAGGCCGTAGGAAGCATTCTCCACATTGCAGCCGGTGAATACCCGCCCGTCCGCGGCCAGCAGGGCGGCGCCGACGCGATACCTGGAGTAGGGGGCGTAGGCGTTCTGCCGCGCCGCCGCGGCGTGGTGGAGGAGCGCGCGGCGTTCTGCCGCGCTGACCGTTCGTCTTTCGGCGGCCTTCTTCTTTGTCATGCGAGTGTCTCCAGGATCAGCCGGGGTGCGGGCGGCGGCGCCGTCTCAAGTAAGAATGAGTCTGCGGCAAGCTGTTCCGCCTCTCGCAGCAGGGATGGGTCGTTGGCGTGCAGAAAGAGCAGCGGCTCGCCTGCTGCCACGTGGGTCCCGATCTTGAGGATGCCGCTTGCGCCCACGGCGGGATCCACGCGGTCTTCCACCTTCCGGCGGCCGGCGCCGAGGAGGAGGCACGCCTTGCCAATCCCTTCCGCGTCCGCGCGCGCGACGAATCCGTCGCAAGGGGCGGCGACCGGCTTGATGTGCTGCGCCTTTGCCAGGCGCCCTTCTTCCACGGCGCGCGCGTCGCCGCCCTGTGCGCGCACCATGCGCAGGAAGTTCTCCAGCGCTTCGCCGCTGTCCCAGTGCCGGCGCAGCAGCTCCCGCCCGGCGTCCACCGTGGGTGCAGCCCGGGCCAGCAGCAGCATGTGCGCCCCGAGTTCCAGCGTGATCTCCGTCAAATCAGGGCTTCCGCCGCCGCGCAGCGCCTCCACCGTCTCAAGAATTTCGAGCGCGTTGCCGGCGCAGCGCCCGAGGGGCTGGTTCATGTCCGTGATCAGCGCCGTCATTCCTTTGCCCATGCGCCGGCCGATCTCCACCATGGTGCGCGCCAGGTCGCGCGCCTCTGCGACGCTCTTCATGAATGCGCCGCGGCCCCACTTGACGTCCAGCACGAGGGCGTCTGCGCCCTCGGCCAGTTTTTTCGACATGATGCTTGCGGAGATGAGCGGGATCGAGGGCACGGTCCCGGTCACATCCCGCAGGGCATACAGCTTGCGGTCCGCAGGCGCAATGTGCACGGTCTGGCCGATGATCGCGCAGCCGCAGTGGTCCAGGACGGCAAGGAATTCGGCCGTGTTCAGCTGCGTGCGGTAGCCGGGAATCGATTCGAGCTTGTCCAGCGTGCCTCCCGTGATGCCGAGCCCGCGCCCGGAAATCATCGGGACCGCTACGCCGCAGCACGCCACGAGCGGAGCAAGGAGCAGGGAGACCTTGTCGCCAATGCCGCCGGTTGAGTGTTTATCCACTTTGGGGAGCCGGATGGAAGAGGTGTCCACAACGCTTCCCGAGCGCATCATGATGTCGGTCAGAATGGCGACTTCGTCGAAGGACATGCCGCGGAAGTAGATGGCCATCGCCAGGGCCGCCATCTGGTAGTCGGGGATTGTGCCGGCCGTGTAGCCGTCGATAAAGAACCGGATTTCGTCGCGGCCCAGCGCCGCTCCGTCGCGTTTCTTCTCGATGATCCACTGGGGCATCATGACGGGGTTTCTGCCTTTCCGGCCGGCGCGGGAGCGGCGGGGTCGACGGGCTTGAGCGGGAACGCCGGGCTCGGAGTATGGGCCTTGGCCAGGCTCTCTTCCATGCGAAGGATCACGTCGGGATGCGCTGCGGCCACGTCGTTTTCCTCGGCGGGATCGGCGGCGAGGTTGTAGAGCTCGATCCGCAGGTTGCCTTCCGCGGCCATTTGCCGCCGGATGCCTTTCCAGTCGCCCAGCCGGACAGCCTGCTGCCCGCCGCGGCCGGGGAACTCCCAGTACATCGGTCCGCGCGCGGCGGGCGCGCCGCCCAGCATCTGCGGCAGAAGGCTGATCCCGTCGATGCCGCCCGGGGCCTGCAGCCCTGCCGCTTCGCAGAGCGTGGGGAAGAGGTCCCACCCGCCGCATGGCGCGGCGAGGGCGGCGGGCTTGATCCTGCCCGGCCAGCGCGCGATCATCGGCACGCGCAGGCCGCCCTCGTACAGGTCGCCCTTGGCCCCGCGCAAGCCGCAGTTGCTTCCGAAGAAGGCCGGATCGGCGCCCCCGTCGGCGGGGGCGCTGGTGCCGCTTGTAAAGATGATGAGCGTGTCGTTCTGCAGCCCGAGGTCCTCGATCAGCAGCATCAGCTGGCCGACGTGGCGGTCCATCCGCGTGACCATGGCCGCACGCGCGGCGCGCGGGGTTTTGTGCGCCTGGCCGCTACGCGGGGCAGGCTCTTCGATCTTGCCGGCATATTCCTTGAGGGACTCCTCGGGAATCTGGGACGTCTGGCGCGGAAGGGGCGTCGAGAAGCACAAGAAGAAGGGCTTGTCGCGGTTGACGCGGATATATTGCAGCGCCTCTTCGGCGATCCGGTCCGGCGCGTACGTCTGCCCCGTGCCGCCGCCGCCGTCATTGCCCGGCAGCACGACGCGCTCCTTGTTGCACATGAGGAAGGCGGGATAGCAGTCGCGCGACTGGCGCAGGCAGTTGTAGCCCCAGAAGAGATCGAAGCCGTGCGCGTTGGGGTCCCCCGTTGAACCGGCCCGGCCCAGGCCCCACTGGCCGATGCAGGCCGTTGAGTACCCCGCATCTTTCAGCGCCTGGGCGACCGTGATGTCCTCGGGGGGCAGGGGCATCTGCCCCTCGAAGTTTTCGGGGAGGCCGATGTCCCGGTTATCCCGGATGGAAGCATGGCCGGCGTGTTTGCCGGTCAGCAGCATGCAGCGCGCGGGGGCGTCCGCGGCGCTCCCTGAGTAGAACTGCGTAAAGCGCACGCCGTCCGCGGCAAGCCGGTCCAGGCGGGGCGTGCGAATCACCTTCTGGCCGTAGGAGCCGAGATCCCCGCATCCGACATCGTCGGCCAGGATGAGCAGGATGTTGGGCATCCTTCTCTTTGCGATCTCGGCGCCCAGTCCCCGTGCAGCCACCAGCACGGTTCCCGCAACGGCTGACCTGATAAAATCGCGTCGATTCATGTGCGTGGCTCCTCGTCACCAGCACGGACTCCATGAGAAATTACCTTATGGGGTGACAGGCTGCCTGTCAACGCCATCATTTATTTTGTTCGCTTGGCTGCGGGTGGGGAGGCTATTGTTCCCCCTTTCACCGGGGGGATGCGGGCGGAGCGCGCTGTTCCAGCGCGGGGAGGAATAGCTGTGGGATTCGAAAGCGGCAGTATCAGCTTTAGAATGTTTTACCTGGCCGGCCGCATGCCGGGCGATGCCATACGGCGGTTCGCCAAGCATGCGGCGCCGCCCCTGGATGCGCTCGGACGGGAGGCCATCACCGGTTGGGTGACCGGGCGGCACCTGCTGGACCGTAACATTACCGAGGAGACGGCGCACGTCGCGGGCCACCTGCGCCTGACATTGATGAAGGCCGAGCGCAAGATCCCCGAGTCTTTGCTGCGCGCGGAGTGCTTCATGGAGGAGCTGGCCGAGCTGCAGGCGCGCGGCGTTCAATTTCTCAAGCGCGAGGTGCGGTCGGAAATCCGCCGCACCGTGATGGAACGCATCCTGCCCAACATGCCGCCGACCCTGCAGGGAATTCCCTTTGTGCACGACAGCCGCGCGGACCTGGTGTACGCGGGCGCCACGGCGGAGAAGCAGACGGAGGCGTTCATCATCCAGTTCGGGCACACCACCGGCGTCACCCTTGTGCCCGCCACGCCCGCCGCCGCCGCGCTGAAGCGGATGCGGGTGAACGTGCGCGACATCGACCCGACCAGCTTTTCCCCCGAGTGCGAGGACGCGCTCGCCTCGGACAGCCTGGGGCAGGACTTTCTGACGTGGCTGTGGTTTCACTCCGAGGCGCGCGGCGGCATGGTGCGGCTGGACAATGCGGAATTTGCGGCGGCGATCGAAGGCCCCCTGCTCTTTGTCAACGAGGGGGACGGCGCCCATGAGGCGCTGCTGCGGCGTGGCACGCCGCTGGTCAGCACAGAGGCCAAGACGGCTCTGCTGAGCGGCAAGAAGCTGCGTTGTGCGAGGCTGACCGTGGCGCGCGGCGACGAAATGTGGACCTGCTCCCTGGATGCCGAGACGTTTACGTTCCGCGGGCTGAAGATGCCCAAGGGCGATGCGGTCGACCCGGTGGGCCGCTTCCAGGAGCGCATGCTGTCGCTCGAGACGTTCCGCGAGGCGTTTCTCGGTTTCTTCGACGAATTCATCAAGGAGCGTAGCGAGCCGGCCCTCTGGAAAGCGACCCGCAAGGATATCCACGCCTGGGTCGCCGGCCGCACGGCGAAGCGATGAGCGTCCGTTCGGGCCAGACCACGTTTTCCGGCGACCGCATCACCCCCCTGAAGATCCAGCGGGGGCTGCGCATGAACATCCTTGCCGGCACCCTCGGCATGGCCTGGGGCGTCATGGCTCAGGGCATGCCGCTGACGATGTTCTTCGAGGCGCTGGGGTCAAGCGGGTTCATGCTGGGCCTGGTTTCTGCGGTAATTCAGGCGGCCGTTCTGCTCCAGATCCCGGCCGCGCTGTTCGCGGAGCGCCTGGAAGAGCGCAAGCTGCCGTGGGCGCGCCTGACGCTCGTCAGCCGCTTCATCTGGCTCCTGCCTGCCGTGAGCGTGATGCTGGCGCCGGGCCGGCCCGATATCGTGGCCGGGATGACGCTGGGCGTCGTGGTGGTCAGCGCGCTGCTGCAGCAGAGCGTGGGCGCTTTCTGGTTCAGCTGGATGGCCGACCTTGTGCCGGAGCAGGTGCGCGGCCGTTTCTGGGGTTTGCGCCAGAGCTGGATCATGTTCTCCTTTCTGGTGGCCATGGGCCTGGCGGGGTACATCCTGGACCATTATTCGGTGGCGCGCGGGAGCGGCAACCCGTGGCAGGGGTTTGCGATCGTGTTCCTCCTGGCGGCGATCTTCGGGTGTGCCGATATCATCCTGCACCTGTGGGTGCCGGAGCCGCGCGGCGAGCGCAGCAGGGCGGATGCGCCCTGGCCGCAGCGCATTCTCGAGCCGCTGCGCAACCGGGAGTTCCGGGTCCTCACCACGGCCATGGGCATGCACGGGCTGAGCGTCGGCCTGGTCGGGCTCGGGCTTGTGTACCTCAAGAAGGATTTCGCCGTGACGTATTCGCAGCTCTCGGCGATTACGGTGAGCGGAGCGCTGGGCACGCTGGTGTTCAGCTCGGTGTGGGGCTTCGTCATGGACCGCGTCGGCGGGCGGGCGCTGGGCGCGATTCTGTTCGCGCTGATCCCCTGCCTCGCCCTTCCCTGGTTCTTTGTGGAGCCTTACTCCACGAGCTTGCCCGACCTGTTCGAAAGCGTGAAAGGCGTCGGCCCCCTGGTGGCGTTCCTGGTCCGTTTGCTCCCCGAGGCGGCGCGCCACTGGCTGGGCGCCTTTGAAATGCCGCAGTCCGTCTGGCTGCTCGTCTTCAGCAGCTTTCTCGGCGGGGCTGTCTTCGGCGGGGTGGGGCTCTGCCAGCTCAACCTGGTCAGCGCCCTTTCTCCGGAGCGGGGGCGCACCATGGCCATGGCGGTGCACTGGGCGGTCGGCGGCATCCTGCTCTCGATCGGCTCGATGTCGGCCGGCTGGGTGATGGACTTTTTTGCGGCCCATCCCGTCCACTGGAGCTTTCCCACGGGCACTCATTTCTCGTTCTTCCATGCGCTGCTGCTGGCGCATATTGTGCTGACGGGGGGCCTCGTGCTGCCGTTGTTCCTGCGGCTGCGCCCGCGCAAGGGCGAGCCCTCCCTGCGCGTGGCGTTCGGGAGCCTGCTGGTTGCCAACCCGTTCCGGACGGTGTTCAACATCTACGCCATGGATGCCTCCGACATCCCTGAGCGTCGCGCCCGCGCAATGCTGACCCTCGGCGAGGATCGCACGGCCATTGCGGCGAAGGACCTGATCGGGAAGCTGCAGGACTCCGCCTTCGAGGTGCGCGAGGCGGCGGCCATCGCTCTGGGAACCATCGGCACGGCGGAGGCCGAGGTGGCGCTGCTGGACCGCCTCGACGATCCCCACTGCGACCTTGTTCCCCAGATTGCCCGGGCTTTGCGCACCAGCCGCAGCGCCCGCGCGGTGGATGTGCTGATGCGGCGCATGCAGGACCCGGACCGCGAGACGAAGGCGGAGGTGGCGCGCTCGCTCGGCGAGATCGGCGACCGGCGCGCGACCGGCGCGCTGCTGGCGGAGCTGCACGAGGAGTCGGACGACAAGGTCGTTGTTGCCGTGGGCGAGGCGCTGTCGCAGCTGGGCGAGCTGGAGGCCGTGCGCGAGCTGGTTCCGCGCATCCGCGCGACAGCGAGCCCCGTGCTCAAGACGGCGCTGAGCGTTGCGGTTGCGGACCTGCTGGGCGAATCGGGCGAGTTTTACGGCATCCTCGGCCGCGAGCACCGCACCCCCGGCGGCGAGGTGAACCGCATGCTGCGGGAGCTGCGGCGCGAAATCCGCAACCTCGAAGGCGGGAAAGCGGATGAGCGCAGGCAGGAGCTGATTGCGGGAACGCAGCAGGTGGAGGTACTGTACGAGGAGGCCCGTTTCGCGGAGTGTGCAGGGGTTCTGCATTCGCTTGCTGCCCGGCTCTCCGACCTTCGCCGCGGAGGTCCGGCGCACCCGGCTTCGGAGGGGGCTGCGCCGGGCGCGACCGCTGACCCGCGGGTCAGCGTCGGGCTGTGGATGTTGGAGAAAACGAAGGCCGGCGCCCCGGATGAGGTCGACGTTCTACTCGGCCTCTACTTTCTTCACAGCCGCAGGGCGAATGTGTAGCCGCGGCGGGGAGGACGACAGCGTATGGCTTGCGTGCAAGGGAGAAATAGAACGTGAGGCGATGCATCCAGCGTGCGACAGCGTGCCTGTGGCTTGTGTGCAGCGGCTGCGCCACCTTTGCGCCAGTTGAGGAGGCGTCTCCTGTTCCGGCGCCGCAGCGCAACCCCGTGGTGAAAAGACCCGTTGGAAAGCCGCCGGCTCCCATCGTCAGGAAACTTCCGCAGCCCGCTCCGCCCGCCGTGGCCCCGCCGGCCCGATGGGTGCCGCCGCCCCCGAAACCGGCATTGCCCTTGCCGGCGGGCGCGGCGGCACCGTCCCGACGCACGATCATGGCGGTGCAGACCTTTCTAGATCGCGAGAACTATTCATGCAACTGCATCGACGGGAAGGCCGGCTCCCGCACGAAGCAGGCCGTGCTTGCATGGGAGGCCGCGAACGGGCTGAGCCCGTCCGGCGAGATCACGCCCGAGCTCCTGGCGCGCGTGGGCGACGCCGGCCAGTATTTTGCGGTCCACACTGTCAGCGACGAGGAGCTGGCCGCGCTGGTCGATGTGCCGACAACATGGGCCGGCCGCGCCGAGGCGGCGCGCCTCGGGTTCGAGACGATTCTGGAGACGCTGGCGGAGAAATACCACTGCACCGAAGGAGCGTTGCGCACGCTCAATCCGGACGCGGCGTGGCCCGACCCGCCGGTCGGCACCCGCGTCACCGTGCCGAACCCTCTGCCGGCCTCCTCGCGGCGTGGCGCCAGGGCGGTCATCCGGCTGGGAGTGAAGACAGTCTCCGTCTACGATGCGGGGGAACGCCTGGTCGCGCTGTTTCCCTGCTCCATTGCGGCGAAGGCGGAGAAGCGGCCGGTGGGCGAATTGAAGATCGTTACGGCGGCGGCCGACCCGGAATATCTCTTCGATCCTGCGCTGTTCGCGGAAGACCCGGAGGCGCGCGCCATGAAGGGCAAACGGATGATTGCGGCCGGCCCGAACAATCCGGTGGGCGTGGCGTGGATCAGCCTGGACCGCCCGGGCTACGGCATTCACGGCACGCCGCATCCCGAGGACATCGGCAAGACTGAATCGCACGGGTGCTTCCGCCTCGCCAACTGGAACGCGCGCCGGCTGTTGAACATGGTAACCGCGGGGACCCCCGTACGCGTGGACCCGTAAGCCTGTGGGGTGGGTATGCAAAGGAATGTGATCGTGGCCCAGTCGGGCGGGCCGTCGCCGGTGATCAACGCCTCCCTGCAGGGCGTCGTCGAGGCCTGCCGTGATTTTCCGGGCCGGCTCGGGCGGGTGTTCGGCGCCTGGCATGGCGTGGAGGGCATCCTCGGCGAGGAGCTGATCGACCTTGGCGCGCAGCCGCCCGAAGAGATCGCGCTTCTGCGCCAGACACCGGCGTCCGGATTCATCGGCACCTGCCGCTACAAGCTCGGGGCCGGGCAGGACGAGGATTTCCAGCGCATCCTCGCCGTGTGCGCCGCGCACAACGCGGGGTACTTCTTCTACATCGGCGGCAACGATTCGATGGACACCGCCGCCAAGGTGGCCCGTCTTGCGCGCGAGCGCGGGCAGGACCTGGTGGCCGTGGGCGTGCCGAAGACGATCGACAACGACATCGGCGATTCCGAGTTCCGGCTCATCGACCACACCCCCGGCTACGGCAGCGCCGCGCGCTACTGGGCGTGCCTGATCAAGGACGTGGACGAGGAAAGCCGCGCCATGCAGCCGTCAGAGTGCGTGAGCGTGTTCCAGGCCATGGGCCGCACGTCGGGCTTCATCCCTGCCGCGGCGCGCCTGGCCGACCCGGAGCGGGAGATGCCGCTGCAGCTCTACCTGACCGAGGCGGGCCATACGCTGGAGTCGCTGCATGACAACGTGAACTCGCTCTTGCGCGCCCGCGGGCGGGCGATGATCGTGGTGAGCGAAGGGTTCAATGTCGGTTCGCTCGGGGAACGCCATGACGGGTTCGGGCATGTCGAATATGGCGCCAGCCGGTTCGCCGCGGCGCAGATTGTGGCGGGCTACCTCAACGACCATGGGCTCGCGGCCCGCGGCCAGGCGACCTGGCAGATGCCCGGCGTGCTGCAGCGCTCCACCTCCGTCTTCGCCTCGACGGTGGATGTCGCGGAGGCGTATGAGGTCGGGCGCAAAGCCGTGGAGATCGGCGTGCGCGACGGCACCGGCTGGATGGCGACGATCCTGCGCGTGCCGGGCGAGCGCTATACGGCGCGCTACGACAAGGTCCCGCTGGAACAGATTGCCAACTCGGTGCGGCACCTGCCCGCCGCGTGGATCGCGCCCGGCGGCGTCGATGTCACGGACGACTTCGTGCGGTACGCGCGGCCGCTGATCGGCGAGGCCATGGCCCCTCTGCAGCTCGTGAACGGCGTGCCGCGCTTTGCGCGGTGCGACGTCCGGTTCGTAGGGAAGAAGCTCGCAGCCTACGTGCCCGTCCGCTGCCGGTAGCGTGCGCCGCGCGCCCCACCCGCGCGTCACTCCACCGTTATGTCCGCGCGGTCGCTGTGGCCCTGCGGGTCGCTGCAGACGATGGTGTGGCGGCCCTCCTGCAGGCTCCAGAAGAGCGGCTCGTCGCCCTGCACGGAGCCGATGTAGCGGTTGTCCACGAACCAGTGCAGCGCGCCCTGCCGCCCGTCCGACATGGCCTGCAGCGGGAGCCGCTGCGCCTGGGCCGGGAGCACGTCGGAGTGTTTGTACGCGCTGCCGGGGGCCGGCTTGACAATGCGGACCTGCGCAGCGGCCGGCGGCGATGGCCGCGCCTCGTTCCTGCTTGCCAGGAACTGCGCAACCTCGGGCGGCCAGCGCGCCGCGCCGGCCTGCGCATGCACGGCGCATGGCCGCAGGAGCGAGACGCCCTTGATGAACGCGTCCTCTACCTTCACAGCGCAGTGGCGGCCGGGCAGGCACCCCGTCTCTGCGCAGACCTCGCGCCGTCCCAGCCCGGCCGGCTCCGCGAACCAGGGGCCGTCGTTGTCGGGGTACAGGCGCCGGAACACCTCCCAGACGATGGGGGTTGCCACGCGCTTGCCCACGAGCAGCTCGCACGGCCCGCCGTCCATCCGCCCTACCCAGACGCCGATGACATAGCGCGGGTTGTACGCGACGGTCCAGGCATCGCGAAAGCCTGCCGACGTTCCCGTCTTCCACGCCAGCGGAGGAATTCGCGTGTCTGCGCTGTGCCCGGTGGCATCGGCCGCGCGCTCCTCGCCGCCCAGGGCTTCGCTGATCAGCCAGCAGGCCTCGGGGGAGAACAGGCGCCGCGGCGGGGCCGATGGGGCATCGTTCTCGAACACGCGGCAGGCCTGGAATGTTCCGCCGCGGGCGAGGCAGGCGTACGCGTTCGCCAGGGCCAGCAGGCGCACCTCCGCATTTCCGAGCACCAGTCCCAGGCCGTAGGCGGAAGCGGGCCGGTTGATTGTTGTGAACCCGAGATCCTGGAGGGTCGCGTAGAGGCGAGCCTGGCCCACGTTCTTCTCCACCTGGAGCGCGGGGATGTTGAGCGAGAGGATCAGGGCGTCACGCGCGGAGACGAGCCCGTAGAATGTGCTGTCGAAATTCTCCGGCTTGTAGTCTGGAAACTGCATCGGCACGTCGGCCAGCGTGGTGTGCGGCGACATGATTCCGCTGTCGAACGCCAGCGCGTAGACAAAAGGCTTCAAGGTCGAGCCGGCCGAGCGCGCGGCGAGGGCGGCATTGACCTGCCCCTTGGCGCCGGCGTCGAAGTAGTCGCTCGAGCCGGCCAGGGCGCGCACCGATCCATCGGCCACGTCGAGCACCACGACCGCTCCGCCCTGCACCCCTGCGTCCGCGAGCGAGTCCATCTGGCGGCGCAGCGCCCGCTCGGCGATGCGCTGCAGGTCCGGATCGAGCGTGGTGCGGACCATGCAGGTTCCGGGCTCGAAGCGGCCGAGCGCGGACGCGTAGTCGCAGAAATGCGGCGCATCGAACGGGCTCGACAGGCGGCGCACGGCGAGGGGCTGCCGCGCGGCCGCATCCCGCTCCGCGTCGGAAATCACGCCGCAGGCGGCCATCCGGTCCAGCACGTAGCCCTGCCGCTTCTTGGCGCGCGCGAAGTGGCGGTCCGGGCGGAACCGCGAGGGCGACTGCGGCAGGCCGGCCAGCAGCGCTGCCTCGGCGAGGCTGAGGTCCTGTGCGCGCTTGCCGAAGTAGCCGTCGCTCGCCGCCTCAATGCCGGCGAGGTTGGACCCGAACGGCGCGCGGTTGAGATACTGTGCGAGAACGTCGCGCTTGCTCAGGTGCGTCTCCATTTGAAGAGCGCGGAAAGCCTCGATGCCTTTTGACCACAGCGTGCGCGGCCGTCGCTCGACCATCCGGATCACCTGCGTTGAAAGGGTCGAGGCGCCCGACACCGTGCGGCGGGCCGTCACGTTCTGCGTCACGGCTCGCAGGACGGCCATGAGGTCCACGCCAGGATGCGTCCAGAAGCGCCGGTCCTCGGCCGCGATCACGGCCTTGCAGATCCAGTGGTCGGGGTTGGCCTCGTAGATGGGGCGGCAGTCCACCTGTCCGGGTCCCAGCTTTACGCGCAGCGGGTTGCCCGCCCGGTCCGTGAGGACGATGGAGGAGGGGAACCTTGCCAGGAGGTCGCCCTTGAAAGGCAGGAGGAAGACGGCGAGAAAGACGGACGCCGCGAGGCTGCCGATAAGCAGCAGCGCCGCCCGGAGCCGCTGTATGCGAAACCCAAGTGTCACGCGCCTATTTCTCCTTCCGCCTCCCACCCTCCACCTTTCCTCACTCTCCCACCTTGACCGTCGTTCGCCCGCGCACGCTCCGCGTCTCCGGCTCGTACATGCACGAGGCGGTGAGCGCCGGGTAGACATAGGTGCCCGGCGTGACCGCGCGCAGGGCGTAGTAGAAGCTGCGTGCTCCGGTTACGGCGCCCGTGAAGAGAATCAGCCGGTCATCGCGCTGCTCGCGATGGATGCACCAGTCGGACTTCTCCTTGATCCAGGGTACAGTCTGGGAGACGGCGAGGTTCTGGTTCTCAATCTCGAAACCGGCCGGAAGCAGCTCCTCGATCACCAGGTTGTCCAGCGTCCGCCCCTGCGTATCGAGCGTAAGGCGGCACACCAGCAGGTCGCCCTGCGCGACGATCTGCCCGCTGAGCGGCTGCCCCTGCGGGTCCAGCCATTCGCGGCGCACCTTAAGCCCCCAGTCGCCTTCCTCCACGCGGCCATCGCGCGGCACGCCTTCGTAGCGGCAGGCGTAGTAGACCGTGCCCGGCCCGTCGTTCTCGATGCGCGCCGTCCCCGCGCTGCCCTGGTCCGCCGCCCAATGCACATCTTGCGTGGCGTTAAACTCCCGCGCCGCGCCGCCGGGCAGCATCAGGCGCGCGGCGAGGGGCTCCGCCGAGGCCGGGACGCGCTGCGCGTACTTGCCCAGCGCGAGGAGCGCGGCCGCGTTGTCCTGCGTCGTCTGCCAATGCCCATCCTTCTGCTGTGCGCTGATCCGCGCGACCAGCTGTGGCACCACGGGATTCTGCGGATCGACGTCGAGCCATGCGGAGAGGAGTAGCGCGGCGTCGCGCACCGGGCTGTTCAGCGTGCGGCTGGTCTCGCGCTGCGCGCCGGGCAGGGGCAGGCCCAGGCGCGTCATGAGGGCGGTGGCCTGGCGCGGGTCGCCGCCCAGCATGAGCGCTGCGGCCGTGTGCACCTGGGCGCTGAAGCGCAGCGCCTTCGACTCTTCCTGGAGCCGCGCGGCCCACCCGTGCTCGGGCCTGCCCGCGAGAGCCAGGCCATGGCACGCGTAGGCGCGTTCCTCCATGTCCGCCTGCCACGCCCCGTTGTCCGGATCCGCCTCCGGGACGATCGGCTCATCGAGCCGCTCGCGCAGGCAATCGAGCGCGGCGTTCAGGCGGTCGCGGGGCACGGCGTAGCCGGCCTTGTCTGCCTCCACGAGGAAGTGCGTCGCATAGATGCTGCCCCAGGGATAGACCTCGTTCATGTGCGGCCACAGCGTGAATCCTCCCCGGTCCTGCATGCTCAGCACGCGCAGGATGGCGGGCTGCACAAAGGTCGCCACGTCGTCGCGCGTGATCGACTTCGGCAGGATCTCCCCGGCCAGATCCGCCAGGTAGAGCAGGGGGAATGCGGACGATACGGTTTGCTCCAGGCACCCGTAGGGGTATTGCATCAGGTGTTCCAGGGCGCGCCCGAGCTGAATGGCGGGCCGCCCCGAGCACCAGAGCTCCTGGTGCAGGCTGCTCGCCAGCAGGTTGGTGGGCGCCTGGATTTCCGCGCGGCCGCCCGCCTTCACGGCGCCGAACTCTGACACAATGACCGCCGCCGCGGCGGGCCGCACCGCCAGCTCGATCGTATCCGCGTAGCGCTCGCCGCCCGCCTCGACCTCGATGGAGACCAGCGCCTTGCCCGGCAGCTCGCCGGCCTGCAGCGTCAGGCGGGCCGCCTCCGACGCGCCTGCCGCGATCGGCAGCGAGGATTCCGCGGGCTCGATCGCGAGCGGGCCGCCGCCCGTCGCGCGCAAGTGCGCCACAACGGCCGCGCCGGTTTCGTTGAAGATCTCCACGCGTGCCACCGCCTTGTCGCCTGGCGCGAGAAACCGGGGCAGCGCGGCCTGCACGACCAGCGGGCGCTTGATCTTTACCGGCTCCGCCGAGGAGCCCGCCTGGTCGCGGTTGTAAGCGACCGCCATCACGCGCAGCTCGCCGGTGAACTCGGGAACATCCAGCGCCACCTCGGCCACGCCGTTGCCGTCGGTTCGCAGCTGCGCCGCCCACAGGGCGACCGGCTTGAACCGGTTGGCCTTGATCGGGTTGAGGCGGCGCATCAGCGAAGCGCCGGCGTCGCCCGGCGCATGGGACCGGCCAGCCGCCGCATCCTCGATGAGCGGCATGAGATCGCCGTAGAGGTCAAAGAGCTCCACGCCCATCCGGCGCGGCGCGAGAAAGTACGCCATCGGGTCCGGCGTCTTGAAATTGCTCAGCATGCAGATTGCCTCGTCCACGGCCATGACCGTCACGCGCCCGGCCGCGGGCCGGCCCTGTGCGTCGCGCACGATGATGCGCGCCGAGAGCCGGCTCTGCGGGCGGTTCGTCGCAGGGGCCTCCACGGTCACCGCCAGGCGCCGGTCCGGCGGCTCGACGGCGAGCGACACGGCGCCCGCCGCGCGGTGCGCGGTCCACACGGATTCGGCGACGGCGGGCCGCAGCAGGCTCACGGTGCAATACACGTTGGGCGCATAGCCTTCGCTGATCGGGACGGCGACCTCCGCCGTGTTGCCTTCCATCTGCAGCAGGCGCCGCGTGTGAATACGGTCCGACTCGACGGTCAACAGCGCGAGCCCTTTGAACGGCGCGCGCAGCATCAGCCGCGCCGTCTCGCCCGGGGCGTAGACCTTCTTGTCCGGCTCAATCCGCACC
The DNA here is from genome assembly GCA_964424705.1 of uncultured Victivallales bacterium. Taxonomy (GTDB): domain Bacteria; phylum Verrucomicrobiota; class Kiritimatiellia; order UBA8416; family CAYRKB01; genus CAYRKB01. Next base: position 21,153 of record CAYRKB010000032.1, read on the forward strand.
ACGTCCGGATCTTCGCGGTTCCAGTCGGCCCACGCCTGGCCCGGGGCGCGGACGAAGATGTGGAGGCTGGACGCCGCGCCGGTGAAGGGATCCTCCATGCGCACGAGGTATTCTCCTGCGGATTCCGGCGTGAACTCGAACGCTGCAGGCTGGCCGGATGCCGAGACCTGACCTTCGCGTATCGTGGTGAGGATCTTTTCGGACACGTAGGCGTAGGAGCCGTTGGCATTCCGCTTGAGGGCCGAGGTCCAGGTGATGCGCGAGGCGCGCACCTGCAACGGCACCGCGCTGGTCACGGCCTCGCCGCCGGGCTGCACGGCGACGGCGGTGATGCGGGAGGGCGCGCCGATCGTTCCCTGCATCATGCCGCCGTCGGTCCTGAGCCCGATGTAGAGGGGGTAGATGTCCAGCGGGCGAACGACATAGGCGGACACCGGGCGCCCGCTCGATTCGATGACCGTGGCGCTCAGCGTTGCCTTGACGCAGGCGGGCGGGCGCCAGGACGCGACCGGCGACACTTTGAACCCGGAGAGGCCGGCTTCGCTCAGCTTGCTCTGTCCCAGCTCGCGGATGATCGGGCTGAACGCGCGTTCGTTGTCCCCGAAGCTGTACTCGGCCCATTCTTTGGGCGCGAAAGGCGCGGGCTCGAAGATGGCACGCGCCGAAACCTTGAGCCCCGCGGCGGGCCGGCCGAAGAGGTGCTCCGCTTTGACGGTAAGCGGAAACTCCTCCGCGCTTCCGCGCGCCGGGGCGGCCTCGACGCCGACGCGGATCTGGGGAGGCACAAAGTCCTCCATGGCCACCTCGGCCTGCCCGAGGACCGTCAGGGAGCCGGGGAGCGCAAGCTGGATGCTGTAGGTTCCGGTGGGCAGGAAGTCCGGCAGCGCGAAGTTGGTCTCGGCCGCGCCGTAGTCATCGAGGCCCACGGCGAAATCCTTGAACACCTGTCCGTCCGGTCGGATTGCGCGGAACAGGACGGGGAAGGCGGGCGGGCACTGCTGGCGGCTGTCGCGGACGAGCGCCTGCACGTGGACCGTCTCGCCGGGGCGGTACACGCCGCGGTCGGTGAACACATACGCCTCGTAGGCTTCCGCGAGGTACTCGCGCGCGCCCACGTTGGCGTTTCCGTAGTCCACCCGCGTCTTCTCAAGCTGGAGGAAGGACAGGTCGGTGCCAAGCCGGGCCGTTACGACGAAGGGGGAGATGTCGTCAGCGGACCGCGTGATCGGCAGCGCGATCAGGCCGTTGGTATCCGTCGTGCCGCGCGCCAGCTCGGAGTTGTTATCGGCGTAGAGCACCACCTCCGCGCCGGCGACAGGCGTCGCGCCGCGCAGGGACGTAACCCAGACCAGCACTTCGTCGCCGGCGACGCGCGCGCTCAGCCCGAGATCGGTGACCACAACAAGCTGGTGGGCGGTGGAGGAGCGCTCGGCGTCAGCCGTCAGCAGATAGGCGCCGGTCGGCTCGGCGCCCAGCAGCTCTCGCAGGTCCACGGCGAACTTGACCTCCTGGTTGGGCTTATCCGGCAGCGCGTTCGTTTGCGAAAAGCGGCGGCCCGTGAGGTTGGAGGCGGAGCTGGCGACGTCGTCGCGATAGCAGCCCGATAGCCGGCTGCAGTCGCGCAGGGCAAAGAATACGAGGTTGTGGGCGAGAATGGGTGTGGCGCTGACCTCGCATTGGCGGATGTTCACGGCGGAGACGGGAATCCGGTGGCGGCCGCCGGGCGCGAGATAGCGGCCGGTCGTGGCGAAGGCCAGCGAGCTGGGACGGTTGGGGATCTGCACCGTGCGAACGGCATCGCGCAACAGCTCGGTCTGGTTCGCCGACTTCAGGCCGGCGCGGAATCTGACCGTGTAGACGCGGCCCGGCTCGAACGGGCCGCGGAGCACACAGCCGCCGCCGCGCCAGTCCGACAGCGGATCCACGGTGAACGCGATCGCAGGGGATATGTCGATATAGGCAGGCGCTGCGGGGACATCGAGTGCGGTCGTGAACGATGCCTCGATGCAGGGCTCGCCGAAGCCGGGGCACCGGGGCTCCAGCTTCTGGAGCTGAAGCGTGCCCACGAGCTCGAGCTCCCGCTCCGCGCGCTCCTGCAGCCCGAGCGTTCCGCTGCGCGGCGGCAGGCCGGGCTCGATGACGAGGGTGATGCGGTCGTGCGCTACGGGCTCGGTCCTGATGAGCACGGCGTTCTCGCCGGCGAGCCCGAGCAGCTCGTAGCCGACGCTCCGCTGCGAGGGCGTGGAGAGGCGCAGGTGCTTGGCGAGGGCCGTGCGATCCGGCGGCGCGTTGAACATGAGGCGAAGCACGGCGCACCGCTGCGCGTTGAGGTCGGCCTGCTCGAGCGACTCCAGATTCAGCGGGGGCGTCTGAAACCGGAACATGCGGTCGCCGGAGACCGCGCGGCCCTGCGCGTCGCACATTCCATCCTTGAGAGAGGCCTCCATCAGGCGGCACGGGGGCCAGGGCGATGCCGGCGTGAACATCAGCTTGCGCCGCGAGGCCCATTCGAACGTTCCTTCCACGGGCGGAGCAAAGCGGAGCGTTTCGTTGGCTTGCGCGGCATTATCGGCGACCATGTCTGCGCTGAAGACCCATGTGAGGGGCTCCCTGTCCTTGACGACGGCATCTTCTTCGGCCGAGAACTCCGCCACGTGCGACGCGGCCGCGTTCGACGTGCGGAGCGCGGCGAGCTTCCAGACGCCCCACGCGTTTACCGCGAGGAACGCGAGCGCGAGCAGGAACCAGCGGCCCGCGCCGGCGCGAGCGGGCGTGGCAAGGGGCGGGGCGGGGGAGGGCGGCGCCCCGTCGGCGGCGAACGTGGCCGGGTCGTCCATATCTGCGAGCACGGCCTCGATGTCGGCACGCGCCGGGCTCTCGCCCGCCTTTTGGCGCAGGGCGTCGCGGATGTGCCCTCGCAGGGCTTCCAGCATTTCTTTCCGTGCGGCCGGGTCCCGCCCGGCGAGGTGCCTATCCACCGCGTTCAAGTAGGTTTCGATCCGGCGTTCGATCTCAGGGCGTGGATTCATGGGTCGGTGCCTCCTGTTGTAGAATCTTTGAGCTGCTGCAGGGTGTCTCCCAGCAGCCGCCAGTACGTGTCCATTTCCGCAAAGCGCACTTTGCCCATGGCCGTGAGGGCGAAGTAGCGGCGGGGCGGGCCGGCGGGGGAGGGCACATCGCGGACCTTGAGGATCTTCTCCGCCTTGAGCCGCGCGAGGATGGGGTAGATCGTGCTCTCGGAGACCGCCAGCGCGTCCCGCTCCTTCAGCGCCTGAACGATTTCGTAGCCGTAGCTCTCGCCGCGGCGCAGCACGAGCAGCACGCAGTACTCCATCAGGCCCTTGCGCAGTTGTGTGATCCAGCTCTCGTTCATAGCGCTACCACGTATTGAGTAGTACGTAATACAGACTAGTGGGCGGCTCGTCAAGCTGCGCTGCGTAAAACGCTTTCTTTTTGCGCTTCACCGGGCCCGGGCAGGCGTGACCGAAAACAATCTCTTCCACCGCGCACCGCCCTGTGCTACATTTCGTCGCACAACGAAATAACGGAGGTGGGTGTGAGGGATATACTGGATGTGTTGAATGCCGTGTCGGACGAAAGCCGGCTGCGCGCTTTGTGCGCGCTCCGGGGCGGGGAGCTGTGCGCCTGTCAGATCATCGCGCTGCTTGAGCTGGCGCCGTCCACGGTATCAAAGCACCTGTCGGTCCTGCGCGCGGCGCGGTTGGTGGATAGCCGGAAGGCGGGGCGGTGGATGCATTACCGATTGTCCCGGGAGCATCGTTCGCCCTCCACGGGTAAGATGCTGGCGCTGCTGTTGGATCAGCTGGAGCGGACGGACCGGATAGCCGGAGACCGGAAGCGTTTGAAGAAGATATGCGCCGAGGGCACGGAAGCGCTGTGTAAGAGACTCTTCTGCAAGGTGTGATTGAAGCAACGGAACGATGGAGTGCGGGGGCGAGAAAGGATCAGGTTTCGATGAGCGAACAGAACGAGGCGCGGAAACAAGCGGCAGGGGCTTGCGGACCGGGGTGCAGCTGTGGAGGCAAGGGATCCGGCAGCCGGGGGCGATGGATCGCCGGGGTCGCTATCCTGCTCATTGCCGGGGCGCTGGTCGTAAAGGCCGTGGTGCAGAACAACGGCGCTCCGGCCGCTCCGGCGCCAACCGGGTATGCGTCCCTGTCTGCTCCGGAACAGCCGCCTGCGCCCGATGCCGCCGCCAAGCCGTCGGGCCCGGATGCCCTGCAGGAGATTGCGGCTTTCTCTGAGCTGAATAGATTGGCCACGAACATGTCTGGGGTTTTCGTGTTTATGCCGGGCAAGGGTGAGGCCGCCGCAAAGGCTCCCGCGGCGCAAATCACGGGTGCGATACGAACGATGGAACCGCAGTTGGACGGCGGCGGGATCGGCTTCTTTTCTCTGAAGGCCGGCTCGCGTGACTATGAGCAGATCGCTGCGAAAATGGAAGTGCCGGGCGTGCTTGCAATGGTCAAGGGAGGCGGGATGGCTCCTGTATCGGGCGAAATCACCGAAACGAAACTCGTGGAGGCGTTTGTCGCCGCATCGAGAGCGGGCGGCGCTTGTGGTCCGAGCGGGTGCGGCCCTTCAGCGGCCGGCTGCGAGTAGGCATGAAGAGGTGATCGGTGATCCTTGCCGACGATTATTCGCCTATGCAACGACTGGGGGGGGCGCGAGATGGCTGAGTTGCTCCAATGGGCTACAGACATGCTTCTGGCGGCCTGCATGGGGCCGATGGCCCTGCCTCTGGCCTTCTTGCTCGGCTTGGTGAGTGCCGTGGCCAGTGCTTGTTGCACGGTGCCGGCGATGGGCGTGCTGGTCGCCTACTCGGGTACGAGGCAGGACACCAACCGGCGCTCGGCGCTGGGCTCGGCGGTGTGGTTCCTCATCGGGACCACGCTGGCGCTCGTAATCCTTGGATTTGTGGCGGGGCTGGTCGGCCAGACGGCACAGGCGTTTCTTGGACGGTACTGGAAGCTGTTCGCGGGGGTCGTGGCGGTCCTCTTTGGGCTGGCGACGTTGAAGCTGCTTCCTCTCACGTCTCCGAGTCGCGCTCGGAAGGAGGGCGCGGCTTCGGCTTCCGGCGGAAAGATGGGCGCGGTGTTGGGAGGCCTTTTTCTTGGCGGCGGTGTGGCGGCCGTTTCGCTGCCCTGCAATCCGGGCATCTACCTCGTCATCGGCACCAGCATCTTGATGGGGAAAGCCTTGTGGGGCATGGTTCTCATGGCCGCCTTTGGGATCGGGTTTAGCTTGCCGCTTGCCGCCATCCTGTTCGGGGTATCGCTTGGGAAGGCCTCGCTCAAACTGCAAAAGACCGAGGTTGCGATCCGCATGGGTGCCGGTGTTCTGTTGGTCTGCGCAGGGCTCTATCTGCTGGCCATGTTCTAACAGGGAGGCGCTGAGATGAAAAAAACAGAAAAGAAAGACGGAAAAAAGACAGGATTGTGGGCGCTCTTGAAGGAATCCATCGCCAAAAGCAATGACGGCTGCGGCCCTGGCTGCGGGTGCCATGCGGCGGACGAGAAGAAGGTCAAGGGCGTCGAGGGCGCGGAAAGCGGAAAGAATAAGTAGGCCGTCCGATTCTTGTCGCGACCCCGTTATGTGTCCGTTGGGATGTCGTCCCTTCGGCAGGTTCCTCAAGGATGATTCTCATGTCCGATTCTGATGATGCTCGTTTCGCGATGCGCCGGGAGATACTGGTGCTCGCCCTCGCTCCTGCTCTGATCCTGGCCTTGATCCTGTCGAGCTGGGGGCTCGCCCGCTGGCATGTCGGCCCCGTGTACCTGAACGCCTTCTTGGCGTTAGCGGCCGTCCTGCTGGGTGGAACTCCACGCTTTGTTGCGGGCTTCAAGGATATCTGTCGCGGCAAGATCACGGTCAACGTATTCGTGACGGTGGCGCTTGCCGCGACAATTGCGGTGGGGGAGTTCCGGCCGGCGGCAATCATCATCCTCATTATGTCGGTGGTCGGGGCGTTGGAAAGCTACGCGTTGGATAAGACGCGCCGCAGTATTCGCGATCTACTGGATCTGGCGCCACAGGCCGCGACGCTGCGCCGCAACGGCCAGGAAGTGACCGTGCCGGTTGCGGAGCTGCAGGTTGGCGACCAGGTCGTGGTCCGGCCCGGCGAGCGCATACCGGTGGACGGAACGGTGGTTGCCGGCGCGAGCAGTGTGAACCAGGCGCCCATCACCGGCGAATCCATGCCGGTGGAGAAGCTGCCGGGAAGTGTTGTGTTCAGCGGAACGCTCAACGAATCGGGCCGGTTGGAGATCAAGACGGAGAAGGTTGGGGAAGGCACCACGCTGGCGCGGATCGTCCACCTGGTTCAGGAAGCGCAGGGGACACGCGCGCCCATCCAGAACCTGGCCGACCGCTTTACGACGTGGTTTCTGCCCACGGTTGTTGTTCTGGCCGTTGTGGCTTTCTTTGTGACCGGGGACGTCAAGGCGGCGGTGTCGGTCCTGCTGGTGGCCTGTCCCTGCGCCTTTGCCATTGCCACCCCGACCGCGGTGACGGCAGGCATCTCGAACATGGCCAAACGGGCAATCCTGATCAAGGGCGGGATGTTTCTGGAACTGGCGCACAAGATCGACCACCTGCTGGTCGACAAGACGGGCACGTTCACCTTCGGCCGGCCCAAGGTGCTGGACATTGTCGGCTTCGACGGCCGTAGCCCGGATGACATTCTGAAGCTGGCCTGCATCGCCGAGAAGTATTCCGAGCATCCTTTGGGCCGAGCCATCCTTGCGGCCGGCAAGAAGAATGGCCTCACGATCCCCGAGCCAGATCATTTCAATTCCACGGCAGCGATGGGCGTTGAGGCCGAATGGGAAGGCCATCGGATCCGGGTCGGGAAACCGGCATACCTTCGAGACGCAGGGCTGAGCGTCTCGCCGCCTATCGACCAGGCGGTTGCGGAGCAATCGGAGCAGGGGCGTACGGCGGTGCTGGTCGCGCGCAATGGCGAGCTGATGGGCCTGCTGGCGATTGCCGACGAGGTGCGCCCGGAAATACCCGCCGCCATCCGCGCCCTCAAGGCGATGGGCGTGAAACGGATCACGATGTTGACGGGCGATCATCCCCAGGTGGCCGCCGCCGTCGCCCGCGCGATCGGCGTCGCCGACTTCCAGGCCGAATTGCTTCCCGAGCAGAAACAGGCGTTCGTCAGGAAGTGCCAGGCGGAGGGACAGGTGGTCGGGATGATTGGCGACGGCATCAACGACGCGCCCGCCCTGGCCCTGGCCGATGTGGGGATCGCCATGGGTGCCGCGGGCACGGATGTGGCCATCGAAACGGCCGATGTCACGCTGATGAACGACGACATCTCGGGGGTCGCGGACTTCATGTGGATGTCGGCGAAAGTGCTGCGCCGCATCAAACTGAATATCTTCTTTTCGATGATCTATAACATTATCGGCCTGGCGCTGAGCGTGGTCGGCCTGATGACGCCCATTGTTGCGGTGATCTTTCAGGAAGCGGGCTGCGTGACGGTTGTCGTCAGTTCGACGCTGCTGCTCTGGTCGAAGAGTCGGCCGGCGACGGCGTGAGGCGAGGTATTACAGTTGAGGAGACTGAAACATGAGTGAAGGGCTTATTAAGCGGCTGTCGTTCTTGGACCGATTCTTGACGCTCTGGATTTTCTTAGCAATGGGGGTTGGGGTGTTTCTGGGGTGGGCCGCACCCTCTTTCGGGAACTGGATCGGCTCGTTGCGGCCGGAAGGGACTCAAACGAGCATTCCGATTGCCGTCGGGTTGATTCTGATGATGTACCCTCCCCTCGCCAAGGTAAAGTATGAGGAGCTGGGAGACGTTTTCCGCGACTGGAAGGTCCTGGGGCTGAGCCTGCTCCAGAACTGGGTGGTGGGGCCTATTCTCATGACCGCGTTGGCCATTGTCTTTCTGAGGGGCCAGCCGGAGTTTATGATCGGACTGATCATGATCGGGCTGGCGCGTTGCATCGCCATGGTGATCGTATGGAACGATCTGGCCAAAGGCGACACGGAGTACTGCGCCGGGCTGGTGGCCTTCAATTCCATCTTTCAGGTCTTCTTCTACAGCATCTATGCATGGCTGTTCATCACCAAACTTCCGCCCCTGCTTGGGCTTTCGGGGGCTGTGGTGAACATCACCATCAAACAGATCGCGGAAAGCGTGTTCATCTATCTGGGGATTCCTTTCCTTGCCGGGATGGTTACCCGGCTTGTTCTGGTAAAGGCGAAGGGGAAGGAATGGTATCACTCCCGCTTCATCCCAAAGATCTCCCCCGTCACGCTCGTTGCTTTGATCTTCACCATCGTGGTGATGTTCTCCATGCAGGGCCAGAAGATCATCGCCAAGCCCGGCGACGTGGTGCTGATCGCCATTCCGCTACTGATCTACTTCGTGGTGATGTTCCTCGTGAGTTTCTGGATGAGCGCCAAGGCGGGCGCCAACTACGCGAAGTCGGCGACGCTTTCCTTCACGGCAGCAAGCAACAACTTCGAGCTGGCGATTGCGGTCGCCGTGGGGGTGTTTGGGATCAACCACGGGGCGGCTTTTGCGGCGGTGATCGGACCCCTGGTGGAAGTGCCGGCCTTGATCGGTTTAGTGAACGTGTCGCTGTACTTCCGGAAGCGCTTCTGCGCGACGTAGAAGGGCGCTGATGGTCATGGCAGTTGTCACAACATTTCCTGAAGTGGCGGAATTCGAGAAGGCGAAGGCGTGCCTGGACACAAGAGGGTTGGCTTACCGGGTGATATCTCCTTTGCCTGCCTACGAACAGGTTGGCGCGCCGGGCCTCGTTGTCGAGGAGCGCGTGCGCGCTGCGCTCTGCGGCGAGGGGGCGGCGCCGTTCGTCTCCTCCGGTTGGGTTGACTTTCGTGCCGCTGACCTGACCGTGCCGGACGAATCGCCGAAGACTTATGACGAGGACTTGTTTGGCTGTTGCGCGATCATGGTGCTGGCGCCCTGCGTTGCCGACGCGACAAAGATCAGGCTGGTTGCGCACATCTCGAAGGACATCGGGGCCGTCTTCCCCTATCTGAACACCGCGATGCCCAACTGCTCCTTCAACCCGCACAGCTCCATCGTGACCTTCATGGACGGCTACCGAATGATGTCGCTGTATGCCTGGCGGCTGACTGTTGCCAAGGCCGATGACCTTGTGGACGCCTGGCGGGTGCTGGAGAGGATTCGCTGTCTCGTCAATGAAACCTGGGCGAGACGAGATTCCATCCGCCCGTCGTACGAGCTGCGGAAGAAGCCGCCCGCGCTGGAGATCTTCAAGCGGCTGCCCGGGACCAACTGCCGCGAATGCGGGGAACGAAGCTGCATGGCGTTTGCCGTCCGGGTGTGGAACGGCGAATTGACGCCCGCGCTTTGCTCGCCTGTATTTGAGGGAACGCAATACCATTTGAAGGAGCCGTTGCTCCAGATCTGCGGTGGCCTTGGGCTGGCGGAAAGAGCGTGAGGGCGCGCCCCGCCGCGGCCAAGGAGGGAAAATATGGGCAGCTGCGACGAGGCGGGAGAGGGAGGGCGGAACCGCGGCGATGCCGGGATCCGCGGGTCCAAGACGCGGATTCATACGGACAGCGAGCGAAAAGGATAAGAAAACGAGGGGGCATCCTGGTATGGAAGACCGGAAGTGGAAGGTTCTTTTTCTCTGCACAGGTAATTCCTGCCGCAGCCAGATGGCGGAAGGCTGGGCCCGTGCTCTCAAGGGGGACGTGATCGAAGCCTATTCCGCCGGGATCGAGACGCACGGCCTCAACCCTCTTGCCGTCAAGGTGATGGCGGAGGCGGGGGTGGACATCGCTCGCCAGCGTTCCAAGAAAGCGGATGAACTGGACTCTGTGGACTTCGATTGCGTTGTGACCGTGTGCGGGCACGCGAACGAGACCTGCCCGATGTGGCTGAGGGGCAGAGCCAGGTTGGTGCATGTCGGGTTTGACGATCCGCCGGCGCTGGCGAAAGGCGCAAAGACGGAAGGGGAAGCCCTTGGGCATTACCGGCGTGTTCGGGACGAGATCAGGGCGTTTGTAAAAAAGTTGCCGGAGGCGTTGACAAAGTCCGAGTAGGACGCGCAGCAGGCGGGGCGCATTGATCACAGCGCCCCTGTCGCTCAGCGGCGGCGCGGGCCGAAGTGCCGCGTCCCGCTGAACGCCGGCTGGCCCTGCGGCCTGGAACTCCCGCCGCCCCCGCTGCGCGGGCCTCCGCGTCCGTCGTGCTGGCGCCCGCCTCTGCCGCGCGGCAGGGGCCGCGCGGCCGCGCCGGTCGCATTGCGGGCCGCCTCGCAATGGAACGGGTGCTGCGTCTCCACCGGAATGGACTTGCGCAGCAGGCGCTCGATGTCGCGCAGGGCATCGCGCTCGTCCGCGCTGCAGAACGAGACGGCGTCGCCATCGGCGCCGGCGCGGGCGGTGCGGCCGATGCGGTGGACGTAGGTCTCCGCCTCCACGGGCAGGTGGTAGTTGATCACGTGCGTGATGCCGTCGACATCAATACCGCGCGCGGCGATATCGGTGGCCACCAGCACGCGGACATTGCCGGTCTTGAAGCCGGCAAGCGCCGCCGTGCGCGCGCCCTGGCTCTTGTTGCCGTGGATGGCGGAGGCGTGGATGCCAGCCCGCTCCAGCTTCTCGCAGACCTTGTTGGCGACATGCTTCATCTGCACAAAAACGATCACCCGGTTCATGCCCGTATCCTGCAGAAGCTGCACGAGCAGCGCATCCTTGTCCTGATGGTCCACGAACAGGACCTTCTGCGCGATCTTTTCGACAGTGGGCTGTTCGGGCGTGACCGTGACGTGCACAGGATCATGCACCAGCGCTCTGGCGAGGGAGACCACCTCCGGCTGCAGCGTCGCGGAGAAGAAGAGCGACTGCCGCTTGGCCGGCAGCTTGGCGATGATCCTGCGGATGTCACGGATGAACCCCATGTCCAGCATGCGGTCCGCTTCGTCGAGGACGAAGATCTCGATGCCGTCGAGCTGCGCAAAGCCCTGCTGCATCAAGTCGAGCAACCGCCCGGGCGTGGCGACCACGATATCCATGCCGCGTGCCAGCGCGGTCTCCTGCGGCCGCTGGCCGACGCCGCCAAAGATCACGGTGTGAGAGACCTGCAGGTGCCGGCCGTAGGCGCGGATGCTGTCGCCGATTTGCGCCGCGAGTTCGCGCGTTGGCGCGAGGACAAGCACGCGCGGGCGGCCGCGGCTGGGCGGGCGCTTGTTCTGGGTCAGGTACTGCAGGATCGGCAGCGTGAAGGCGGCGGTCTTGCCGGTGCCCGTCTGCGCGCAGCCGAGCAGGTCGCGGCCGGCGAGCAGGTGCGGGATGGACTGAACCTGAATGGGCGTGGGCGTAAGGTACCCCTCCTCAGCCACCGCGCGCTGAATCTGCGGCAGCAGCGCCGTGAAACAGGGATGCTCGCTGAGCTGCACCGGCGGCTGCGGGGGGGCGGCTTCGCGCGGCTGCGGGGGGTGGGCGGCTGGATGATGCGGCGCATGCCGGGCATGGGCCGTCGGACGGTGCGTAGGGGTCATTGCGGTCTCCGTCCGGCATGTCACATCTCTGCCCGCCGGACGCGTGGATGAGAAACGGCCGCGGCGATCGCGGCGATACAGTTTGGGCCTGATGAGTCTGAACTTGTGGAACGCAGGGTACAGCATGACGGCCCAAAGTCAAGCGGGTTGTAAATTGTCCATTGGCAGGCGCCGACCAATTGTGCTATGAGTCACGCCCAGCGACAGAGCAAAGCCGTAACGGAGAAGACAAGAATGAAGACAGCACTTGTTTGCGGAGCGGGCGGGTTCATCGGCGCGCACCTCGTGAAACGCCTGAAGAACGAGGGGTATTGGGTCCGCGGCGTGGACATCAAGTGCCATGAGTTCGCGACGTCCGCCGCCGACGAGTTCTGCAAGCTGGACCTGCGCGAAGAGTCGAATTGCAAGCAGGCGCTAACGCTCAAGAGCGGCTCGTTTGACGAGGTGTACCAGCTCGCCGCCGACATGGGTGGAATGGGATTCATTCACTCCGCGGAATGTGAGATCATGCACAACAGCGCGCTGATCAACATTCACATGACGCACCACGCGGCCCTGATGAAGGTCCCGCGCTCTTTCTACTCCTCCTCCGTCTGCGTGG
>CAYRKB010000033.1:0-32308 GCA_964424705.1 uncultured Victivallales bacterium
AGGGGGAAGGGGGAAGGTGGAAGGTGGAAGGTGGAAGGTGGAAGGTGGAAGGTGGGAGGTGGAAGGTGGGAGGGGCGAAACGGGAAAGGAGAGTTGGAAGGTTGGGGCGTTCCTGGAGTTGGAATCGAAGCCGATAGCGAACCCGACCCCGAACCGGGCAAAGCGGCCTCTCGAAGCGGCTATTTCGATGCGGCGGGCGGCATAGACCCGCCGATTGGAAAGATTGGACACAGTGCACCCTCCACCTTCGACCTCCACCCTCAACCTTCTGTCGGGTCAGGCGTTTGCCTTGCTGAGAACCCCATCCCTCAAGTCGTATACGCATTGCATACGGCGCGCCACGTCCTGGGAATGTGTGACGACCACAAGCGCCGAGCCCTCGGACTGTTGCATTTCGAGAAGCGTGTCGGTCAGCGAGGAAGCGTGGGCTTGATCGAGTGCCCCTGTCGGTTCATCGGCCAGCAGCAGGGCGGGGCGGTTGATGAGGGCGCGCGCCACCGCGACGCGCTGCCGTTCTCCGCCCGAGAGCTCTGCGGGGCGATGGTCCTGGCGGTCGAGCAACTTGAGACGGCCCAGCAGCCCCAGGGCGCGCGGGACGAGGTCCGGGGTCTTCTGTGCACTGGCAAGCGCCGGAAGAAGCACGTTTTCAAGGACAGAGAACTGGGGGAGGAGGTGGTGGAACTGAAACACGAATCCGAGCGAGCGGCTTCGAAAATCCGCAAGCTCGGCCCTGGTGAGCGTGGCGAGGTCGCGGCCTCGAAACAGAATGCTGCCCGCGGTGGGCGCGTCAAGCGCGCCGAGCAGATGAAGCAGCGTGCTCTTCCCTGAGCCTGAGGGGCCGCAAATTGCCACCGTCTGACCCGCCTGCACGGCAAGGCTGACGCCGCGGAGCACATCCAGGCCCCTGGCTCCGACGCCGTAGGTCATGCGAACGTCTCTCGCCACAAGAAGGGCGCTTGTCGGCGCGTCAGTTGTCATGGTTGCTTCCTGCTTATGGACGGCGCCGGGGAAACGCGGAACGCGCTCAGCGACCCGTCATCGCCCGCGACCAACAGCTTGTCTCCTGCAACGACGGGTCCCTGGACCTCGTCGCTGATGGCGATAGACCAGCGCTCCTTGCCGTCGATGGCGGAAAGGGCGTGCAGCACGCCCCGGGCGCCGACGAAAACGCTCTCCCCGCAGAACACGGGGTTGCCGGGTGTTCCGGAGCAGTCGAACGTCCAAACCAGCGCTCCGCTCGCTTTGTCGAGCGCGTACATCGACCCGTTAAGCGCACCGATCACAAGCAGACGGTCGTTTAGCGCGGGAGTAGTGAAAGTTTCCGACTTGCTCACGTTGTTCGTCCAAACCGGCACGCGCCTTTCCGTATCTACGCAGAAGATCGCTCCGCTGTATGTCCCGCACCAGGCGAGCGGGCCCTCGACGCCGATGCCCGCCGCGATCTCGTGGTATTCTCCGAGCTCGACCCGTGCCACGGTGAGGCCGGACGCTGCGTCGATGGCGTAAAGCGCCGCGTCGCAGTTGCCGAAGAGGATTCTTCCTGCGGCAAGGGCGGGCGCCCCGTCGCAGCGGTTGGTTTTCTTCGACACCCACAGCAGTCGGCCCGTCTGCGCGCCAAGGCAGTGGACCGTTCCGCTCTCCTGCGTGAGAACGTACAGGGGCGTCGCGGGCTCAGCCGGCGCGACGAGCGGCGCGGCGCGAACCTTCTCGCCGCACGCGTACTGCCAGAGCGTTTCGCCGTTCGTGCCCAGGGCGCTGACCCAGCCGCGGGCCGATGTGACGATGACGCGCCCGCTGGCGAAAGCGGGCGAGGCGTCGAACGCGGCAGGGCCGTTGGTTCCGTCGCGCAAGGCGACGGACCACTGAAGGCGCCCGTCCGAGTCCAGCAGGGCGACGGCGCCGGAGCGGGTCACAAAGGCGATCCGTTCTCCGTTCCACGCAGGCGGGGCGGTCACCGCCGATCCCGCGTTGTAGCGCCATAGCAGCGCCGGGCGCGCCGCCTGCTCCGCAACGAGAGAGCCCGGGGTCATCGCCACGAGTAGCGCGGCGAGCGCGCAGGGGAGCCCCGTGCCGGCTCTGGCGAGTTCAAGCCTTCCGCGTGACACCTTTATAGATCTCCACAAGTTCGGCCGCCATCTTTTCGACGCGGAAGTTCGCGGAGACCCCCGCGCGGGCGCGCTGGCCCATCTCGCGCGTCTTGCGCAGATCCAGCAGGAGGATCTTCAGGGCTTCGGTCAGTTTCTCAGGCGTGTTCGGCGCGTAGAGAATTCCGCCGCCTGTACGCTCGACGATCTCGGAAAGCCCGCCGGTGGAGGGCTGGACCACGGGGACCCCCGCGGCCATCGCCTCCAGCAGGTACGTGCCGGAGGATGTTTCCTTGAGCGCCGGCACGGACAGGACGGTGAGCGACTGGAGAAATGCGGCGCGCGCGTTGCGGTCGAAGTCGGGGAGGAACTTCACGTGCCCCTGGGCGTTATCGGCGGCGAGCCGGGCGTGAACGCCGGCGAGGAACCGGCGGTCATCGCGCGTCATGCCGCCGCAGATGTACAGGCGCACCTGGCGCAGGCGCTTGTCCTGCCGCAGCGCGAGGAACGCGTCGACCAGAATGCCGAGGCCGCAGTCCTCCGACATGCGCGAGAGGTAGCCGATGGCCCGGGGCGTGAAGGGCAGGGAGGAGGGAACATAGTCCTCGACGCGGATTCCGGGGTACACCACGTGCAGGCGCGCATCCGGGATGCGGAGCCTCGACTGGATGCGCCTGGCGAAGTACGGGCTTACGGCAAGGAATGCCTTCACGTCGGCCGCGCTCTCGGACATGACCTCCCAGATGAGGGAGGCGCTCTTTGGGTCCATCGAATCCACCCACCCGTCCTCGTCCTGCAGCGAGCAGACGACGGGAGCGTTCAGCGCGGCGCGCAGCGGGCGCGCCAGGCCGAGAAGCAGCGAGTTGGAAAGATGGATCACATCGAAGGGCGGCTCGCCGGCGAGCCAGGCGACCAGGGCCTTGATCTCCGCCGCCTGCCGCCCATGCTCGCCGCGCAGCACGGAGAGGGTCAGGCTCTCCAGCCCGCGCGCCCGCGTGGAAGAGGCGCGCCGCGCGACCCAGCGCAGCAGCGGCCTTGCATCAAGGAGGCCTGCCAGAGGCCTCGGCAGACGGCGCAGGGATGGAAACAGCTCCTCGAGGTACAGTCGCACGGCGCCATAGAAGACGGGGCTGCCGTGCGCCAGGTCGCGGCCTTCGGCGAGCAGCGGGAAATACAGAGGGACCATCACGACGTCGTGGCCCAGCGTACGCAGCGCGCGGATGAAGGCCGCGTCGCGGACGCAGTTCTGGCAATAGAACGTGTCGCCGGCGCCGGGGACAATGTAGAGAATTCTCATGGAATGAAGCCGGGCAGAGCTCGAGGATCCGGATGCGGTATGTGTGACATGGGCCATCTTGTAGCACAGTTGTTCGACAGGAACAACGACACAACGCTGGCAAAGGGGACATCACAGCGGGCGCATCGTGCTGAAATGAGTGGAGGCCGGAGCCGTCGCAGCGACGAAAAAATGTAAATTTGTCAGTTCCCGATTGACTTGAAAACGGACACGCACTAAATGGCAACTATCAATTTGGCACGTGTCGGCGGCAACTTACGAAGGTGGCGCGGGGTGCGCTGCAAAGGTTGCGGGCGGGCGGGCGCGGGTGAGCGGTCATTCTGGCTTGCAGGCGCGGGCAGAGCGAGGGGAGTCGGGTTAGATGCATGTTGAAATCGGTTGTCCGGAAGTCGCTGAGTCCAAAGACGAACCTCCCCCTATGACCGGCAGTCACGTTTCCCCGGAAGCTGCGCCAGCGGCCGAGGGCGGAAGCGAATCGAAGCTGCCCGATTGGATAGCCGATAATCAGTGGAACGACTGGCGCTGGCAGATGCGCAACCGTGTCCGCACCATGGCGGAGTTGCACGCCCGGTTCCCTTCCTTGCCTATTTCGCAGGGCATGGCCTCTGCGGCAGACAAGTTCCCGCTTGCGATTACCCCCTATTACGCGTCCCTGATCCGGACGCTGGACACGAGTGACCCGATTTTTCAAATGGGCGTGCCGCAGCGTCAGGAGATGTATGACCCGTCCTTTCTGAAGGATGACCCGCTGGAAGAGGACGAGGACATGCCGGTGCCCGGGCTTGTGCACCGCTACCCGGATCGGGCGCTGCTGATTTCCACGACGACCTGTTCGACGTACTGCCGCCACTGTACGCGCAAGCGTGTCGCGGGCCATCGTGAAAGCTCCATCTCCGACATCCGGCTGAGCCAGGTGGTCGACTACCTGTCCATCCACCCGGAGATCAAGGACGTCATTATCTCGGGCGGCGACCCGCTTACGATGGCGACGCAGGCCCTGGAGAAGGTCCTCGCTGCGGTGCGCTCTGTGCAAAGCGTGGACATTGTGCGGCTGGGAACCCGGACGCCCGTAGTGCTGCCGATGCGCATAACGGCTGAGCTGGTGAAGATGCTGCGCAAGTTTCACCCCCTGTATATCAACACGCATTTCAATCATCCGAGCGAAGTTACGCCTGAGGCCGTGGAGGCCTGCGGGCGGCTGGCGGACGCGGGCATTCCCGTGGGCAACCAGACGGTTCTGCTGCGCGGGATCAACGACGACCCGCGGCTCATGGAATCGCTGATGAGGAAGCTGCTGAAGATGCGGGTGAAGCCGTACTACATCTTTCAGTGTGACCTTGTGCGGGGCGTGGAGCATTTCCGGACGCCGCTGTCGCGCGGCATCGAGATCATGGAGTACCTGCGCGGGCGCATGAGCGGCCTGGGCATTCCCAACTTTGTGGTTGATGCGCCGCATGGCGGGGGCAAGATCCCGATCCTGCCGAACTATATCGTCTCGTCGAGCCCGACGCACACCGTGCTGCGCAACTACGAGGGCATGCTGATCTCGTACCCCGAGCCGGGCGATCTCGGCCTCGGCTCGATGGGGCGCACCGCGGAGGCTCGCACCACGACCGGCGTGTGGGAGCTGGCTTCGGGCCGGAACACGAAGATCCAGCCGCGCCACACAGTCCGGCACACACGCCGCAATAGCAAGTCGCATGCATCCTCGGCCATGAGCGCTTTGCAGCTCGACATGAATCTGTAGCCGCCGCAGAGCCGCCCGGCAGCGCATCTGGAAAGCGTACGCCCCGTGAATCTGAATATCGGTTTCGTATTTGATCTGCGCAAGGACTACCTTGCGGAAGGGTATTCGGAAGAGCAGGTTTGCGAGCTTGATTCCGAGGTGACGATCGAGGCGATCGAGGACGTTCTGCGGGGGTTGGGCCATTCCGTCGACCGCGTCGGCCACGGGCGCGAGCTCTGCCGCCGGCTGTCCGCCGGCGACCGCTGGGACCTTGTTTTCAACATCGCGGAAGGTCTGCGCGGCCGCAGCCGCGAAGCGCAGGTTCCGGGGATCCTTGAGCTCTTCGGAATTCCCTATACGTTCTCCGATCCGCTTGTGTGTGCCGTAACGTTGGACAAAGCCATCGCCAAGCGCATTGTGACGACGGCGGGCGTTCCAACGCCGGCCTTTGCCGTGATCCGCGCGGAGCAGGATGTCGACGGAGTCCGGCTGCGCTACCCGCTATTTGCCAAGCCGATCGCGGAGGGCACGGGGAAGGGCATCGACCACCGGTCCAAGGTGACTTCCCCGGAAGCGCTGCGCGACGTCTGCCGCCATCTGCTGGCAGCGTTTCACCAGCCAGTCCTGGTGGAGGAGTATCTGCCGGGCCGGGAGTTCACGACCGGCATCCTCGGAACAGGCGCCGACGCGCGAGTACTGGGAACCCTTGGGTTTCGCATCAAGCCGGGCGCCCCCACGAACGACTATTCGTTTGAAGTGAAGGAGCGCTGCGATGAGTTTGTGCAATACTTCTCCATGGAGCAGGGCGCGTTGAGGGATGAGGTCGAGCGGGTGGCGCTTGACGCGTACCGTGTGCTCGAATGCCGCGACGGAGGCCGGGTCGACGTGCGGCTGGACCCCGGCGGGCAGCCCTCCTTTATTGAGGTGAACCCCCTGCCGGGCCTGAATCCGGGACATTCGGATCTCCCGATGATCGCGACGTACGAAGGCGTATCGTATGCTTCCCTGATAGGCTCGATTGTCGCCAGCGCAGCGCAACGCATCGGGGAAAAGTGACCCCCGGATGAAGAAGCACGGAAGAATCGCTGCGTCTGCGGTGCTGATCCTGCACAACGATCCTTCCCCGCCTGCCGGCTCCGGCGCGGCGGTGTGCGCGGAGTCGTGGGCCGGCGTGCTGCACGAGGCGGCGGCTGTGGCTGCCGCGCTCGATACGCTTGAAATTCCGCACCGCACCGCGTCCGTGCGGATTCTTTCCGATGTGCCCGCGGCCGTGGCCGGCGCGAGCGAGGATATTGTTTTCAACCTTGTGGAAGAGCTGCACGGAGCTTCCGGTGACGCCTGTCTTGTGCCCGGAATTTGCCGCGCGATGGGGCGCGGCGTCACTGGGAATGGCACGGCCTGCCACATCCTCACGCTCGACAAGTGGATTGCAAAAGCCGCGCTGCGGTCTCACGGGGTTGACACCCCCGGCGCGGTGGTCATTCCGTTGGGTGGCGGCGCCGATGGCCAGGAGCTGCCGGAGGGCGACCTGATGATCAAGCCCCTCGCAACGGATGCGAGCGAGGGCATTGATGGGGCCTCCGTGGTGCGGCGCGGGGAGCGCGAGCGCATAGCCGAGGTCGTCCGGCGCATACACACGGCATTTGGCCAGCCGGCTCTCGTCGAACAGTACATTGAAGGGCGCGAATTCAACGTTTCCATCTTTGAGGATGGCGGCGAGCTTCGCGTTCTGCCGCTCGCGGAGATCGAGTTCACCGGGTTCCCAGCCGGGCGGCCACGAATCGTGGATTACGCTGCAAAATGGGTGGAGCAGTCCTTCGAGTACAGGAATACGCTGCGCCGGGTCCCTGCCGCCAATGTGCCGGAGGATGCAACGGGCCGCCTGCGGTGCGCCGCGGCGGCGTCCTGGCGGGCCCTTGGCTGCCAGGACTATGCGCGCGTCGATTTCCGGCTGGACGCGCAGGGCAATCCTTTCGTGCTGGAGGTGAATGCCAACCCGGACATTTCACCGGACGCCGGATTCTGCGCAGCACTGGCGGCGGCCGGGATTGCCTTCCCGGATTTTGTCGCTGCCGTGACCGGCAATGCCGCGCGGCGGCATGCACGGACGCTTGCATAGTCAGCAGGCTGATGCAACTGCTTGACACTCCTGCCGACAGGTTGCATGCTCATGAAAAATTCAGTGAGCAGTCTTTCACTCACATTCTTGCCAGAGGTTGAGATGAACGGAACCTTTTTGTCGGGCGTGTTGTTCGTCTGTGTTGGGATCATGCAGGCCAACGGCGGCGAAAAGCCTCCCCCCCCCGAGCGTTACTATGTCGTGCGGCACACGGATATTGACAAGACGGAGAGGGTGGAGATCATGTCGGCCGAGGACGTGAAGACTCTGACGGATGAGATACGTGTGGAGGCCCCCCTGCTTCAGAAGGCGGTCGACAGTGTCAGGGCCCAGTGGAGCCGGGATGCGGCCTTGAAGCGCACTCCATTCCCGAAGAGCCTGTTCGCGCCGCGGAAGATGGACCCGCCTGGCATCGCGTACGACGATCTGAAGAAAGCCGAGAGGAAGATGGACGGCATTACGAAGAGCATGGCAGACGCGCAGAGCAAGCGGACCGCCAAGGCGAAGCCATCTTCAACGGAGAAGTCAAAGAGCAAGGACGGAGAGCTGGACAAGAGCGAGGCGACAGCGAAGGCCATGGACATGGTGCGCGCGGAGCTTGAGAAGATGAAGGATGCCGCGGCGACGAAGGCCGCCGCCGCCGCCGCTGCCGCTGCCGGCGGCGGCGCTGCTGCCGGACTTTAGCGCGCGAACGTGAGCCAGTGGCATGTCCAGCGCGTAGGTTTCTGTGCCGCGGAGGGTTGCCATGAAGAGAATATGTGCCGCTGTCTCCGTGTTGGCTTGTCTTGTGGCAACCGTCACGTGGGCGGCTCCGAAGATTCCCGTCGTCTATTATGTCGTGCGCATCACCGACATTGACCGCACCGATGATTACGAGGTCATGACGGCTGATGAATTCAAGAAAGAGAACATCGAAGTCAGGGCCGAGGAGCCGTACTTTGGCAAGGCGGTTGAGAATGTGCGGGCGGAGTGGGTGAAGAATGAGACCCTCCGGCAGGACCCGTTTCCGAAGGAGCGGCTTGCCGCGCGAACGGTTGAGGCCGTGGGACAGCCGTTTGAGGATGTGGAGAAGGCTGTAAAGAAGGCCGATGCGATCACGGGCTCGCAGATCGAGAGGGCCGACCGTGAGCGCTCGCGGGACTACCGGCGGAAGCAGGCTTTGAACCGTTTACACGGCCGGTACGTTCCCCACTCGCCAAGCAAACTCGACAAGGAGCGCGACAAGGAGAAGAAGAGCGTTCTGCGGAGGGCCGCATCCATGGTGGGCGTCGAGTTGGACACTCTCAAGGAATCTGCCGGAGCGCCGCCGGTCGCGCAATAGTCAGAGCTCTTTCCTGCGGGGAGCGTGCGGGGCTACGCGTCGCGCAGCGCGTCGAGCAGCCGGCGGTCCACGGATGCCCACGCATACTCATCCAACACATACTTTCGCCCGTTCTCTCCCATGTGCTGGCGCCTGGCAGGCTGGTCGAGCAGAAAATTGAGTTCCTCCTCGAACTCGGGATAGTTCCTGAACCACAGCCCGCCGCCGCTGCGCCGGCACTGCCACTGCAGGACTGCGCTCCCGGCGTGCACCAGGGCAGGCGTCCGGGCTAGGAAAGACTCGAGAACCACAATGCCGAAGCTTTCCAGCGTAGACGGATGAATAAAGGCGGACGCCCCCGCCATAGCCTCATGCTTCTCCGTCTCGCTGACAAAGCCGAGGTCGAGAATGTGCGGCCGCAGCGATGCCGGAGGCTGAATCTCGCCGCTGCCGGTGAGGACCAGCTTCACGTCCCGGCCCGTGCGCTGGCGAAACACGTCGAGGTAGCTGAGGAGAATCGGCGTGCCCTTGCCTTCTTCGCGGCGGCCGCAGTAGACCACGTAGGGCTGCCGGATGTTGTGACGCTGCGCGAAAGCGCGGCTGTCCGCCTCGAACGGGTCCATGCCCATGCCCACGATGCGTTCGTGCCGGCCGCTGCCATGCATCAAGCGGAGCGCGAGGTTGCGCTCCGGCTCGCTGTTGAAGAGCAGGCCGCGCACGCGGGAGAAGAGCTCGCGCGTCACGCCGAGATAGGCGAACGGCTCGTCATGCAGGCAGGGCACCAGCAGCGTGCGGTCGGGGTAGACCCGGCTGACGGCGTCGACAAGGCCGAAGAGGTACGGGCCGGTAATGACGCAGTCGAACGCCGCCGGGTCGCTGCGCAGGAAGTCACACAGCGCCGTGCTGTGAACGCTGTTGGCCAGCCAGAGGCGCTCCTCGTCAGCGCCGGGCGGGGCCCCGCGCCCGAACGAGGACTGGATGCGGTGGAAGAGCTCCACATCGCGTCCTTCATCCACGGGGAACCGCACGACGTCGTAGCCGCCGGCCTTCGTCCGTCCGGCCGGGACTTCATTGCGCCATGTGAAATGGTCCTTCGCACAGGTTGCGAGGAACGTGACGCGCTTTCCGTGCAACGCGAGCCGCTCCGCGAACTTGCGCAGGAGCGTCTCCGCGCCGCCCACCGTCGCGCCCTCGGAGAACCGCGGCGAAATGATCGCAATCGAATCAGCCTTCATGATGTGCGTTTGTATATAGGGTTCCGCATGCGGGGCATCAAGGATTCTTTTGTAATGACTTTTGTAATGACATTGCGCGCCACGGCACGGTCTGGCATGATTCCACGCTATGTGCATTGATCGTACCTCCAAGGCGGGTCGGCGGGTGTTTCCTTGCGTTTTCCTTGTGTTCCTTTGTGGCGTTGCCTCTTGCACCACCGTCCGCCGGGCGCGCCATGCCCAGGAGGACGCCGTTCCGGCTGGCGAGCGCACCGTGACGGCTGCAGAGGCCGGGCTTTCTTCAAACACGGTGCTTTCCCTCGAGGCCGCGGAGCGCATCGCGCTGGCCTACCAGCCCTCGGTCACGCAGGCGCGCCAGAGCCTGACCCGAGCTGCCGCCCTGGTTCGGGAAGCTCGCGCGGCGTACCTTCCGAGCGCCAGCGCGTCGGCCGGCTACCGGCGCTCGACAAAGAACTCGGAGAGTTCGAACGGCAGCAACAAGTCGTCGGGCGGCTATTCCGGCGACGTGAGCCTGGACCAGGTGCTCTTCGATTTCGGGCGGACACCCGCGGCATGCCGGCAGGCGGCGCTGCAGCACTTTGCCGCCGAATCGACGCTGCGGGCGAGGGAGAATGACGCCGTGTATGCCGTCCGCCTGGCCTACTACGAGCTTGGCCGCGCGCAGGAGTTGCAGCGCGTCGCAGAGGATACGGAGCGGCAGTTCCGTGTGCGCCTGGAGCAGACCCGCACGTTCGCGGAGGTTGGGCGGCGGATTCGCTACGACGTGACCAAGGCCGAAGTCGACCTCGGGAACGCGCGCCTTGCCGTCGTCAATACCGCAAACTCCGTGCTCACCGCCAGGGCGGAGCTGAACAGGACGCTGGGCCTGGCGGAGGAGCCGGGGTTCAGCATTGAACCCGTGCAGGCAGAGCCCTTCAAGGAAGACGCAAAGGCCGTCTGGGGCAGAACGTGTTTTGAGCATCCGGAGCTGGATGCCTTGCGGGCCGAAGAAGCTGCCGCGTCCGCCGCGGTGGACGCGGCCATCGCGGACCTCTATCCCTCCCTGGGGCTGAGCGCCGCGTACCAGTGGAGCGGGTCCGGGCTGCCGCTCGTATGGAACTGGGCGCTGGGCGGGAACCTCGGCGCCTCGCTGTTCAGCGGCGGCCGCAAGGCGGGCCGGATCGACGGTGCGGTTGCGCAGCTGCGCGTGGCGCGGGCCGCCGGGGCTGCGCGAGAGCAGCAGCTGCGCTTTGAGCTGAGCAAATCGTGGGCGCAGCTGGAGAGCGCGCAGAAGCGCATGGATTTGAGCCGCCTGATCGTCAGGCAGGCCCGGGAGAGCCTCGACCTCGTGCAGCAGCGATTCAATGTCGGAGGAGCTTCCTCCGTTGAAGTAACGGATGCGCAGGTCGCGCTGACCAAGGCCCTTGCGGAAGAAGTGCAGGCGCGGTTTGATTACCAGGAGGCCGTTGCCTCCATCAAGAGAACGGCAGGTGGACGATGACGCGGAAGGGATGGATCCTTGTGGTGTGTGTGGGAGCTGCGGCGCTGGGCGGGTTCGGCGTGCGCCTGTGGATGAAGCGCAGCGGCCCGGAGGTGAGGTACCGCATGGCGCGGGTTGAACGCGGCGATGTCGTGCAGGCCGTGCGCGCAACCGGGATCGTGCAGCCCATTCAGCAGGTGCAGGTGGGAACGCAGGTGAACGGGCCGATCAAGAAGCTGTATGCGGACTACAACTCGGTGGTGAAGGCGGGCGACATTGTGGCCCAGATTGATCCGTCCGTATACGAGGCGCGCGTTGCGCAGGATCAAGCCAGCCTGCTGCAGGTGGAGGCGTCGGTCGAGCAGGCGCGCGCCAAGCTGTTGCAGGCGGAGAAGGAGCTGGAACGCGCGCAGAAGCTGGCGAAGCTAGAGCTTATCCCGGCGTCGGAGCTGGATTCCGCGGCCGCAAACCGGGATGTGCTCGCGGCGCAGGTGCGGCTGGCCGAGGCGTCGGTGAGCCAGGCGCGCGCCATGCTGAGGGTCTCGCAGGCCAACCTCGACTACACCACAATCCGCTCGCCGGTCGACGGGGTTGTGATTGCGCGCAACGTGAACGAGGGGCAGACCGTGGTGGCAAGCATGACGGCGCAGACGATCTTTCTTGTGGCAACCGACCTGAGCCAGGTCCAGGTGGAGGCAAGCGTGCCGGAGGCCGACATCGGAAGCGTCAGGGAGGGGCAGCCTGTCGCTTTCACGGTGGACGCGTACGACCGGGAGTTCACGGGCAGCGTAGCGCAGGTTCGGATGGCATCCGCCAGCGTGCAGAACGTGGTCACGTACCCGGTCATCATCAAGGCCGCAAATCCGGAAGGCCGGCTGTTTCCCGGGATGACGGCAAGCCTTTCGTGCGAGATCAGCCGGGCCGATAACGCCTTGAAGATTCCCAACGCCGCGCTGCGATTTCAGCCGGAGTCCGCCGCCAGGACGAACGCGCAGGCCCGCGTGCCCGGCAAGGCGAGGAAGGCGCAGCGTACCGTGTGGGTCAAAGGCCCCGGCGGGCTGGCAAGCATCGACGTGGAAGCCGCGGTCACGGATGGCTCTTACACTGCCCTTGAAAGGGGTGCGCTGGTCGAAGGGCAGGAAATTATCACAGGCATTCTGGAAGCCGGCGCCGCAGCCGAAACGGTCAACCCGTTCGTACCGCGCATGCCCCGCCGTGGCGGGCACTGAGGTCTTCCATGCTGATCGACCTACAATCTGTGCGAAAGGTCTACCACGTGGGGGAGGTCGATATCCCTGCCCTCGACGGTGTGTCGCTGCAGATCGAGCGCGGAGAGTTTCTTGCGATCATGGGCGCGTCGGGCTCCGGAAAAAGCACTCTGCTGAACATTTTGGGCTGCCTTGACCAGCCGACCGCGGGAACGTACCGGCTGGACGGGGAGGACGTGACCCGCCTGCGCGGGGACGAGGTGGCGCGCGTGCGGAACCGCAAGCTTGGGTTTGTGTTCCAGAATTTCAACCTGCTGGCGCGCACAAGCGCGCTGGAGAACGTCGAGCTGCCGCTGTGCTACCGGCAGGGGGTAACGGGGTCCGAGCGCCGGAGCCGGGCGCGGGAGATGCTGCAGCGGGTCGGCCTCGGGGAGCGGATGGAGCATTCGCCAGGGCAGCTCTCGGGCGGGCAGCAGCAGCGCGTTGCGATCGCGCGGGCCCTGGTGAGCCAGCCTTCGCTCATTCTCGCGGACGAGCCGACCGGCAACCTCGACAGCCGGTCCGGCGAGGACATCATGGCCCTGTTCCATCAGCTCAACGAAGAGGGGATTACGCTGGTCATGGTGACGCACGAGGACGACATTGCGCGCCACGCGCGGCGCGTGGTTCACATGCGGGACGGGCGCATCGTATGAATCTTGCCGCCACATTTCGCATCGCTTTGCGCGCCCTGCTGCGTAACAAGGTTCGCTCGCTGCTCACGGCGCTCGGGATTATCGTCGGCATTGCCGCCGTGATCGCCGTGGTGGCCGTGGGGCAGGGCGCCACGGTGATGATCAGCCGCCAGATCAACAGCATGGGCAACAACCTGGTCGTGATCTTTCCCGGCAGCATGCGCACAGGCGGGCACCAGGGCGGCGCCGGGACGCAGCAAACCCTGTCGGACGAGGACGCGAACGCGATCGCGCGCGAGTTCCCGTATGTGAGGGCTGTTGCGCCGCTCGTCCGGACCGGAGGGCAAGCGGTCTACAAGGACAACAACTGGGCCACGAGCATCCAAGGAGTGACGCCGGAGTTTCCGGACGTGCGAAGCTGGGGCCTGTCCGCGGGGGCCTTCTTTACAGAGTCGGACATACGCAGCGGGGCGCGCGTGTGCGTGCTGGGACTGACGACCGTCGAGCGGCTCTTTGAGTCCGAGGACCCGGTGGGCAGGATGATTCGCATCAAGAACATGCCTTTCCGGGTGATTGGCGTCCTCGAGAAGAAGGGCACGGCGGCATGGGGCCAGGACCAGGATGACGCAATTCTCGTGCCGCTTACCACCGCGCGCCGGGTGCTGCAGAACTCGCCGTTCAGCAACGTG
This sequence comes from uncultured Victivallales bacterium, assembly GCA_964424705.1. Classification (GTDB taxonomy): domain Bacteria; phylum Verrucomicrobiota; class Kiritimatiellia; order UBA8416; family CAYRKB01; genus CAYRKB01. The sequence continues at coordinate 13,792 of CAYRKB010000033.1, forward strand.
CACCAGATTCTTGTCAGCCTGAAGTCCATGTCGTACCTGAAGCAGGCGACGGAGGAGTTTGGCGCGCTGCTGCGGCAGCAGCATCATCTCGCGCAGGATGCGGAGGACGACTTCACGGTGACCGACATGACCGAGGTGACAAAGATGGTGACGCAGGTGTCGAGCCTGATGACGATTCTCCTCGCGGTGATTGCGTCCATCTCCCTGATCGTTGGAGGGATCGGCATCATGAACATCATGCTGGTTTCGGTGACGGAGCGGACGCGTGAGATCGGGCTGCGCATGGCTCTCGGGGCGTGCCGGCGCGACATTTTGCTGCAGTTCCTGGTTGAGGCCATTGTCCTTGCCGGGGTGGGAGGATTGATCGGGGTCGGTTTGGGCGTTGCGGCGGCCCAGACGATCTCGAAGGTCAACGGCTGGCCGGTGCTTGTGTCGGTCGCGTCAGGGCTTGTCGCGCTGACGTTTTCGGCGGGGGTGGGGGTCTTCTTTGGCTTCTATCCGGCGCTGCGCGCGTCGCGCCTTAATCCCATTGAGGCGCTGCGGTACGAGTAGCCTTTCAGCGGGCGGGTGGCTGAAGCGGGAGCGCGTTGAGCATACGCATCACGACGCGACCCATGTGCTGCAGGCTTTCGGCGCTCAGCTTGTCCATCGTATCCGCAGGCGTATGCCAATAGTCGTTGCGACCCGGCGCGCTGCCATACTCGAAATCGATGAGGTCCAGCGCGGGGTAGCCGTGTTCCAGGAATGGGACGTGGTCGTCGAGGATCTCGCCGGCGTAGAGCCCGAACTTCTCGCGGATGCCCTCGGCCCGGGCACAGGCCAGCGCCAGCGTGGTGAGAGACGGCGAACTGTTACGGGGAATCGTGATGGTCATGTCGCGGTCCCCAACCATGTCCAGCAGGATCACCGCATTGGGCCGGGCGGCGTCCTCGCGCCCCGCGGGGCGAGCAGCCAGGGCGTTCGCAAGGCGGCGGCTTCCATGCAAGCCGTCGTTTGGGGCGTAGCCCGCGCGGGCCTCCTCGCCGTCAAGGAACGCGAACAGCACCTCGATATGCTCTGGCGGGTGCGCGTGAAGTATCCGGGCGATCTCCAGCAGAACCCCCGAGCTGGAGCCGGAGTCGTTGGCGCCGAGGAAGGCGGGTGGCTGCGAGGCGGGCGTATCGTAGTGCGACAGCAGTACGACTAGCGGCGCGCCCTTGCGGCCGACGAAAGCCTGGACGTTGCGGAACGTCAGGCGGCCGTCAGGCGTGCCGTCCTGGAACTCGTCGACCTGCGGCGACAGGCCGAGGGCCTCAAGGCGCGCGGCGATGTGCCGGGCGGCCTGACCCGCGCCGGCTGTACCCGCCGCGCGCGGCCCGCAGGCCACAATGCGACCCGCCTCCTCCAGGGCGTTCTCGCCCCTGAAACTCTCCACGGGAATCGCAGCGATGGCCTGGCGTCGGTCCGGGGTATTCGCCTTCCGGCAGGCGGCGGCGAGAAGAATTCCGCTGGCGAGAATGCAGAAGAGGACAGGAATCTTTGAAGGACCGGCTCCGCTGCCTTGTTCGCGCGCGTGCACGCGGTTACTCCCCGGATAGGCCCAGCACCGCGAGAATGCGGTCCAGATCGTCATTGGAGTAGTAGTCGACTTCAATCATGCCTTTGCCCTTCTTGCCATTGGCATAGGTGCGGCAGGGCGTAACGCGCACTGACGTTCCGAAATGGGCGTGCATGCGGTCGGCGAGATAGGCGATGTGGTCATGCGGAATATCGCTGCGCGAGGCGCGCGCCTTGCGCGGGGCGCGCTTCGTGCGCTCGACGAGCTTCTCCACTTGCCGGACCGAGAGGCACTCGTCCACGATGCGGCGCGCAAGCAGCACCCGCTCGTGGTCGATTTCTAGCGCCAGCAGCGCCTTGGCGTGGCCGGTGGTGATCTGCGCGCTGACCACGAGGGCCTTGACTTCGGCGGGCAGCGCCAGCAGCCGCAGCGTGTTGGCCACGGAGGCGCGCGCGGTGCCCATGCGCAGGGCGATCTGCTCCTGCGTCATGCCGAACCGGTCGGCCAGCAGCTGGTACCCCTCGGCCTCCTCAATGATGTTCAGGTCCTTGCGCTGCAGATTCTCGACGAGCGCGAGTTCGAGCGCCTGGGCGTCCGCGGCTTGCATGACGATCACGGGCACTTCCGTGAGGCCCACTTCGCCTGCCGCACGGAGGCGGCGTTCGCCGGCGATCAGCTCGTAGCCGGTGGCGGCGGGACGCACGAGCAGGGGCTGCAGCACACCATACTGTCGGACCGACTCGACGAGCCCGGCCATCGCCTGCGGCTCAAACTCGTGCCGGGGCTGGAGCGTGTTCTTGCGGATCTGCTGTATCGGAAGCCGGCGTACGCCTGTCTCCGTACCCGAGTCGGCGGGCGCCGTGGGCGTCCCATCCTTGATCAGTGCTGCCAGCCCGCGTCCGAGACCATGTTTTGCCGCCATGCGCAACCTCCGCGAGTTATTAGGGGTACATGCCCGGGCGTTCGAAGCCCATCGTTTCCGGCAAGTCGAAGAGCACGTTCATGTTTTGCATCGCGCTGCCCGCCTGGCCTTTGACCAGATTGTCGATGTAGGAAACAATGCGCAGGCGCGCGGTACGCGTGTCCACGCTGACGACGAGGTTGCACTTGTTTGTGCCGCGCACCTGCGGCGACCCGACGGGCGCGGTGCTGTTGTACACGTGAACAAAGCGATCGCGTGCATAGAACTCCTTGTAAATATGCAGCGCGTCCTCCTCGGTGGCCGGACGGGTGAGGGTCGCGTACAGGGTGGACATGATTCCGCGGCATACGGGCACCACCTGCGCGGTGAACGTGATGCGCATTTCGCGCCCAGCCAGGATTCCAAGTTCGCGCTCCACCTCGCAGACGTGCTGGTGGCCGGCGAGCTTGTAGGCGTTCATGTGGTCGTAGCGCGCGGGGTAGTGGAATGAGGGGCTGGGCTTCTTGCCAGCGCCCGACACGCCGGTCTTGCAGTCGCAGATGATCGAGTTCGGCTCCACGAGCCCGCTCTTTACGGCAGGTGCAAGGCCGAGAATGCAGCTCACGGCGAAGCAGCCCGGGTTGCCGACCACGCGCGTGGCAGGCGTGATTTCGCTGCGGTGAAGTTCGGAAATGCCGTACACGCTTTTGGGTAGCAGGTCGGGCGAGAGGTGTTTTGGATCGCGGCCGATGCGGCGGGCGTACTCCGCATAGCTCGCCTCCGAGTTGAACCGGAAATCGCCGCTGTAGTCGATGACGCGCGCGCCTTTAGCGAGCTCCGCGGGGGCAAGGTTCATGCCCACGCCGTCCGGAGTAGCCATGAACACCACGTCAGCCGGCTCCATGGCCTTGGCATCTTTCGGGTCCAGAACCACCGCGTCGGTGTAGCCATCGAGATGGGGATAGACCGAGGCGAGCCGCTGCCCGACATTCTCTACATCCACGAGCGCAGCGATTTGAGCTTGCGGGTGTTGCAACAACAGTTCCGTGATTCCGACGCCTCCGTACCCGCAAGCGCCGATGATTTTTGCTTTGATCATATGCCTAAGTGCCTCCTTTACTTGCGCGGCACTATGCAACGCAAAGGGTGCCGGTGTCAAGGGAGCGCAATGAGCGCAGATGTGACCTGGCATCGAACTGTTGGCTGACTTCCCGCCCGTCTCTTCTTAAGAACGGCGTAGGGCGCGATAAGGCGCCGTGATGTCCCGCAAGTTCGACTTCGAGCACTCTATTTGCAAAGAGTATCAAATATCGGTATACTTATAGTAGTATAACGTGTAATATTCTGCCATGGTTATCTCAACGAAGTGTCAGTACGCATTACGAGCCATGTTGGAGGTCTCCAGGTCTAGCAGCGGAGTTGTGATGACCATAGAAAAGATTGCCAGGGAGCAGAGGGTTCCCAAGAGGTATTTGGAGGCCATACTGAACCAGCTTCGGAAGGGCGGGCTGCTTGAAGCCCAGCGCGGAAGAAGGGGGGGGTACAGGCTGGCAAAGGATGTCAGGGAGATCACGGTCGGCGAGGTTGTGAAGCTGATTGACGGTCCTATACGTGCCGTGGCGTGTGCGGAAGAACGGCGCGGCGCAAGTTGTCCGCAGAGGGACAACTGCGTGTTTGTTCCAACATGGCGTAAGGTTCAGGACGCGATCAATCAAGCGCTTGACTCTACGACCTTCTCACAGTTGCTGAAGCTGGAAAGCGAAGCAAATCAGAAGTCTTCTCCGAGTTATGTGATCTAAATCAGGGGGCGAATGATGGCGCGCGTTTACAGCGACAACTCTGAATCTATCGGCAATACGCCGCTGGTGAGGCTCCATCGGATAACCGAGGGAGCGGTAGCGCAGGTGTTGGCGAAGATTGAGGGCCGAAACCCGTCCTACTCGGTGAAGTGCCGCATCGGGGTGGCGATGATCCGGGATGCCGAGGAGCGCGGGGTGTTAAAGCCGGGTGTCGAGATCGTGGAACCGACGAGCGGAAATACGGGAATCGCGCTGGCCTATGTGGCGGCCGTGCGGGGTTACAAGCTCACGCTCACAATGCCGGAAACCATGAGCATCGAGCGGCGGCGCGTGCTGACTGCATTCGGCGCCACGCTTGTCCTTACGCCCGCGCACCAGGGCATGAAGGGCGCCATTGCGCGCGCTGAGGAACTGGTTGCTTCCGGCCCGGGCCGCTACTTCATGCCCCAGCAATTCAAGAACCCGGCCAACCCGGCAATTCACGAAAAGACCACGGGCCCCGAAATCTGGCGCGACACGGATGGCGTCATCGACGCGCTGGTGGCGGGCGTCGGAACAGGCGGCACAATCACCGGCGTGTCGCGATACATCAAGCGAGCGCAGGGCAAGGCGATCCTCTCGGTCGCCGTCGAGCCGAGGGAAAGCGCTGTTATTACGCACCATCTCGCAGGCCAAGACTTAAAACCCGGGCCGCACCAGATTCAGGGCATCGGTGCCGGGTTTATTCCCGCCGTTTTGGATCTCTCGGTCGTGGACCGGGTCGAGTTGGTGAGCAGCGCGGAAGCGGTGGATTTCGCACGGCGGCTGGCCCGCGAGGAGGGTCTTCTCAGCGGCATCTCCTCCGGCGCGGCGGTCGCCGCCGCGGTGCGGCTCGCGCACGAGAGTGCGTTTGCCGGGAAGACGATCGTGGTGATCCTGCCGGACGCCGGCGAGCGCTACCTCTCCACGGTGCTGTTCGAGGACGTCAGGACTGCCCAATGAATCGTGATGCCGAAAACCTTGGGTACGACGGCACCGGCGAGCCGGAAGATGTGCTCCGCTGGGCGCTGGCGGAGTTCAGCCCCGACATTGCGCTGGCGGCCAGCTTTGAGCACACGGTTCTGATCGACATGATGACGCGCATCCGACCTGACATACGGGTCTTTTCCATCGATACGGGGCGGCTTCCGGAGGAGACGTTCGAATGTGCAGATGAGGCGGCGCGCCGTTACAAGATAAGGGTCGACTGGCATTTTCCGGAGCGCGCCGCTGTGGAACAGATGGTCGGTGAGAAGGGCGTCCGCAGTTTCCGGGAGAGCGTTGCGGCTCGCCGGATGTGCTGCCAGATCCGCAAGGTGGACCCCCTCGCGCGCGCGCTGCGCGGGATGCGCGCCTGGGTCACCGGCTTGCGCCGGGACGAGTCGGAATCCCGCCGGGAGATCCGCCAGATCGCGCTCGACGAGGTGCACGCTGGAATTGTTAAGATCAACCCTCTTGCGCACTGGACAGACCAGCAGGTGCGCGACTACACCCGGGAGCACAATCTGCCGTACAATCGCCTCATTGCGCGCGGATACACGTCGATCGGCTGCGCGTGCTGCACCCGCGTGGTCGAGTTGGACGAGGACCCGCGCGCCGGCCGCTGGTGGTGGGAAAGCCAGGAGCACAAGGAGTGCGGGCTCCACGTGATCAACTGGCAGATTTGAGAATGGGGACCTGAGGGACAAGGATGAGCGAGAAGCGATACAGGAGTCTTTTCAAGGGCATTTCCTGGCGGATCGTCGGCACGGTGGACACGATGCTGCTCTCCTGGTTCTTCACAAGGACCGTGGGCAAGGCGCTGCGGATCGGGGGGATCGAGTTCTTTACGAAGATCCTCCTGTATTACGTCCATGAACGGATCTGGATGGCCGTGCCGTGGGGCCAGCGGGTTGTGGCGAATAACGGCATTCACATGGCGCGGGACGGACGCCGCCGCAGCATCGCCAAGGGCATCAGCTGGAGAATCACGGGGACGGTGGACACCGTGATTATCGCGTTCTTTGTCACGGGAGAATACTCAAAGGCCCTGAGCATAGGTATGGCGGAGGTCTGCACCAAGGTGCTTCTCTACTATGTGCACGAGCGAGCATGGCAGCGGCTGAGCCTTGGACGACACGCGGTGGCGCCTCCGGCGCAGCGTTGACGTCGGTGGCTCGCAAGGAGCATGGCAGTGATATGACCAGTACGACTGAATGGCGGCAGGAGACGAAGCTGATTCACGGCGGATTTGCGCCGGATGAATCGACCGGCGCAACGTCGTTGCCGATCGTCCAGAGCTCGGCGTTCGCCTATAGCTCCGCCGAGGGTATTGAGGCGGTGTTCGCGGGGCGGGATGCGGGCTACGTCTACTCCCGCATTGCAAACCCGACGGTGGCCGGCTTCGAGGCACGGCTCACGGCTCTGGAGGGCGGACTGGGCGCCATTGCGGTGTCTTCCGGCATGGCGGCGATCAGTTCTCTCTCGCTGGCGCTGGCGGGAAGCGGGGACGAAATTGTGGCCGGGAGCAGCCTGTTTGGCGGGACGTATTCGCTGTTTCGAAATACCCTTTGCCGGTATGGAATTACGGTTCGATTTGTGGACCCGATGGATCCCGCTGCATGCCGTGCCGCGATCCGCGATACGACGAAGCTGGTTTTCGTGGAAACCATCGGCAACCCGAAGCTGGATGTGCCGGACCTTGCCGCCCTTGCCGCGGTAACGCGCGAACGGGGCGTTCCGCTGGTGGTGGACAGCACGGTCACCACGCCGCTCCTGGTTCAGCCCAAGCGGCTGGGCGCCGACCTAATTATCCATTCCACATCGAAGTTTATCAATGGCCATGGCAATGCCATCGGAGGCGTGATTGTTGACGCGGGGACGTTCGACTGGGCGAGCGGCCGGTTTCCGCAGCTTGCGCAGATGCGCGCGCGGGTTGGCCAGTTCGCCCTGCTGGCGACGCTGCGCAACCGCATCTGTCGCGACCTTGGATGCTGTCTGGCGCCGTTCAATGCCTTTCTGCTGACGATGGGCGTCGAGTCGCTGGGCGTGCGCATGGAGCGCCACTGCGCCAACGCGGCCCGCGTAGCTGCCCTCCTTGCGCGGCACCCCCGGGTGAACCAGGCGTGCTATCCCGGGCTGGATGCGCATCCGCAGCATGCCGTGGCACAGCGCCAGTTCGGAAATCGCTATGGTGCCGTGGTGACGCTTACGCTGGGCTCGCGCGAGCGTTGCTTCACGTTCATCAACCGTCTGCGTCTTGCGAAGAACCTTGCCAACCTGGGCGACGCGCGGACGCTGGTCATTCACCCGGCTTCGACCATCTGCCGGGACCTCGGGGCGGCCGAGCGGCTCGACATGGGGGTGACAGACGATCTGGTGCGGCTGTCCATCGGAATCGAGGATCCGGCAGATATTCTGGGCGACATCGAGCAGGCGCTTGCTGCGCTATAGGCCATCAGGAGGACAATGAAGATCAAAATCAACGATGCTGTGGCAGAGATTCCGGAAGGGCTGATGATCACCGCGCTTCTGGCGCAGCAGAAGGTGAAGATGCCCGATATGGTATCGGTGCAGGTTAATGGCGAGATCGTGGATCGAACCGCGTTCGCATCGACTCAGGTCCGCGAGAGCGACAGCATCGACTTTCTCTACTTTATGGGAGGCGGGACGGGAAGATGGGTGTGAGGTGGAAGGTGTGAGGTGGAATGCGGATTGCCTGTTTACAGCACGTTTCATTTGAGGACGCCGGGAGCATTGCGCCTTGGGCGGAGGCGCGCGGGCATCGCTTCGATGTGGTGCGACTCTACGAAGGGCAGGCGCTTCCGCGCGTGTCCGATGTTGAATGGGCTGTTGTCATGGGCGGGCCGATGAGTGTTCACGATGAAGCCACATGTCTCTGGCTGAAGGCCGAGAAGGACTGGATCGGGCAGCTGATCGGCCGTGGGGGCATTGTGCTGGGCATATGCCTGGGGGCGCAGCTGCTTGCCGAGGTTTTGGGTGCCCGCGTATTTCCCGGCGCACACAAGGAGGTCGGCTGGTTTCCGGTGAACAAGACCGCAGAGGTCGGCAAGTATTCCGTTCTGGCCGAGGCGCCTGCCGTCATGACCCCGTTCCACTGGCACGGCGAGACCTTCGACATTCCCGCGGGGGCGGCTCGCGCATTCGGCAGCGAGGCCTGCCCGAACCAGGCCTTTGTCTATCGTGAAAGGATCGTGGCGCTCCAGTTCCACATGGAGATGACGCCGCAAGGAGTGAAGCGGCTTGTGAAGAACTGTCCGGGCGATCTGGTGGCCGGTCCGTTTGTGCAGTCCCCGGACGCGATGATTGAGAACGCCGCGGCCTTCGCGAACGCGCAGGCGGCCATGAAGAGTGTGCTGAACCAACTTGAGCGCCTGGGGACCGGAAAGGGAGACGTGAGAGCATGAACCTGACGGAAGAACAGATCGAGCGGTATTCGCGGCACATCATCCTTCCCGAGGTGGGTGGGCGAGGTCAGGGCAAGTTGCTCGCGGGCCGCATATTGATCGTCGGCGCCGGAGGGCTGGGGTCGCCCGCCGCCCTTTACCTGGCAGCCGCCGGAGTGGGCACGATCGGGCTGGCCGACGGCGATGTCGTGGACCTCACCAACCTGCAGCGCCAGATCGCCCATGCGACGGCCGACGTGGGGCGCGCCAAGGTGGAATCGGCTGCGGAGAAGTGCAGGGCGATCAACCCCGATGTGACCGTGCGCCTGCATCCCGAACACGTGCGGGAAGACAACGCCTTGTCCATCTTCAAGGACTACGACTTCGTGATCGATGGGACCGACAGCTTCGCGGCGAAGTTTCTGGTGGCCGACGCATGTCACTTCGCAGGCAAGCCTTACTCGCACGCGGGCATCCTGCGTTTCGAGGGGCAGGCCATGACGGTGATTCCCGGCCAGACCGGCTGCTACCGGTGCCTCTTCCGCGAGCCGCCCCCTCCCAACACGGTGCCCTCCTGTTCGCAGGCGGGGGTGCTGGGCGTCCTGGCAGGCGTCGTGGGCACAATCCAGTCCGCGGAGGCGGTGAAATACCTGCTTGGCATCGGCGAGCTGCTGACGAACCGGCTGCTGATCTTCGACGCGCTGAAGATGACCTTCCGCAGTGTCAAGTTCAGCCGGAGCGCCGCCTGCCCGCTGTGCGGGCCGAGCCCGTCGATCGCTTCCCTGCGGGCGGAAGCCCCGGCGGTTTGCGCGTGCGCCACCGGTTGCTGCGACACGGCGAAGACATGAGACCGTCAAAGGAGAATACGTGACGTTTGCCATTGCAAGGGGCGTAGCGAGGGACATGCTTGAGGCGGCGTGGGAAGCCGCGCCGCTGGAGGCCTGCGGCCTGCTGGCAGGGGCGGGCGGGCGCGCGTCGAAGTGCTACGTGCTGGCCAATGCCGACGAGTCGGCTGAGCATTACAGCATGCAGCCCGCGGAGCAGTTCGCCGCGGTCAAGGACATGCGGGCGAGAGGGCTCGCGTTGGTGGCCATCTGGCACAGTCACCCCGCTTCGCACGCGCGGATGTCGGCGGAGGATATGCGGCTGGCCTACACGCCCGACGTTGCCTACGTGATTCTCTCGCTGGCCGAGCCGGGAGGACGAACGATCCGCGCCTTCGACGTGTGTGACGGCGTGGCGCAGGAAGTGCCGGTGAAGATCGAAGATGAAAAGGACGCAACTATATGACCCCTGCAATCTGCCGCCTGCCGGACGAGCTGGCGCACGACATTGAACAGCACGCGACCGACGTGGACCGGTTTCTCAAGGGCGAGCTGTCCGCCTCCATCCTGAAATCGCGGCGCGTCCCGCGCGGAATTTACGAGCAGCGCAAGAACGGCACCTACATGGTGCGCGTGCGCGTGCCGGGCGGCGCGATCACCGCCGCCCAGACCCGGGCGCTCGCGCAGGTGGCCTCTCGCTACGGCGGGGGCACGCTGCACGTGACCACGCGCCAGGACATCCAGATGCACGATGTGAAGATCGAGGAAACGCCGGCCATTATGCGCGAGCTCTTCAAGGCCGGACTGACCTCCAAAGGCGGCGGCGGCAACACGGTGCGCAATGTCACCGCGTGTCCCTACGCGGGCGTCTGTCCGTCGGAGCGCTTCGACGTGACGCCATGCGTGGCGGCCGTGACGGAGTACCTGATTCCGCTGCCCGGCAGCTACAACCTGCCCCGGAAGTACAAGATTGCATTCAGCGGGTGCGGCGCCGACTGCGCGCTGGCCCAGGTTAACGATCTCGGGTTCATCGCGCATGTGCGGGATGGGGTCCCCGGCTTCCGCGTCTACGCGGGCGGCGGGATGGGCGCGGAATCGCGGGTTGCGGATCGCATGGAGGAGTGGGTGCCTTCCGGGGAAGTCATTCGCATCGCGGAGGCCGTGCGCAGGCTGTTCGATCGACTGGGGGATCGGCGCAACCGGCGCAAGGCGCGGCTGCGTTTCGCCGTGGAGCGGGCGGGCGCCGACACCTTTCGGGCGATGTTCCGCGAGGCGGTGCGTGGAGCGGGGGAGGAAGGGGTCCCGGCTTGCGTCGCGCGCGCCGACCTTGGCGAGCCACCCGCTGCGCCGCCCTGGGACTACCGTGCGCTGCTGACGCAAGCCGGGGGACTGAGTGTGCTGCGGCAGCGGCAGCCCGGACTCGTCGCCGTTCCGCTATGCCTGCCGATGGGCGAGGTTTCATGGAAGACGCTCGAGGCTTTGGCGGATATCGCGGAGCGATTCAGCGGGGAGAAGATGCTGCGGGCCACCCAGGACCAGGATCTCATGCTGCGTTTCGTGCGCGAGTCGGACCTGGGCGCGCTCCGTGGCGAACTGGACCGCGCACTTGGGTCCGATGTTTCGCGCCACGCCGCTTTCTCCGCTTTTACGGCATGCACCGGCGCCGCAACGTGCCGCCTTGGCCTGTGCCTCGCCCAGAACGCGGCGGGCGCCTGTGCCGAGCGCCTGGCGGGCGCGGGGCTGGACCCCGCCACGCTGCGGTCGGCGGATATTCGCATCAACGGCTGCCCCAACGCGTGCGGCCAGCACCCGATCGGGACGATCGGTCTTTTCGGGGCGGCGCAGCGTGTGGGTGAACGTATGGTTCCCGCGTACAGGGTGCTGCTGGGGGCCAGGCGGGGCGAAGGGCGCGTCCGGCTGGGCCTAGCCGCGGGTGCCGTTCCCGCGCGTGCGCTGCCAGCTTTCCTCGCCAGCCTGCTGCAGGACTTCCAGGACGGGCGCAAGTCGGGCGAAGCGTTTGCGGACTACTTTGACCGCAGGGGGCTCACCCACTTCCAATCTGTGCTCCAAGGCCACACCGCCGCCCCGCGTTACGAAGAGGACCCTGAGTTCTACCGCGACTGGGGCAGGGACGAGGATTTCAGCCTGGCGGGAAGGGGGCAGGGCGAATGCGGCGCGGGGGTGTTTGAGGTGATCGCGGAGGATCTGTCAGCTGCTGCCAAGGCGCTGGATGAGGCGCAGAAGGCCGCGGACCCGGGGCCGGCGCTGTACGGCGGGTTGTTGGCCGCCGCACGCGCCCTGCTGATAACGCGCGGCATTGACTCGCAGGATCCGGGTGTAGTGATGAAGTCTTTCGAGACGCACTTCGTGGAGTCCAAGCTTGTGGACGATAGCTTTCGCGGCCTGCTCGCCGGCGCGCAGGCGTATCGGGCGGGGGGGCTCACGGCTCTGACAGGACGGCGGGATGAGATCCGGCGCCTGCTCGACCGGGTCGAGTTGCTCTACTCCACCATGGACGCGGAACTTCGCTTTCACGTGCCAGAGGCGGTGGCCCCGTCCGCCGCGGCGGCCACGACGGACGGGAGTGGGCCTCCGACGAGCGAGATGGATCTGCGGGGCGTGGCATGCCCGATGAACTTTGTGAAGGCCAAGCTGCGCCTGGAGACCCTCGACGTGGGCGCCACACTGGCGGTGCTGCTTGACGACGGGGAGCCCGCTCAAAACGTGCCGGCCAGCTTTCGCAACGAGGGGCAGGAGGTCGTCGATCTCCGCGCGACCGGCAACGGCCAGTGGCGCATGGTGGTCAGGAAGAAGGTGTGAGGTCGAAAACAGGACTGCAACTGCCAAACACACGAAAGCATCGGTTCGACGACCGAGCGCGAGCGTCTACTTCCGCATGGCCCGCAGGGCGCTCAGGATGTCGGCGGGCTCCATGCGCTTGGTGTAGTCTAGATCCACGAGTCCTGCTGCGATGAGGCCGTCTGTGCCGATCACATAGGTTGCCGTGACGGGCAGCTCCCAGTGGCCCGGCCCATTGTATTCCTCAAGGTCGATCTTGTACTTATCCTTGTAGATACGCTGCATTTCAGCAGGGATGGTGTAGAGCAGTTTATAGGCGCGCAGGGCTTTCCCGTCCGTGTCGCTCAGCAGGGGAAAGGTGAGCGCGTCCTTGTTTTCGAGTACCAGCGATTTCTCGATCTTCTGCGGGGAGACGGCCAGGAGGGACGCGCCCAGCTTGCGGATTTCCGGGTACGCCTCCTGAAGCGCCCGTAGCTGCAGGTTGCAGAACGGACACCATTCCCCGCGGTAGAACACCAGCACCACGGGCCCCTGCTTCAGGTTCTCGCTCAGCGTAACGGGCTTGTCGCCCGTGTCAGGCAGCGCGAAGTCGGGGGCTTTCTCGCCTATTTCCAGGCCTCCCACGTTCTGCTGCGCGGCAATCTTTGCCTTGGCCTCCTCCAGCGCGGCCGCGACTTCCGGGGGCAGATCCTTGCCGCCCGTGCTCTTAAGCTGGTCAAGCTGCTGCTCCAGCGACGGCGCGGGGAGGGCCGCCACTTCTGCCGCCTCGATGTCGAGCGTCAGTTCCACGTCGTTGCCCAGCATCGTGATGCCGCTGGCGAGCGGCGCGTTGTAGGCCATGCCGAACTTCGTACGGTCGATGGTTCCCTTCCCCTGGAATCCCACGCGGTTCACGCCCTTCATGTCTGAGCCGTAGCCGAGGACCTTGCCCTCAAATACCACGTCGGCGGTAACGCCGTGCAAGGTGATGGTGCCGCGAATCGTCAGCGCCTGGCCCGGGCCGGGCCGGACCTCCGTGCTCTCGAAGGTCGCCGTGGGATACTTTGCCGCGTCGAAGAAGTCGGCGGAGCGAAGGTGCTTGTCCCTGTCGGCGTTGGCGGTGGAGATGCTCGCCACGTCAACCGTTCCGCGCACCTTCAGGGTGGCCAGGTCGTTCGTCTCGCACGTGATCGTGCCGGAGAAAGTGTCGAACCTTCCGGGGAACATCGTGTAGAGGTGGCGGATCCGGAAGCTTACCCCCGAATGCACCGGGTCGATGACGAACTTCTTCTCCTCCGCCCGCGCAGGCAGGCCTGAGAGGACCAGCAGAATCAAAGCCGCGTAACGCATTTTCATTTTCGTTTCCTTTCCTGATCCGCTCCTGCGAACTCCATGGGCGCGTCGCCCGGCGGACGCTCCCGCCTACGCCGCACAAACACCATCGCGTTAGTGTCATTATGTCAAACGCGGAGCGGGAGTCAAGCGCGAAGCCGTTCGCGGCCATTCTCGTCCGCGGCGAGCACCTCGCGCACCTTGCGGGCGAGATCGTCGCGTGAGAATGGCTTTGCGAGGAAGTGTATACCGGGGTCGAGGATCCCCCGCTGTGCAATGACATCGGCGGTGAAGCCGGAAATGTAGAGGGTTTTCATTGCCGGGCGAAGAGTGTCCAGCCGTTTCGCGAGGTCGCGTCCGCTCATTCCGGGCATGATGACGTCGGCGATCAGCAGGTGGATCTCGCCGGAATGCTGCGCGGCGAGGCGCAGGGCGTGCCCCGCATTCTCGGCGACGATGATCGTGTAGCCAAGGTCTTCAAGGAAGCGCTGCGTTGTGACGCGCACGGACCGTTCGTCCTCGACGAGCAGCACGGTTTCGGTGCCGCGGGGCGGCTTCCCCGGGTTGATGGACTCCGCCTGCGTGCGCTCCCCGGACGGGAGCCTGGGCAGGTAGATCTCAAAGGTCGTCCCTTTGCCGAGATCGCTTCGGACTTCGATGAAGCCGCCGTTCTGCCTGACGATCCCGTACACCGTGGAGAGCCCCAGTCCGGTGCCCGCGCCGACGGGCTTTGTGGTAAAGAACGGCTCAAAGATATGCTGGAGCGCCTCGGCGTCCATGCCGGACCCGGTATCGGTAACGCTCACTATTACGTAGTCGCCGGGAAGCGCTTCCGAATGCTGGGCGCAGTAGGGTGCGTCGATGGCGGCGTTTCTGGTCTCAATGGTGATCTGGCCGAATGTGGCGGTCGCGTCGCGCGAGTTAACGCACAAATTGAGCAGGATCTGGTCGACCTGGGCCGGATCCATCTGCACGTGCCAGATGGCAGGGCCTGGCTGCCACTGGATGGCGATGTCTTCACGGACGACCCGCCGCAGGAGTTTGAGAATGTTCTCGATGGCGTCGTTGATATCCAGCGCGATAGGCGCGATGGTCTGCTTGCGGGCAAAGGCGAGGAGCTGGCGGGTGAGCTGTTCCGAGCGCCCGGTTTCGGTGGCAATGTCTTCGAGCCACCCGCGTATCGGATGATCAGGCGCGATCTGGTCCAGGCACAATTCGGTGTAGCCCATTATGCCCATGAGCAGGTTGTTGAAATCGTGCGCCACGCCGCCCGCCAGGCGGCCCACCGACTCCATCTTCTGGGCCTGCGTGAGTTCCGCCTGCAACGCATCCTGCGCCGCGTCCGCCCGCTTTCGGTCGGTGATGTCGGTAACTACCCCGTGCCACAGGGTGCCGCCGTCGGGTTCGCGCAGCGGCATGGAGTAGCCGTCGACCCAGATCTCGCCACGGGTCAGATGGTTCACCCGCCATTCGCAGCGCCAGGGCGCCATCGAGCGCCCGGATTCCTCGATGGTATCCCTCACTCGGCCGGCATCTTCCGGGCGGATGAGCGCGAGCATCGGCGAGGCGTCCGCGTCCAAGGTGCCCGGCGCGAGACCGTAGAACTCCGCGAGACGGTCAGCGCCGAAGGGGATGGACGATGTGCCGTCAGGCCGCAGCCTGAACGAGCAGATCACGCCGGGGACCGTCTCGACAATCTTCTGGAGAAAGTCATCCTTGTCGTGCAGCGCCCGTTCCGTCCGAATCCGGTCGGTAATATCGCGGACGATGTGAACGGCGCCAGCGTACTGATTCGGCGAGTCGAGGATGGGATCCGCAGTGATTTGATACCAACGCTCCCCGATCTGCAACTCCATGCTTTCGCGGCGCAGGCTCCTGCGGGCGCGCTCAATGGGGCAGTTGGGGATCGGGGCCGTGGTGCGATGCACAATCTCCCAGCAATGCTGGGCGCCGCTTCCCCCGGCCGGAGTGGGGAACATCTCACGGGCTGTCCTGTTCGCGCGCATCACGTATTGGTCCCTGTCGAGCATCCAGATGGCGTCGTTCGCGGAGTCGAACGTGATCTGCCACTCCTGCGCAAGGCGGGCCGCAGTATGTTCAGAGCGCTTTCGTTCAGTGATATCGTTGAACAACGCCGCCATCTTACCCGGCTCGGTTTGAAAGGCCACGACTTCGAAAGCCCCGCGAATCGCGCCTTCGGCGTAGTCAATCTGCTCGGTATGCCACTGCGTCCCATGGAGTGCCGCTTCCCTGTAGCGGGCCGGGACTTCGCTGTGGATCAATGCGGGGAACGCCTCCTCGATGGTCTTGCCGATGAATTGAGTATGGTCGACGCCGAGGATCCTGTCGGCGGATGGGTTCGCGCCGGTGAAAACAAGGGCGCCGTCGCCCGTCACTTCATAAAGATGCATTCCCATCGGTGACGCTTCGACAATGTTCCTGAACTTGCGCTGGCTTGCCCGAAGCTCTTCCTCCAGCCGTTTGCCTTCCGTGACATCGTGAATCAGCCCGAAGACCTGCCGTGGGGAGCCATCGGGGCGTCTTTGGTATATGGTTTCGTTCGCGGATAGCCAGCGCCACTGGCCGGATTTGTGCCTCATCCGGTATTCATGGATAATTGCCTCGCCATCTTTCGCCGCTGCGTATTGAGGAATCGTGACCTGAAGGTATCTCCTAAGATCGTCGGGATGCATGAGCAGCGGGATCAGTTGGCTGCCCATGCCCTGTATTTCAGCGGCCGAATAGCCGAGGATCGTTTGTAGGGCGGTATTGCTGAATGTGTTCTTCTTCTGCGCAAGGTCATAGATGTACAAGATGTCCGGCGCCATATTGACAAGGGATTCCACGAAACGGCCGCGGTCGGCGATGACTGCCTCCGCGCGCTTGCGCTCGGTGATGTCTTGAATCGTGCCGATCATCCGCAGGATGCGCCCGTGGGAATCGAAATCCAGTTTGCCGAGTCCGTATACCCATCGTTCGCTCCGGTCGTTGCGGCGGATGATGCGATATTCCTTCTTGAAGTGCCGGCCCTGGCCAAGGACTTCGTTTGTGAAGTACGCCGTCATCATCGCCTGATCGTCAGGATGGATCAGCTCCAGCCAGCCCTCGACAGTGCGGGTAAAGGATTCCTCTATCCCGAATAGTTTGTCGAGCGTCGGGGAACTTCTCCACAGCCCGGACGCGACGTCCAGCGTGTAACTGCCCAGCCCGGCGACGTTCTGGGCTTCCTGAAGGAGTCGTTCGCTTTCCCGCAGCGCCTTGCTGGCGGCGCGCTCCACAGTCTGATCGCGAAAGACCAGCACCACGCCGACGATGTCGTTCTGCTCATTGCGAATTGGCGCGCCGCTGTCGGCGATGGGTCGCTCTGTGCCGTCCTTGGCCACCAGCAAGGTGTGGTTCGATAGGCCTACCACAACCCCCTCGCGCAACACGCGCTCCACCGGGCTTTCCACCGTCCTCCGAGTATCTTCGTTGATGATGCGAAAGACTTCGTCGAGGCGCCTGCCGCGCGCCTCCCCGATCGGCCAGCCGGTGAGCGTTTCGGCCACGGGGTTCATCAGGTCCACAAGCCCGTGACAATCGGTTGAAATAACGGCGTCCCCGACGCTCATGAGGGTGACGCGGCTCCTCTCGTTGCTGGTCATTAGCGCCGTCAGGCTCACCGTCCTCTCGGCAAGCACGGCTGCGAGAACCATCCCGACGAGGACCACCACGGAGAGAAACAGTTGCAGCGGCCAGATGGTATCGCTGGTGGCTTCCAGCAGATTCGTTGGCCCATGTGCTACGACCCAAACCACGGCGAAGGCCATGAGCGAGGCGAAGACTGAGGCGCCGAGGGGCTTGAAGCGCAGGGCTGCCCAGACAACCAGGGGAACGATCGTGATGTTGAGATGCGTCCAAGAGATGGCGCAATGGGAGATGATCCAAGCCACGAGGGCGAGCAGCCCCGTGAGAAGTCCGGCCTCGATGATGCGCGCGGGCTGGATCGGGCGCGGCTTCCACGTCGTGGTGAGCAGGTTAAGCATGAGCGGGGCGACTACGAGGATCCCGAGCAAGTTGCTCGACCACCAAAGCAACCACTTGGTGAGGAAGTTGCCATTGGCGAGCAGGAAGGCATTTGCAGTCACCCCGACTGTTGCGCACAGGGATGAGCTAAGCGCCGCGGAAAGCGTGAACAGGATGAAGACATCCCGGAGCCGCGCCATCGACGGCTGGCCGACATAGCGGCGCACAAGCCATGCCCCGGCGAGGGCCTCCAGGCAGTTCCCCGCAATGTAGAATTGCCCGGCCAACAGGTTGCGGCCGTGCAGGGCATCCTGCAGCGACGTCGCGACGTAGGCTCCAAGGCAAAGCGCCGGCCAGTCCCTCCGGTCGGTCAGCAGGAGCGCAGCGACGAAGAATCCGCCAGCCGGCCAGAACGTCAGGAAGCTGGTGACAGGGAACGTGAGTATGAAGCCCAGCTGAACCATGCCAAAATAGCATAGTGCAAAGATCAAGGCACGTATCACCGGAGGGCGTCTGAGGTAGCCCTTCAGCAGGGTGAAACGCGTGGAAGAGTCATCGTTCATAGCTGGTGCCCAATAGCCAGAGTTTCAGTGTGTTCAGTCTGAGCCTGAGGCGCGCAAGGTGTCAATAAGATTCAGCGCAAGATCGACCGCAAGATCGACCGTAAGATTCGGCATGGGCTCGCTGCCACATCCTAGTGTCCCGAAATGGATTCTTTTGCCGCGTTGACTATGTCTTTGGCTGCCCCTACGCTCTATGCCGCATCTCAGGAGGGCCGACAACCTTACGCAGTTGTTCAAAGGAGGGATCCATGCGAACTCTGGTGCGCGCGGCAGCCATGCTGCTGCTAGGCGTGACCGCGGCGCGGGGTGAAATGAGGATAGCGTCGCAGGGGAAGGCCGCATGCGTGATTCTGACGCAGCCGGGCGCAACCCCCG
>CAYRKB010000034.1:0-31527 GCA_964424705.1 uncultured Victivallales bacterium
AGCCCGGCTCGATCACGCCTCACACCAAGTTCGAGTGCGAAGTCTACATTCTGAGCAAGGACGAGGGTGGCCGGCACACGCCGTTCTTCAAGGGGTATCGCCCCCAGTTCTATATGCGGACCACGGATGTGACGGGCGACGTCACGCTGCCTGAGGGCGTGGAAATGGTCATGCCGGGCGACAACATTCGTATGAATGTGACGCTGATTGTTCCCGTGGCTCTGGAAGAGAAGGCGCGCTTCGCGATTCGCGAGGGTGGTCGCACGGTGGGAGCAGGGACGGTCTCAAAGATCATTGAATAGAGCCGGCCTTGTGCCAGCTAAACCTTTCAGGGGTACAGCGATACCATGTCGAGAGAGTTGGTAGTGTTGGCCTGCACAGAGTGCAAGCGCCGCAATTATACGACGACGAAGAACAAGAAGGTCACCACCGGAAGGTTGGAGATCACTAAGTTTTGCCGTTCGGAGAATAAGCGGACGCCGCACAAGGAAGTCAAGTAGCAGGGCTACGGGGCCTTCGCTTGACTTCGAGTCACGGTTTGTTGTTGTACCGGGAGGCCAGTAGCTCAATTGGCAGAGTACCGGTCTCCAAAACCGGGAGTTGAGGGTTCAAGTCCCTCCTGGCCTGCCATTTATCTGGAGTAGGCTGCGAAGGATTGCCGTGAACGGCGGGATGGCGGGGTGGGAGATTATGAGCAAACTTAGGTCGGCAGTCCAAGCCGTTCAGATCTTCTTTGCGGACGTCGGTGCCGAGATGAAGAAGACGTCCTGGCCTGATCGAGACGAGTTGATGTCGTCCACGATGGTAATCATCGTGTCCGCCGTTCTTTTAAGTGCGGTTGTGGGAGTGAGCGACAAGCTACTGGGAACTGTGCTGAGATTGCTTTACGCGCATGGCTGATGTTCACATGAAGAAGGAATGGTTTGTTCTACATACCCTGACGGGGCAGGAATACAAAGTTCGCGACAGCATCCAACGCCGTCTCAAGCCGGAGGAGATGGAGGAGTATGTCGGCGAAGTGATCGTGCCAACGGAGAAGGTTTCCGAGGTTAAGAAGGGCGTGCGCTCCACGACGACCCGGAAGTTCTTTCCCGGGTACGTGCTTGTGAACATGTCTCTCTATGACGATCAGCGTGGCCTCTTTGAAAAAGCATGGTACTACGTCCGCGATACACCAGGCCTGATCGGGTTCATCGGAGGCGATGCGCCTGTTCCGCTGAAGCAGTCCGAGGTGGATGCGATTCTGTGTCAGGTGGAAGACAAGAAGGAATCGGTTAAGCCGAAGATAACCTTCGAGCCGGGCGAAACTGTAAAGATCGTGGATGGCCCGTTCTTGAATTTCAGCGGCGTGGTAGAGGAAGTGGATCCGAGCCGCGGCAAGTTGAAGGTGTCGGTAGCTATTTTTGGCAGGACTGCTCCGGTGGAACTTGAATACTGGCAGGTGGAGCGAGGCTAGTCGAGCGGCGTGAGTCTGCGCGGGTTCTGACCGTGCGTCGCGTCGGATCGGTGGCAAAACGATCTTATAGGGGTTAACATGGCAAAAAGAGTAACAGGAAAGATTAAGCTGCAGATTCCCGCCGGGCTCGCGAACCCGGCGCCGCCCGTCGGGCCGGCGCTTGGCCAGCAGGGCGTGAACATCATGGAGTTCTGCAAGGCCTTCAACGCGGCGACACAGAGCCAGTCCGGGCTCGTGGTGCCCGTGATCATAACGGTTTATCAGGACAAGTCGTTCACGTTCATCACAAAGAGCCCGCCCGCTTCGTCGCTGCTGAAGCGTGCCGCGGGGCTGGCCAAGGGGTCCGCGTCGCCGAATCGTGACAAGGTGGGCAAAGTGACACGTGCGCAGATTGTCGAAATCGTGAAGATGAAGTTGAAGGATCTTAACGCCACAGACGAGAAAGCGGCTGCGCGCATTATTGAAGGAACGGCGCGGAGCATGGGCATCGACGTGGTGGAGTAGCAAGGAGCGACGGAAATTCTATGGCCATACATGGAAAGAAATATCGCGCGATCGCGGCCAAGGCGCCTGCCGAAGCCGTTGATTTGGACCAGGCGCTTGATTTTTTGAAGAGCAGCCCCGCGGCCAAGTTTGACGAGAGTGTCGAGCTGTCCCTCCGGTTGGGAGTGGACCCGAAGAAGGTGGAGCAGGGGATTCGGGGCACGGTCGTTCTCCCGAACGGGACGGGAAAGAAGATTCGCGTGCTGGTATTTGCTTCCGGCTCGGCAGCGGATGCGGCGAAGGCTGCCGGGGCCGATTTTGTCGGAAACGAAGATCTGATCGAAAAGGTAAAGGGCGGCTGGACAGAGTTCGACGTGGCGATTGCCACGCCGGAGGCGATGAAGGAAGTCCGGAAGCTCGGAAAGGTGTTGGGCCCCCGCGGCCTGATGCCGAACCCCAAGACCGGCACGGTCACGGACGACACGGCGGCGGCCGTGCAGCAATCGAAGGCTGGCAAGGTAGAGTATCGAATGGATCGCAATGGCAATCTGGGCGTTCCGGTCGGCAAGCTTTCCTTTGCTAAAGACAAGCTCGCCGAGAATATCGATGTGCTGCTCAATGCGCTGCGGGGCGACAAGCCCCCGGGCACCAAGGGCCTGTTCTTTAGGACGTGTACAGTGAGTACCACGATGGGTGTGGGCGTGCGGGTGAACGTTAAGGAGTGACGGGCCGCCACGGCGTGAAGGAATCGACATGAGGCCGGAAAAAAAAGCGATAGTCAAAGAAATCCGTGGCACCCTGGAGAAATCCGAGTTCGCGATCCTCGCGGACTGCCGTGGGTTGAATTCTGAACGACTGAAGGATTTGCGCGTCCAGCTGCACGGGGCAAAGGCGGGGCTGACGGTTGTTCCCAACGCACTGTTCGGGGTTGCCGCAAAGGAAGTAGGCTGGGAAGGTCTGGCAGGTTATCTGTCGGGACCGACGGCTATCATTCACGGCGCAGGCGACATCACGCAGGTTGCCAAGGTCTTGAAAGTTTACACGAAGGCGACGAATGTCAAACTTCCTGTAATCAAGGGCGGTTATTTGACGGGACAGGTGCTGCTGCCGTCGCAGGTAGCGACCCTGGCGGATATTCCATCGCGGGAGATTCTGCTGGGGCAGGTGGTGGGAACGATTGCGGCGCCACTGTCGAGACTGGTTGGTGTGATGCAGCAGAAAGTTGCTTCGCTGTTGTACGTGTTGAAGGCGGTGGCCGACAAGAAAGCTGCGGGAAACTGAAGATTGCCTTACGAAGGCATCAAGGATAGGAGTGAGGTACCATGTCGGAAGTAGCAGAAGCGGTTGAGAAGAAGGTGGCGCCGGCCGGCAAGATGAACGAGTTCATCGATTGGATCGAGGGAATCACGGTTCTCGAACTCTCGCAGCTTGTCAAAGCTTTGGAGGAACGGCTGGGAGTAACGGCTGCGGCACCTGTCGCGGCAGCGGTCGCTGGTGCAGCGGCGGGCGGCGAGGCGAAGGCCGAGGAGCAGACTGAGTTTACGGTGATTCTGGCGTCCTTCGGAAAAGAGAAGATTGCCGTCATCAAAGAAGTCCGCGCGATCACAGGGCTTGGCCTGAAGGATGCGAAGGACCTCGTTGAAGGCGCTCCGAAGCCCGTGAAGGAAGGGGCAACCAAGGACCAGGCCGCAGAGATCAAGAAGAAGCTCGAAGCTGTGGGTGCTGTCGTCGAAGTGAAGTAGTCGTTCGTCTCCAGTGATTGTTGTCGTCGGCCCCTGCGGTTGCACGGTTCGTGTAGTGTGTCAAAAAGAGGTGCGGGATGGTTGAGAGAACCAGTTTCGGCAAGCTGAAAGCGGTTATCGAGCCGCCGGATTTGATTGGCATCCAAACGGAATCCTACAATGAATTCCTGCAGAAGGATATCAATCCCGCAAAGCGAAAGAGGCAGGGGCTTCAGGCAGTCTTCAAGGAGGTCTTCCCCCTTGAAAGCTACGACGGGCGATATGTTCTAGATTTCGTGCGATATGATCTTTCTGCTCCCAGAATGGATCGTCTTGACTCGCTGTATGAGGGCGCAACATTTGCGGCTCCGCTTCATGTGACGTTCCGCCTCAAGGATGGTGAAGAGGTCCGTGAGGAGAGCGTTTACATGGGCGAAATCCCCCTCATGACGGAGGACGGATCGTTTGTTGTCAACGGTGCAGAGCGGGTGGTAGTGAGCCAGTTGCACCGGTCGCCGGGCGTATGTTCGGAGGAGACGCTGCATCCGAACGGAACCATCCTGTACTCCGCGCGGCTGATTCCGGACCGCGGTTCATGGATCGAAATCCAGTTCGACACCTCGAACCTGATCTGGGTGTACATGGACCGGCGGCGCAGACGCCGCAAGTTTCTAGCCACCACATTCCTGCGCACCCTCGGGTACGGTACGGACGAGGACATTATTGGCCTGTTCTATAAGACCAGGAAGTTGGATGTCGTCCGGAACGCCCGCGAGGACAAACTTGAAGATCTCGTCTTCAGGGACGACGTGATTGACGTGGACTCCAAGACGGTGCTGGCGCGCAAGTACGATGCGGTGACGTGCGCCTCCATGGAGCAGATGAGCGATGCCGGGTTCAAAACCGTGGACGTCGTGGACGTGGCCTGGGATCACGGCATTCTGTTGACCAGCCTTCGCGCTGATTCGTCGCACTCTGCGGATGACGCGCTGAAGGACATCTATCACCGCCTGCGCCCCGGCGATCCGGCCACGCCTTCCAACGCGAAGCAGTTGCTCCGGCGGCTCTTTTTTGACCCGCGCCGCTACGATTTGGGCCGCGTGGGACGGTACAAAATCAACCAGAAGTTGGGGCTGAGCGGGACGGTGGATGACAAGCTTCAGGTGCTCGACCCGGCCGATGTTGTGGCCACCCTCCGGCATCTGATCAGCATTCGCAAGGGCGAGGAAAAGGTGGACGATATCGACCACCTCGGCAGCCGCCGCGTGCGTACCGTGGGGGAGTTGCTTGAGAACCAGTGCCGTGTAGGACTGGCCCGCACAGAGCGTCTGATCCGCGAACGAATGAC
Source organism: uncultured Victivallales bacterium (assembly GCA_964424705.1). GTDB lineage: Bacteria > Verrucomicrobiota > Kiritimatiellia > UBA8416 > CAYRKB01 > CAYRKB01. Next base: position 5,009 of record CAYRKB010000034.1, read on the forward strand.
GCTGTTTGACCCCACGCGGGGAGCGCTTACTCCGACGCGGCTCGTCAATTCGAAGTCGCTTTCTGCCGTGGTGCAGGATTTCTTCGGGCGCAGCCAGCTTAGCCAGTTCATGGACCAGACCAACCCGCTTTCAGGGCTGGCGCACAAGCGCAGGCTGAGCGCACTCGGCCCCGGCGGACTCAGCCGCGAGCGTGCGGGTTTCGAAGTGCGCGACGTGCACAGCAGCCACTACGGCCGCATCTGCCCGATCGAGACTCCGGAAGGCCCCAACATCGGACTGATTTCCTCGCTTGGCATCTACGCGCGAGTAAATGAGTTCGGGTTCATCGAGAGCCCTTACAGGAAAGTGGAGAATGGCCGGGTGACGGACGATGTCGAGTTTCTGACGGCCGACCGCGAAGAAAAGTTCGTGATTGCGCAGGCCAACTCGCAGCTTGACGCCCGCGGCCGGTTCGAGAAGGAAACCGTTGCCGTGCGCTATCGTGCGGAATTCACTGAAGTGCCGCGCGAGCGCGTGGAATTGATGGACGTGTCGCCCAAGCAGGTGATCAGCATCGCCGCCGGGCTGATTCCATTCCTTGAGCACGATGACGCCAACCGCGCGCTGATGGGCGCGAACATGATGCGGCAGGCTGTTCCGCTGCTGACGAGTGAGCGACCGCTGGTTGCGACGGGTCTGGAGGCGCGGGCCGCCGGGGATTCACGTGTAACGGTGGTCGCACTGCAGCGTGGCAAAGTCGCTGAGGTCTCGGCAACCAGCATTTTGGTGACGCCGGACGGGGAGCCGCCCGCGAAGAAGGCAGCCAAGGATACATATCAGGAGTATCGGCTGCAGAAGTTCCGGCGCACGAACGCCGGCACATGCTTCAACCAGAAGCCCATTGTCAAGGTGGGGCAGACCGTGCAGAAGGGTGACGCCTTGGCAGACGGTCCGGCCACGTCGCAAGGCGAGCTGTCGCTTGGGAAGAACATGCTCGTCGCGTTCATGCCGTGGCTTGGCTACAACTTCGAAGACGCCATCCTGATCAGCGAGCGCATCGTGCGGGACGACGTGTTCACATCGATTCACGTTCAAGAATTCGAGGTGGGTGCCCGCGACACGAAGCTGGGCCCGGAAGAGATTACGCGCGATATTCCCAACGTGGGCGAAGATGCGCTCAAGAACCTGGGCATCGACGGCGTGATCCGCCTTGGAGCGGAAGTGCAGCCAGGCGACATCCTTGTGGGCAAGATTACGCCCAAGAGCGAGACCGAACTTGCGCCGGAAGAGCGCCTCCTGCGAGCCATATTCGGGGAGAAGGCTGCGGAAGTCCGCGACACCTCTCTAACGGTTCCGAGCGGGACCTACGGCATCGTCATGGATGTGAAGGTCACTTCGCACAAAGAGGTGAAGCGCACCGAGGTGACCCCCGGCGAGAAGCGCCAGCAGCTCAAGAACATGAAGGAAGAGTACAAGGCGCGCCGTCAGCAGCTGACGGATGAACTTACGGACGCCTTGAGCAACGTGCTGTTGGGAGAGAAGATTCCGCTGGACGTGGTGGATGCTGAGCACGGCACGGTCTTGATTCCGGCCAACCGCAAGATCACGAAGACGCTGCTGCGCAAGCTGGCCTCCTCCGCGGAGCACATCCAGATTGAAAGCAGCCCGATTCAGGTGAAGATCGACGAGATCATCGGGGAGTTCACTCCGAAGTTTGCCGAGCTGGATGACGAGCACGATCGTTCCATGGACCGGTTTGAGAGCGGGGATGAGATCGACCAGGGCATCATCAAGCAGGTGCGGGTTTACGTCGCGTCCAAGCGCTGCCTCGAGGTGGGCGACAAGGTCGCCGGCCGTCACGGCAACAAGGGCGTGGTTTCGAGAATTCTTGCCGACTGCGACATGCCGTTCCTGCCGGACGGGACCCCGGTTGACATTGTGCTGAACCCGCTGGGCGTGCCCTCGCGCATGAACCTCGGCCAGGTTTTCGAGACGCATCTGGGAGCGGCCTGCAAGGCGCTCGGGATGTACGCGGCGACCGCGGTCTTCGACGGCATTTCTGAGAAGAGCATTGCGGAACTGCTGAAGAAGGCCAAGCTTCCGCTGGACGGAAAATCGCTCCTGTATGATGGGCGCACGGGCGATCGCTTTGAGCAGCGCGTGGTGGTTGGCCAGATTTACATGATGAAGCTGCACCACTTGGTGAGCGACAAGATCCATGCGCGCGCGGTGGGTCCGTATTCACTGGTGACGCAGCAGCCGCTGGGCGGCAAGGCCCAGTATGGCGGACAGCGCATGGGCGAAATGGAAGTGTGGGCGCTGGAGGCCTACGGCGTGGCGTATGCTCTGCAGGAACTGCTGACCGTCAAGAGCGACGACGTGGCCGGCAGGACCCGTATCTACGAGTCCATCGTCAAGGGAGAGAACACGCTCCATGCCGGCATTCCGGAGTCGTTCAATGTGCTGGTGAACGAACTGCGCGGGCTGTGCCTGGACGTCAGGCTTGAGACCGAGAAGATCGAACAAACGCTGTAGGCGATCAGAGACCGGAGGCGGACGTTGAATAATTTTGCTGCCAATAATCTGGGGAATATGGAGTCTGACAATTTTGACTCCGTGGGGATTGCCCTTGCTTCGCCGGAGATGATTCGTGGATGGAGTCGGGGCGAGGTGAAGAACCCCGAAACCATCAACTATCGGACCTACAAGCCCGAGCGCGGCGGACTCTTCTGCGAGAGGATTTTCGGCCCGACGCGCGACTGGGAGTGCAGTTGCGGGAAGTACAAGCGGATCAAGCATAAGGGTGTGATCTGCGACCGTTGCGGCGTGGAAGTCACAGTTTCGCGCGTGCGCCGTGAGCGCATGGGCCACATTGAGCTGGCCGTTCCTGTGTCCCACATCTGGTTCTTCAAGTGCACGCCGAGCCGCATCGGAATGATGCTCGACATAACCGCCACGAACCTCGAGCGCGTTTTGTACTATGAGGACTACATGGTGGTGGACGCGGGCGACACGCCGTTAAAGGAAAAGCAGCTTCTCAGCGAGATGGAGTATCGCGAGGCGGCGGAGAAGTACGGGGACGCCTTCACGGCGCGGATGGGCGCGGAAGCGATCCGCGATGTGCTGCGCAAGGTGGACTCTGAAAAGTTGATGGGCGAACTGGAAGAGGAGATGGAGCGCACTCGCAGCAAGCAGACGCGCAAGAAGATATCCAAGCGCATGAAGCTTCTTGAGGGGTTCCGTACGAGTGAGACGCGGTCCGAGTGGATGATCCTCGAAGCGTTGCCTGTGATTCCCCCGGAGCTGCGCCCTCTGGTTCCGCTTGAAGGCGGTCGCTTTGCCACCTCCGACCTGAACGATCTGTACCGGCGCGTCATCAACCGGAACAACCGCCTCAAGAATCTGCAGCAGCTCAAGACGCCGGACGTAATTATTCGTAACGAAAAGCGGATGTTGCAGGAGGCGGTTGACGCGGTGTTCGATAATGGCCGGCACGGTCGGCCAGTGACGGGCGCCGGGAATCGTCCGCTGAAGTCGCTGAGCGACATGCTGCGGGGCAAGACGGGTCGGTTCCGCCAGAATCTTCTCGGCAAGCGCGTGGACTACTCGGGTCGCTCCGTCATTGTAGTCGGTCCGGAACTCAAGCTGAGCCAGTGCGGGCTTCCCAAGAAGATGTCCATGGTGCTCTTCGAGCCGTTCATCATCAAGCGACTGAAGGATATGGGCGTGGTGCATACGGTGCGCAGCGCGAAGAAGATGATTGAGCGGCAGTCCGATGAGGTGTGGGGCATTCTGGAGGAGGTCACGCGCGATAAGACCGTGATGCTGAACCGCGCCCCGACTCTGCATCGCCTGAGCATTCAATCCTTCGAGCCGATTCTCGTCGAGGGGGAGGCGATCCAGATTCACCCGCTGGTCTGCACGGCTTTCAACGCCGACTTTGACGGAGACCAGATGGCCGTCCATGTGCCGCTTTCCGTGGAGGCGCAGATTGAGTCTCGGCTTCTGATGCTGTCGACCAACAACATCTTCTCGCCGTCGAGTGGCAAGTCGATCATGACTCCGACGCAGGACATCGCGTTGGGGGTCTACTACCTGACCTGTCTGAGTCAGGCTTCGCGACGCGAAAGCTTCAAGCAGAAGGATGCTGCGGCGCAGGAGCATCTTCCTATCCTGGCGGACACGTTCGAGGTGCGGTTCGCCTTCCAGGAAGGCGCCCTGAAGCTGCACGATCGAATCCGCTTCAAGAATCCGGATTATGGGCAGTCGGTACAATTCGGAGATGTCAAGGCGAAGACGCTGCTCACCACGGTGGGGCGGGTTCTCTTTAATGAGATTTGGCCCTCCACTCTTGGATTCATCAACCGCCTTGTGGACAAGAGCATACTCGGCACGATGATCTGGCATTGCCACAAGCGGTCGGGGCATGCAGAGACGGTACGGGTGCTTGATTCGCTGAAGGCGATCGGCTTTGAGTTTGCAACGCGGGCCGGCGTGTCGATCGGCATGGAAGACATGCGGATCCCTGCGGAGAAGCAGGGAATGATTGATTCCGCCCGGAAGCAGGTGGCCGAGGTGGACGTTCAGTTCCGCAACGGCGTCATCACGGAAGGCGAGCGCTACAACAAGATTGTCGACATCTGGACGCACGCAACAGAAGAGATTTCGAACGCCATGTACCGCGCGATCGACGAGAACCTCGGCAGCGAGGAGATCAACCCGGTCTTTATGATGGTCGACTCCAAGGCGCGCGGAAGCCGTCAGCAGATCCGGCAGCTTGCCGGCATGCGCGGCTTGATGGCGAAGCCATCCGGCGAGATCATTGAGCGCCCGATTGTGTCGAACTTCAGGGAAGGCCTCAGTGTGCTCGAGTATTTCATCAGCACGCACGGCGCGCGCAAGGGTCTGGCGGACACGGCCTTAAAGACCGCAGACGCCGGATATCTGACGCGCAAGCTGGTCGACGTATCGCAGGACGTCATCGTGACGGAGCTGGACTGCAACACGGTGAACGGCATCGAGGTCGCGGCGATTACAGAAGGCGACGAGACGCTGGTTTCCCTGCAGAGCCGGATTCTGGGCCGGACGGCGCTCAACGATATTATCGACCCCGTGAGCGGCCAGGCAGTCGTAAAGGCCAACGAGGAAATTGACGAGGAGAAGTGCGAGCGCATCAGCAAGCTGGCGATCGAGCGGGTCAAGATCCGCAGCCTGCTCACGTGCGAATCGCGCCGCGGGATCTGCGCGCGCTGTTACGGTCGCGACCTCGCGATGGGCCGGCCCGTGGATATCGGCACGGCGTGCGGAATTATCGCGGCCCAGTCCATCGGCGAGCCGGGAACGCAGCTCACGATGCGGACGTTCCACATCGGCGGAACAGCGAGCGCGGTGTTCAAGCAGCCTGAGATCATCGTGAAGAACAGCGGCGTGGTCCGCTATCACGATCTGCGCGTGGTCAAGAATAAGGAAGGCCAGCAGGTTGTGCTCAACAAGAGCGGTCAGCTTTCCATTCATGACGCGGCCGGCCGCGAGCTTGAGCGCTACGGTGCGGCGATGGGCGCTGTGCTGCACGCCGAGGATGGGGACACGTTCCAGAAGGGCGCGCGCCTTGCAGAATGGGATCCGTACAGCGTACCGATTCTCGCCGAGCAGGAGGGCGTGGTCAGCTTTCACGATTTCGTGGAGAACGTTACCGTCAAGAAAGAAGTCGACGAGGCGACGGGGCGACGTGGGGCCGTGGTGCTTGAGACCAAGGAGGACATGCACCCGCAGATCATCATCCGTCGTGATCAGGGCGACGTGCTTGGGTTCTACAGCATTCCGGCCGGAGCGCACGTCATGGTGCGCGAAGGCAGCAAGGTTCTGCCCGGCGAGATGCTCGCCAAGACGCCGCGCAAGGAGTCCAAGACGAAGGACATCACGGGCGGACTGCCGCGGGTCGTAGAGCTCTTTGAGGCGCGTCACCCGAAGGATGCGGCGGAGATTGCCAAGATTGAGGGTGTCGTGGACTTCAGTCCGAACCAGCGCGGGAAGCGTTGCCTTGTGATTCGCGACGAGACGACGGGCGCCAGCGAGGAGCACCTGATCCCGATGGGCAAGCACATAGTTGTGTTCAAGGGAGACCGTGTGCGCAAGGGGCAGCAGCTTACGGAAGGTCCCATCGTGCCGCAGGAAATTCTTGACGTGTGCGGGCCGTTGGAGTTGCAGGAGTATCTCGTCAACGAGGTGCAGCAGGTGTACCGGCTGCAGGGCGTTGAGATCAACGACAAGCACATCGAAATTATCGTGCGTCAGATGCTGCGCAAGGTCACGATCACGAACCCTGGCGATACTGAGTTCCTGTGGGGTGAGCAGATCATGCGGCAGCGGTTTATCGAGATGAACGAGGAGGCCGTGGCCGAGGGCAAGCGCCCGGCCGAGGCGACGCCGGCGCTGCTTGGCATCACCAAGGCCTCCCTGGAAACGGACAGCTTCATTTCGGCCGCTTCGTTCCAGGACACGACGCGGGTCCTGACGGATGCGGCAACCCTTGGGCGGCGTGATGAGCTGTGCGGCTTCAAGGAGAACGTGATCATGGGTCACCTTATCCCGGGCGGGACAGGGTTTCCTCTACACCGGAATATTCGGCTCGTTCCGCTCGCGGAGCCGATCCCGGAGATTGTCAAGCCGGCGGGAACAGAGGCCCAAGAGAATCTTCAGAAGTTGTTAGGTTCAGATTGATATGCGACTAGTGATGTGCTAGCATCCCTCGCTTGTGTTTTTTTTAACACGCAGAAAGAGAAATATGCCGACGATCAACCAGTTAGTGAGGAAGGGGCGGAGTCATCCGCAGCGCAAGACAAAGTCACCTGCGTTGAAGGCGTGTCCGCAGCGACGCGGAGTCTGCCTCATCGTGAGGACGCAGACGCCGAAGAAGCCGAACTCAGCGCTTCGCAAAGTGGCGCGCGTGCGTCTGACGACAGGGTATGAAGTTACGGCATACATTCCGGGCGTGGGTCATAATCTCCAGGAGCACAGTGTCGTGCTGGTGCGCGGAGGACGCGTGAAGGATTTGCCAGGCGTGCGGTACCACATTGTGCGGGGAACGCTGGACAGTCTGGCTGTGGACGGACGGCGGCGCAGCCGGTCGAAATACGGCGCGAAGCGCCCTGAGGCCGAAGCGAAGTAATCGGAGCAGTCTATGTCGAGAAGGCGAAGAGCAGATAAGCGGGGCCTGATTGCAGACCCGAAATTCAACAGCGAGCTTGTTGCACGGTTCGTCAATTGCATCATGCGGCGCGGCAAGAAGACGACGGCGGAGCGCATCGTGTATAGTGCGCTGGAGCAAATCAAGACGACGTCGAACGAGGATCCCTTGGAGGTCCTGACGCGCGCTATTGACAACGCGAAGCCACGCGTGGAAGTCAGGTCGCGGCGCGTCGGCGGCTCGACGTACCAGGTTCCTGTCGAGGTAAACCGGAGCCGGCAACTGGCGCTTGCGATGCGGTGGCTCACACAGTTTTCAGGGGCCCGCAAGGGCATATCGATGGAAAAGGCTCTGGCGGCTGAGCTGCTTGACGCCTTTAAGAATCAGGGCAACGCAGTTCGTAAGCGCGACGACGTGCACAAGATGGCGCAGGCGAACAAGGCATTTGCGCATTACGCTTGGTGACAGGGGCCGGGGCTGAGCCCGGCAGACAGGGTAGACAACAGTGGTTACGGATACAGTCTTGGAACACAAAGCGGAACAGGCAGCTTCCGGCAAGGCCCGGGTGCGAGAGGCAGCGGATCGACCGCAGCCTCTGGCGTCTGTCCGCAATATCGGCATCATTGCACATATTGATGCTGGCAAGACCACTGTATCCGAGCGAATGCTGTTCTACACCGGCCTGGTGCACAAGATGGGCGAAGTGCACGATGGTACGGCGGTGATGGACTGGATGGAGCAGGAGAAGGAACGCGGCATTACGATCACAAGCGCCGCGATCACCTGCTTCTGGCAGGATCACCAGATCAACATTATCGACACCCCTGGACACGTTGATTTTACCGTGGAAGTCGAGCGCTCCCTGCGCGTTCTGGACGGGGCGGTCGGCGTTTTCTACGGCGTGGGAGGCGTGCAGCCGCAATCGGAAACGGTGTGGCATCAAGCCGAGCGCTACGGCGTGCCGCGCCTCGCGTTCGTGAACAAGATGGACCGCATGGGCGCTGATTTTCCGCGCGTGATCGCCGAAATGCGCAAAAAGCTTTCGGCGGATGTGGTGCCCGTGCAGATTCCCTGGGGCAGCGGCGAGGTTTTTTGCGGGGTTATCGATCTTATCGAGTTGCAGGCGCTCGCATTTGATGACGCCACGCTGGGCGTGAAGATGCGGACATGTCCGATTCCGACCGAGCTGGCGGGTGCGGCCGAGAAGGCCCGGGCAGAGCTTGTGGAGCGACTGGCCGACAAGGACGAGCTGGCGATGGAAGCCTACATGGTCAGTCCCGACGTGCCGGCGGACGTCGTGAAGGCTGCGCTGCGGCGCCTGGTTGTGAAGAACCGGATCGTCCCGGTGTTTTGCGGATCGGCTCTGCACAACCAAGGCATTCAGCCGGTGCTCGACGCGGTGATCGCGTATCTTCCGTCGCCGCTTGATATCCCGATGGTGCACGGGACGAATCCCAAGAGCGGGGAACCTGTGACGCGGCAGGCGGATGACCACGGGCCGCTGAGCGGATTGGTCTTCAAGATTGTCAATGACCAGTATTTCGGAAAGATGGCCTGCGTCCGGATCTATTCAGGCTGCGTGAAGAAGGGTCAGAACGTGCTGAATGTCCGCACCCGCAAGCGCGAGCGCATTACGAAGCTGCTCCAGCTGAGCGCCGATAGCCACAGCGAGGTCGAATGCCTGTTTTCCGGCGAAATCGGCGGAGTGGTCGGCATGAAGCAGGTGACGACGGGCGACACCTTGTGCCTGGAGAACGCGCCGGTCGAGCTGGAGAGAATCCGATTTCCGGAGCCCGTGATGTCGATTGCGATTGAGCCTCGTTCCCGCGCGGACAAGGAGCACCTTGCGTCCGCCCTGCAAGGGCTGGCAGCTGAGGATCCGACGTGTCTGGTGCGTCAGGACGCAGAGACAGGTCAGACCCTGTTGAGCGGCATGGGCGAGCTGCACCTTGAGATTCTGGTGGACCGCATGTTCCGCGAGTGCAAGGTCCAGGCTGTAACAGGAAAGCCGATGGTGGCGTATCATGAAACGGTGTCCGGCGCGGGTGAAGCCACACACCGGTTCGATCGCGAGATCGGCGGGAAGCGAAATTTTGCCGAAGTGACGGTGCAAGTCCGTCAGAATGCGAAGTCTCAGGGAAACGTGATTGAGATTGCGCATGGACTGTCGCAGCTTCCGGAAGATCTTCTCAAGGCGATGGAGGAGGGGCTTCGGGACGGCCTTGTGACAGGGGTTCTGGCGCGCTACCCGATGACGGACACTCAGGCGCGCGTTACAGGATGCCGGTATGATCCTGAGACGGGGTCCGACGTGGCGTTTCGCACGGCGGCGGTGCTTGCGTTTCGGGATGCAGTTGTTGTGGCGGGCGCAGATTTGCTGGAACCGTTGATGGAGTTGGAGATTGTAACGCCGAGCGAGTATATGGGCGACGTGATTGGGGACTTGAACGGACGGCGGGGCAAGGTGCGGGAGATGAAGGCGGGGGCAACAGTGCAGACGATCACGGCCGAGGCGCCGCTCGCGGAGTTGTTTGGCTACTCCACGGCGATTCGCTCGTTATCGCGGGGGCGTGCCAGCTATACTTTGCAGCCGAAGGAGTTTCAAGTTGTGCCCAAGGCGATCGTGGTAAAACTACTGGACAGGTGATTGTAGAATGCAAGGTCAGCGCATAAGAATTCGATTACAGGCCTATGACCACAGCGTTCTGGACCAGGCCGTGACCGATATCATCGACACGGCTAAAGGGACGGGCGCACGGGTTGTGGGGCCAACGCCGCTGCCGACGCGCATTGAGCGCTACACGGTGAACAGGAGTCCGCACGCGGACAAGAAGTCGATGGATCAATTTGAAGTCCGCACGCACAAGAGGCTGCTGGATATCGTGGAGCCGACGGCGAAGACCGTGGATGAGCTGAAGAAGCTCAACCTGCCGGCGGGTGTGGACATAACGATTAAAATCTGAGTGACGACATGCAAGGCTTGATAGGAAAAAAACTGGGGATGACCCAGGTGTTCGATAAGCAGGGAGACATGGTTCCGGTAACCATGATTGCGGCGGGTCCCTGCGTGGTGATACAGCGCAAGACCAAGGCTCAAGACGGATACGAGGCCGTACAGCTCGGATTCGAAGACCGTCGTGAAAAGGGGCTGTCGAAGGCGGCGCTGGGTCGCTTTAAGAAAGCTAACGTGGGGCCCAAGCGGTACCTGGCCGAGTTCCCGGTCGACGCGACCGAGGAATGCAAGGCCGGCGACGCCGTGAGCCTGAGCGTTCTGGACGGCGCGGCCTTTGTCGATGTGGAAGGCGTGACCAAGGGGCTTGGCTTTGCGGGCGTTGTGAAGCGCTTCAAGATGAGCGGCGGCGCGTCGACGCACGGCGGCCATTCGAAGCGGCGCGTCGGATCGATCGGCGCCAAGGTAGCTCCCGCGCGCGTGCATAAGGGGAAGCGCCTGCCTGGCCATGAAGGCCACCAGAACGTGAAGCAGCAGAATCTTAAGATTGTGGAGGTCCGCGCGGAGAGCAATGTGCTGCTGGTCAAGGGCGCAGTGCCGGGTCCTACGGGCAGCCTCCTCCTGATCCGGAAGAGTCTAAAGAAAGCAGGGAAGGCGTCATGAGCAAGCTTAAGGTATACGATTTGAGCGGAGTCGCCACGGGCGACCTTGAGCTTTCCGATGACCTGATGGTCTTGAACAAAGGCGATCAGGCCGTGCATGACTCCGTCCTGGCGCATATGGCCGCGCGGCGGGCGGGCACTGCATCCACGAAGCGCAAGGGCGAAGTGGCCGGAAGCAACAAGAAGCCTTGGAAGCAGAAGGGCACGGGACGCGCCCGCGCCGGACTGCGCCAATCTCCCGTTTGGCGCGGCGGCGGCGTGGCCTTTGGCCCGCACCCGCGCAGCTTTGAAATGAAGGTCAACCGCAAAGTTGCCGGTTTGGCGTTCTGTCGCGCGTTCAGCGAGAAAGTGGCCGTGGGCGACGTGCGCGTAATCGACAGCCTGGAGGCGAAGACTCCGCAGACGCGCACGGTTGTGGCGATGCTGAAAGGCATGAAACTCGCCAAGGGGGCGCTGATTCTGGTGGACAAGGTGGAAAAGAATCTCGCGCTCGCATGTCGCAATCTGGAGAAGGTGAACGTTGTGCGGGCTTCGGATGTGACGGTGTACGACGTCCTCAAGTACCCCGTGATTCTCGTCAATCGTGCGGGCATGGACCAGATCAAGCAGCGGCTTTCCAAGGCCGGGAAGGGAGCCGAATGAAACAAGCATCTGCGATTATCCGATCCATACAGATCACCGAGAAGGGGACAACGCAGGCGGAGAAGGGGAAATACTTCTTTAAGGTAGAGCCATCCGCCAACAAGATGGAAATCAAGCGTGCGGTGGAGGAGATGTTCAAAGTGCCGGTGGCAAAAGTTAACACGATGAACTGCCTCGGCAAGCTGAAGAGGGAGCGCACTGCACGCTACGGACGCAAGTCCGACTGGAAGCGGGCCATTGTGACGCTGAAAGAAGGCAGCAGGATCGAACTCGCGTAGCGAATAGCGTGTAGGAATAAGGCCATGGGTCTAAGAAATTTCAAACCGACAACAGCGGGACGACGGCATGCGGTGCTTCCGGATTTCGCGGAAATCACGCGCGGCAAGCCGGAGAGGTCGCTCACGGAGCCCAAGACGCGGAAAGCGGGCCGTGGGGCCGGCGGGCGGATCAGCATCCGTCACCGCGGCGGCGGCCACAAGCGGAAGTATCGAGTGATTGATTTCAGGCGTGACAAGCTGGGGATTCCGGCGAAGGTGGCGTCTGTCGAGTACGATCCAAACCGTTCGGCGCGCATTGCGCTGCTGAACTACGTCGACGGCGAGAAGCGCTACATCCTGGCTCCGATTGGCCTGGAAGTAGGGGCGACCTTGCTCTCGGGGCCGACGGCGGAGCCCTCCCTGGGCAACGCGCTGCCGCTGGAGAAGATTCCGCTAGGGCTGTTTGTGCACAACGTCGAGCTGACGCCAGGGGGCGGCGGACGTGTTGCCAGAACGGCAGGATCCAGCGCCCAGGTTATGGCGCGCGAGGAGGGGAAGACCCACTTGCGCATGCCTTCCGGGGAAGTGCGGATGTTTGACATTCGGTGCCTTGCGACGATCGGGCAGGTCGGGAACAAGGAGCATTCAGGCGTCAGTGATGGTAAGGCGGGGCGGCGGCGCTGGCGGGGCGTTCGGACCACGGTGCGCGGCGTGGCCATGAACCCGGTGGATCACCCGATGGGCGGCGGCGAAGGCAGGACTTCGGGCGGCGGGCATCCTGTTTCGCCTTGGGGCAAGCTGGCCAAGGGCGGAAAGACGCGCGGGCGAAGGAAACCTTCGAACCGATTCATTGTGAAGCGGAGAAAGTAGAGCCATGGCACGTTCGATCAAAAAAGGTCCGTTTGTTGACGACAAGCTGCTGGAAAAAGTGGAGCGGATGAACCGCTCCGGGGATCGACGGCCGATCAAGACATGGTCCCGGCGATCGATGGTGGTGCCCGAGTTCGTGGGGCACACGATGTCCATTCACAACGGCAAGCAGCACATTTCCATATTCATTACGGAAAACATGGTGGGGCACAAGCTCGGCGAATTCGCACCCACCCGTACGTTCCGCAAGCACGGCGTGCATACGGACAAGACCAAGGCCCTGACGTAAGCGGAGTAGATTCATGGATGTTGTAGCAACATTGAAGTTTGCCAGAATGTCGGCCAGCAAGGGTCGCCAGCTGGCGGCAACGATACAGGGCATGCCGGTGAATGAGGCCCTCAAATTGACCGGCTTTAAGGGCCGCAAATCGGCGGTGCTGATCGGCAAGACGCTGAAGTCGGCCATTGCCAATGCGGAGAACAATGCGAAGCTCGCGGTGGAGAATCTGCGTGTGAAGCTTGCGGTGGTGAACGAAGGGCCGTGCCTGAAACGCTTTTGGCCCAGGGCACGCGGCAGCGTAAGCCCGATTCTTAAACGGACATGCCACGTGAGAATCGTTTTGACAGACGAGGCAACGTGACGGTCCGCGGGGATCGCCAGAAGGAAGGAGCAAGATCTTGGGACAGAAGGTAAATCCGATCGGGTTCAGGCTGGCCGTTCGCAAAGACTGGCGTTCCCGCTGGTTCTGCGCGAAGAAGGGCTTTGGGACGTTGCTGCTCGAAGATTGCAAGATCCGAGACCACGTCAAGAAGAACTTGGAGAACGCCGGCATAAGCCAGATTATCATTGAGCGTTACGCGAACCGCGTGCGGGTCAATATTCATACTGCGCGTCCGGGTGTCATCATTGGGCGCAAGGGGCAGGATCTCGAACGCGTGCGCACCGAGATGGCGAAGATGACCGGCAAGGAAGTCTACATAGAGATTCACGAGGTCAAGAATCCGGACACCGACGCACAGCTGGTCGCCGAGAACATTGCGGTGCAGCTGGTGCGGCGCGTCTCTCTCCGGCGCGCGATGAAGCGCGCCATGAAGATCGCGATGGACCTTGGTGTGGACGGGATCAAGGTGCGGGCAGGAGGTCGCCTTAACGGAGCGGAGATCGCCCGCGTTGAGTGGTACAAGGAAGGGAAAATTCCACTGCACACATTGCGCAGCAACATTGAGTATGGGTTTGCAGAAGCGGCGACGACAGCCGGTCGGATCGGCATTAAAGTGTGGGTCTGCAGGAAGCCGGTAGCTTTGGATAAGCCGGGGAAGGGGAAGAGCTGACATGCCTTTGATGCCGAAAAGGGTCAAGCACCGCAAACAGCACCGGGGCAGCCGGAGCGGGATCGCCAGGCGTGGAGTGACGCTGGCCTTCGGGGAGTTCGGACTGAAGTCGCTGGAGCGAACCTGGCTTAAGAACACGCAGATCGAGGCCTGCCGCGTTGTGATCAATCGTGAGATGAAGCGCAAGGGCAAGCTGTGGATACGCATCTTTCCGGACAAGCCGGTGACGAAGAAGCCTATTGAGACGCGCATGGGCAAAGGCAAGGGCACTCCTGAGTTCTGGGTGGCGGTCGTGAAGCCCGGGATGATGCTCTTTGAAATAGGCGGCGTTCCGGAGCATGTGGCCTGTGACTCGCTGCGACTGGCAGCGGCCAAGCTTCCGGTGCGCACGATGATGATCACGAGGAGGAGCGTCTGAGCGCTAGGCGCCGTTCGCCGGTAACACATGAAAGCTAGTAAACTAAAAGAGCAATCGACTGAAGAGCTTCGGCAGTTGAGCCTCGAGACGCGGCGCAACATGGCCGTATTCAAGGCAATGAGGGGCACAAAGGATGCGTCGGAGCAGCCGCTTCGGATTCGCACCATGCGCCGCGAGTTGGCACGGATTCTGACCGTATTGCGTGAGCAGGGAGGCGAGACACATGCCTGATGACAAGGCGCCGGACCGCGGTGTGCGGAAGCACCGGCAGGGAATCGTCGTTAGCAAGAGCGGCGACAAGACGATCGTGGTGGATGTTGAAACGCGTGAGCCTCACCCGTTCTACGGTAAGGTGATGCGTAAGCACCACAAGTTCCACGTGCACGACGAGAAGAATGAGGCGGCGGAAGGCCACACGGTGCGCATTATAGAGTGCAGGCCGCTGAGCCGGATGAAGCGCTGGCGCCTGGAGTCGATTGTTCAGGGACACGGCAAACCCATTTGAGGCGGCTATGATTACTGAAGAGACAGATCTGGTGGTTGCCGACAACACGGGTGCAAAGCGAGCCCGGTGCTTCAGGCTCCTTGGGCACTGCAGGCGCTACGCCACGGTGGGCGATATCATCAAAGTTGCGGTGAAGGAGGCTTCGCCCGGCGGGATGGTGAAGAAGGGGCAAGTGTGCAGCGCGCTGATCGTGCGAACGAAGCATGCGGTGCGCAGGCGCGACGGATCCTATGTACGGTTTGACAACAATGCGTGCGTTATCGTGGATAACGCGCTGAACCCGGTCGGTACGCGCGTGTTCGGACCTGTTGCGCGCGAGCTTCGTGACAAGAACTGCATGAAGGTGGTCTCCCTCGCACCGGAAGTCTTGTGAGAATAACAACCGCCTCTGGCGGGTGAGCAGGAGAGAATCGGGTGAGTATACCGAAGGTTAAGAAAAACGATATCGTGGCGGCTGTTTCCGGCGACGAAAAAGGGAAATCAGGCAAAGTCCTGCATGTGTACCTGGGGAAGAACCGGGCGCTCGTGGAGGGGCTTAACATGGTGAAGAAGACCCTTCGCAAATCGCAGGAAAATCCGCAGGGCGGGATTGTCGAGAAAGAAGGCTCGATCGCGCTTTCCAACTTGATGCTGCATTGCACGGTCTGCAAAAAGGGCGTGCGCGTCAAGCGGGAGCGGGATGGTGAAAAGCGGATACGGAAGTGCGCAAAGTGCGGTCACTCATTTGACGGTTGAGACACATGACTCCAAGACTCAAAGCGAAATACAACGATGAAGTGGTGGCGAAACTCGGCCATGCGCTGGGCGAGAAGAACAAGCTTCGCATCCCGCGACTGACGAAAATCGTCGTGAATATGGGGATAGGGATTGCGGACAAAGACGTGTTCAAAACGCACGTGGAGGAGCTGAGCGCTATCACAGGGCAGCGCCCCATCGTGACCAAGGCGAAGAAGAGCATTTCAAACTTCAAGCTGCGCGAGGGGATGAACATCGGAGCGAAAGTGACGCTGCGCGGCATTCGGATGTACGAGTTTCTCGATCGGTTCATCAGTGCTGCACTCCCGAGGATTCGCGACTTTCGAGGGCTCTCGCTGCACGGATTTGACGGACGGGGCAACTATACGATCGGGATCAAGGAGCAGACGATCTTCCCGGAGATCGATCCAAATCATGCGGGAGCGGTGCAGGGAATGGACATCACGATTGTAACCACCGGCAGAACCGACCAGGAGTCGCGAGAGCTGTTAAAGCTCCTGGGGATGCCGTTTGCGGCAAAGTAAGGAGAGGGTACTCCATTGGCAAAGAAGTGTCTGAGAGTTAAGGCTGCACGCAAGCCGAAGTTTGGCGTGAGACAACACAACCGCTGCAAACGTTGCGGCAGGCCGCATGCATTCATGCGGAAGTTTCAGCTTTGCCGTATTTGTTTCCGGGAGTTGGCGACGAACGCCCTGATCCCCGGAGTAATCAAGGCGAGCTGGTAAGAGGAGACGGTATGAGCTGGTCTGATCCAATTGCAGATATGCTGACGCGAATCCGGAATGCACATGGTGCAGGTCTGGAGGCGGTCGAGATGCCTCATTCTAAGATGAAGGGCGAGATCGTGCGTGTCCTCAAGCGTGAGGGCTACGTGGGCGATTACGTGGTGGAAGGCAGTGTGAAGAAGACCCTGCGTATATTCCTCAAGTACGGAAGCGACGGGGAACCCGCGATACGGGGCTTGAAGAGAACCAGCCATGCTGGGCGGCGTCAGTATGTGCCGAGCGCGGGCGTGCCGCGTGTGCTGGGCGGAATGGGCGTTGCGGTGTTGACGACTTCGCAAGGCGTACTTTCAGACAAGGATGCCAGGAAGCGCGGGATCGGCGGGGAGCTGATCTGCAGCGTGTGGTGAGGACTTGCCATGTCGAGAATAGGACAAAAAAAGATCGATATACCTGCGGGCGTTACGGCTGAGGCTAATGGTCGCACAGTCACCGTCAAAGGCAAGCAGGGCGACTTGACGTTAACGATTCCGGAGTCGATTGACGTTGTGGTTGCTGATGGAAAGATTCACGTGACGTCTACAGCGGAAACGCGCCAGAGCCGTAGCTTTCACGGGCTTACGCGAAGTCTGATTGCCAACATGATCGAAGGCGTGGCAAGCGGATATGCGCGTGAACTTGAGATTCAAGGCGTAGGCTTCAAAGGCGTGCTCAAGGGCGGGATGCTGATGCTTTCCCTGGGTTTTGCCTCACCGGTTGAATATAAGATTCCGGAAGGCGTGAAGATAACCGAGGAGGGCGGCGTCAAGCTGGTGATCAAGGGGGCCGACAAGCAACTGGTCGGGGATGTGGCGGCCCGCATAAGATCGTATTTTCCTGCCGAGCCCTATAAAGGCAAGGGCATCCGCTACAAAGGCGAGCGAGTGCGCCGTAAGGTCGGCAAGAAGGTGGCATAAGGACAGGCGACGAACCATGAGAAACCGAATTGAACTCTATCACGTGCGGCATGCACGCGTTCGCAAGAAGATTGTCGGCACGGGCGCCCGCCCGCGCATGGCGATCAAGGTGACGAACCAGTTCATGTACGTGCAGTTTATTGACGATGACCGTGGATGGACCCTTGCCGCTGCGTCATCGGTGAAGATGGACGCCAAGAACAACATGGCGACGGCCCGACTTCTGGGCCTGGCTGCCGCGAAGTGCGCCAAGGCCGCCGGCATCAAAGAGGTCGTGGTGGATCGAGGCGGCCACCGGTTCCATGGTCGCGTGAAGGCGATCTGTGAGGCGGCTGCTGAATCCGGATTGCTGCCGGGCGTGAAGTTGGGTGGAGCGGCGGAAGCGGATGTGCAGAAGGAGGAGCTGAAGTGAGATCAGATAACAGGCGAACTCAGACGGCTCCTCCGACCGACATGGAAGAGCGCGTGGTACATGTGAACCGCTGCGCGAAAGTTGTGAAGGGCGGACGACGCTTTAGTTTCAGCGCCGTGGTCGTGGTTGGCGATCGCCACGGGCGTGTCGGGTTTGGTTTCGGGAAAGCCAAAGAAGTTCCTGATGCCATCCGCAAAGGTGGTGAAATTGCGCGCCGTTCGATGTTCAAAGTGCTTCTGAAAGACCGGACTATTTCGCACGAGATCGTGGGATCGCACGACGGCGGACATGTGATGCTTCGGCCGGCAGCGCCTGGAACAGGCGTGATTGCAGGCGGCGGCATGCGCCCGGTCCTTGAGCTTGCCGGAGTTCGCGATGTGCTGGGCAAGTCAATGGGCAGCAAGAACCGCCTCAATGTTGTAAAGGCGACGATCGCGGCGCTGCAGAAGCTGCGCTCGAAAGAACAAATCATGAAAGTGAGAGGCGTCGAGGGCTGAGGCGTGGTTCACGCGGCGTGACGCAGGCGACCGTGTGAAGTCGCCGTTGACCCGGAGCGCAGCCCTACAGCTGCGACACAAGGTAAAGGTTGTTTCTTCATGAGCATTGGTCTTAATACACTGGTAAGCACTCCTGGATCCCGGAAGGCACGGATGCGTGTTGCGCGCGGCCGTGCATCGGGCAAGGGTAAGACGGCAGGGCGCGGTCACAAGGGTCAGATGTCCCGCAAAGGACACAAGCGGAAACTTGGGTTTGAAGGCGGACAGATGCGTTTGGTGCGGCGTTTGCCGAAGCGCGGATTTACCAATCCTACGAGCGAGTATCTGGCGCCTGTCAACGTTGCCAGTCTTGGGAAGTTCAAGGATGGAGACGAGGTAACGTTGGCGACACTGCGGCTCAACCGTATCGTCAAGGGTCCCGCCGATGGAGTCAAGATCCTCGGAGATGGTGAACTGAAGAAGAAACTTGTTGTCAAAGCCAACGCGTTCAGCGCCACGGCCCGCCAGAAGATTGAAGCCGCAGGCGGAAGCTGTGAGATTGTGAAGAACTGATGCTCTCAGCGTTCACCAACACGTTTAAGATCCCGGAACTCCGCAAGCGGATTCTGTTCACTTTCGGGCTCATTTTCATCTGCAGGCTCGTGGCCCGCGTGCCGACGCCTGGCGTTGACACGGCCGCGCTGCAGGCAGCCATAGAAAGTGCGCAGAGCCGGTCCGGCGGCGGCTTCATGGGCTGGATCGACCTCTTCAGCGGCGGAGCCTTGAGCCAGTGCGCGGTGGGCGCGCTGAGCATCTGGCCGTACATCAGCGCATCGATCATTCTACAGCTCATGACGGCGATCATTCCTGCGCTGGAGCGACTGGTACGGGAAGGGGATACGGGGCGCCAGAAGCTGACGCAGTACACGCGATACCTGACGCTTGCGATCTGCGTAGTGCAGGCTTTGTTCCTCGCTATAAGTCTTGAGAACCCGGGCGCGCTCGGAATTTCAACCCCGATTGTCAGCCATCCCGGGTTCACCTTCCTGCTGATGACGGTAGTAACCATGACTACTGGAACGATGCTTCTTATGTGGCTGGGTGAGCAGATCACAGAGCGCGGGATCGGAAACGGCATATCGGTCGTTATTACCGTGAACATTGTAAGCGGGCTTCCGGCGGCGGGTTATCAGGCCTTTAACATGTTCAAGAAGGTGGATGGGGTATCTCAGTTCAGCATCTTTCATTTGATTGGTCTTCTGCTTCTGATCTTTCTTGTGACAGCCGGTACGATTGCCCTGACACAGGGGCAGCGCCGGATTCCGATTCATACCGCGAAGCGGGTTGTCGGGCGAAAAGTGTATGGCGGCCAGAATACGTATATGCCGTTGCGCGTGAATTACTCGGGAGTCATGCCAATCATCTTTGCCGGAGCGCTTCTGACGTTTCCGACGATCCTGATCGGTCGGCTCCCTTGGGGCTGGGCGCAGGGCATTGCGGCAAAGCTGGCCATGGGAGAGCCGCTTTATCTTGTTTTCTACGGGGTGCTGATTCTGTTTTTCTCGTATTTTTGGGTAGCGACGCAGTTCAATCCGCTTCAGATTGCTGACGACCTGAAACGCAACAGCGGCTATCTGCCTGGAATTCGTCCGGGCCGCCCCACGGCGGAATTTCTCGACAAGACCATGACAAGAATCACGTTGATTGGGGCTGTTTTCCTGACCGTGATTGCCGTGATTCCGACCGTGATGGCGACCCAGTTCAGTGTGCCATGGCTGGTGGCGTCCTTCATGGGCGGAACAAGCCTTTTGATTATCGTGGGTGTTCTGCTAGACACCATGCGCCAGGTGGAATCTCACCTTCTGATGCGGCACTACGACGGTTTTCTAAAGAAAGGAAAGCTGCGAGGCCGCCGATAAAGGGCGGGGCGATACGTCATGCAGGCAATCATTCTCATAGGGCCCCCGGGCGCGGGCAAAGGAACAGCCGCGGAGCGTATTCGAACGCAGGCGGACTATGTGCATGTCTCAACGGGGGATATGCTACGTGAGGCCGTGCGAAGCGGAACGGATGTCGGGAAGGAAGCCGACGGCTACATGAAGCGAGGCGAGCTTGTGCCGGATGCCACCATGATGAAGCTGGTTGCCGACAGGCTGCGAGCGGGCAAGCCGGATGCCCGGTATATGTTCGACGGCTTCCCGAGAACGATTCCGCAAGCGGAGCTTCTGGACGCTACCATCAGGCAACTGGGCGGAAAGATTACGCACGTATTCCTGCTTGTTGCAGAGCGGGATCTGCTGATACAAAGACTGACCGGTCGACGCATCTGCCGTTCGTGTGCGACGAACTTTCATGTGACCAATGTTCCGCCCAAGAAGGCGGGCGTATGCGATGCCTGCGGCGGCGAGCTCTATCATCGGCCCGACGATCATGAAGCCACAATCAAGAACCGTCTTGATGTGTACCAGCGGCAGACGGAGAGCCTCATCGCACATTATGAGAAGAGGAAGCTGCTTGTCCGCGTTGACTCGGGACAGTCGGCGGACCGGCTTGTGAGCGAGATCCTTTCGGCATTGCGCAGCAAGGGTGCATGATCATCCTTAAGACGGCGGCCGAACTGGAGGGGATGCGGGAGAGCGGCAGAATTGCGGCCCGCGTGAGAGACGAGGTCGCGCGGCGCGTGGCGCCGGGCGTGACGACAGGAGAGCTTGAATCGTTTGCCGTTGAAGTGATGCGGAAGAACGGCGCGGAGAGTGCATTTCTGGGGTATAGGGGATATCCTGCCTCAATTTGCGTATCCGTTAATGAATGCGTGGTGCATGGAATTCCGGGGAATCGCCGGATCGGTATTGGCGACATCGTCAGCTTGGATGTTGGGATCCGATTCGAGGGATTCATTGGTGACACGGCGACGACGGTCTTGGTGGGCGTCACGGATGCGCTGGTGGTGCAACTCGTGCAGAGCACAGAGATGGCTCTGAAGGCGGGAATAGACGCTGCGCGGGCAGGCGGCAGGCTTTCGGATATATCGCATGCGGTTGAGCGCGTGGCGGTGGGTCGGGGCTTCTCGGTTGTGCGAGACTTTGTGGGGCATGGAATCGGGCGCAAGATGCATGAGGACCCGCAGGTGCCGAATTTTGGCGCACCGGGGAGAGGGCCCAGGTTGAAGGCTGGGATGACGCTTGCGATAGAGCCGATGGTCAATGCGGGAAAGCCGGAAGTTGAGGTTCTGTCGGACGGGTGGACGGTCGTGACGAAGGACCGGAGTTACTCGGCGCACTTTGAGCATACGATTGCGATCACGGAAGATGGTGCCGAGATCCTTACGTCGAAGGAAATTTTGTAGTGGACGGATGGTTGAAGCGGGGGTAGCGTAGTAATTTTTTCCCAACAGGGACGGAGAAGGAACGTGAAAGTCAGAAGTTCGGTCAAGAAGATCTGTGAGCAATGTAAGGTTGTGCGGCGTAAGGGCGTTGTGCGCATTGTATGTACGAACCCGCGACACAAACAGCGTCAGGGTTAATGGAGGATTGGACTTATGCCCAGGTTGCTTGGCGTTGACATTCCCGGTCAAAAACGGGTTGAATACGCGTTGCGTTACATCTATGGTATTGGACCGGCACGCGCGCGCCATATCATAGAAGAGGCGAAGATTGACCCCGCCAAGAAGGCAGATGATCTAAGCCCTGAGGAACTGCGCACGGTCATTGGCATCGTGCAGACGAAGCACCGTGTTGAGGGTGATCTCCGGCGTGAAGTGGCGCAGAATATACGCCGGCTGATAAGCATGGGCACCTATCGCGGTACGCGCCATCGCAAGGGTTTGCCCGTGAGAGGACAGCGCACCAAGACCAACGCACGGACCCGTAAGGGCCCCAAGCGCACCGTGGGTGCCGTACGAGGCAAGGAAACGCGAGCCGCAGTTAAAGCGTAGGTCAATGTGATTGTGGAGCAGGGAAATGGCAGACGAAAAAGATAAGAGCCCCGAAGTGATGAGTGCGCTGGATGCGGTGGGCGCGGACGCCCAGGCCGCGGCGGCGGGCGGTGCGGCGCCTGCGGAAGGTGTTGCTGCTGTAAAGAAGGCGAAGGGCCGCGGATTGAGGTCCGTCCCGGCGGGTGTAGCGCATATTCGTGCGACGTTTAACAACACGATGCTCTGTATCACGGATCCCAAGGGGGGCGTGATCGCATGGAGCAGTTCTGGGCGCTCTGGTTTCAAGGGCTCCAGAAAGAGCACTGCGTACGCCGCGACCATGGTCGGGCAGGATGTTGCGCGGCAGGCTGTTGGCCGCGGAATGCACGAAGTGGAAGTGCGGGTGCAGGGCGCCGGTTCTGGTCGTGAATCCGCGATAAGAGCCTTACAATCGGCGGGTCTGATTGTAACGATGATCAAGGATGTAACGCCGATACCCCACAATGGATGCCGGCCGCGAAAGAGGAGGAGAGTGTAATGGGACGGTATGTCGGACCGGCTTGCAGACAGTGCCGTCGGGAAGGGATGAAACTCTTTCTGAAAGGCGCCCGCTGCTATATGGCAAAGTGTCCTGTGGAAACGGGGCGTCCTGCGCCTGGCATGCATGGCCAGCGCCGGGGCAAGAAGCTTTCGGACTACGGCGTGCAGCTTCGCGAGAAGCAGAAGCTCCGTCGGCAGTACGGAATGCAGGAGGGGCAGTTTCGACTGTTCTTCGAGCGTGTTCTGCGCAGGCGTGGCGTGACGGGTGAGCAATTGCTCCAGATGCTGGAGACTCGTCTGGACAACCTGGTCTATCGCCTCGGTTTTGCCACATCCCGCCGCGCGGCGCGGCAGTTTATCACGCATAACCACGTGATGGTGAAGGGCGCGAAAGCCAACGTACCCTCTATGATCATAAAGCCGGGCGCCGTGATTCAGGTGCGCGAACGGCCGAAGAGCAGGGAACTGGCAGCCAAGGCGCTGGAAGCCGGGGCGGGCAAGAATGTCGCGGACTGGCTGACCTTGGACGCCAAAAAATTCTCCGGTGAATTGCTCCGGATACCGACTCGCGAGGAAATCGCGCCGGTGGTTAACGAGCAGTTGATTGTAGAGTTATATTCGAAGTAAGAGATTCGCTTAAGCGCGGCGGCCATGTGCGGCCGCCGGCGCTCGAAAGGACTGTGACAATGCCGATCAGACTGAGCAGATTTGAAATGCCCAAGCGGGTGAGTAAGGATGAGGCCGCCTCGAGCGAGACGTACGGTCGCTATGTTGCCGAGCCTTTCGAAAGCGGATACGGGACGACAATCGGGAACTCCCTTCGACGGGTGCTCCTTTCGTCCATCGAGGGTGCGGCCATTACGTCCGTCAAGATTGACGGAGTTGCGCACGAGTTCTGCACAATCCCCGGCGTGGTCGAGGATGTGACGGACATTATCCTGAATCTCAAGAAGGTCGTCCTGAAGACTTTTGTGCGCGAGCCGGGGACCATTCACATCAAGGCAAAGGGGCCCTGCGAGCTGAAAGCCAGTGCGATCTCGGCCGATGGCTCCGTGGAAGTTTTGAATCCGGACCTGGTTATCGCGACGCTCGGCCCGAATGCCAAGGTTGAGATGGACTTGGAAGTCCGCGTCGGGCGCGGATTCTTCCCTGCGGAGCGCAACAAGAAGGTGGATCAGGAAATCGGACGCATTCCGGTGGATTGCATCTTTTCTCCCGTGCGCAGGGTGAACTTCTCGACCGAGAACACACGCGTGGGACAGCGTACGGACTACGACAAGCTGATTATCGAGATCTGGACGGATGGCCGCGTGAGCCCCGACGATGCGCTGAGCATGTCGGCGTCGATCCTGCGGCATCATCTTGACGTGTTCGTAGGATACGACGAAACAATCGTCGAGTTCGACGAGACGGAAAAGCAGATTGATGAGGAGCGTGAGGAACTGCGACGCAAGCTGCGCATGAGCGTTAACGAGATCGAGCTGAGCGTGCGCGCTGCGAACTGCCTGAACAACGCCAATATCACGACCGTTGGCGAACTGGCGCAGAAGACGGAAGCCGACATGCTGAAGTACAGGAACTTCGGCAAGAAGTCCTTAAACGAAATCAAGAGCAAGCTCTCAGAGCTTAAGCTGTCACTCGGGATGACTTTGGATCAGGACCTTCTTAAGGTCGAAGAAGCACCCACAGAATAACGGACGGGAATCATGAGGCACAGGTTACTTGACAAGAAGCTAGGTCGTTCCACATCACACCGCGAGGCGCTCATGGCCTCACTCGTGCGAAACTTGATCGCGGAGCGGCGGATACATACCTCGCTCGCCAAGGCGAAGGCGTGCCAAGGGGTTGCAGAGCGACTCGTGACCTTGGCGCGGAAGAAGACTCTGGCTTCACGCCGTCTTGTGATCGCCAGGTTGAAGGACA
Source organism: uncultured Victivallales bacterium (assembly GCA_964424705.1). Taxonomy (GTDB): domain Bacteria; phylum Verrucomicrobiota; class Kiritimatiellia; order UBA8416; family CAYRKB01; genus CAYRKB01. Next base: position 29,509 of record CAYRKB010000034.1, read on the forward strand.
AGAATTCGGCGGCAGAGCTGATCGAGAAGGTCGTGCCTGCCCTTGAAGGACGGCTTGGCGGCTGCACGCGCATTCTTCGTCTCGGTCGCCGCACTGGCGATAACGCCGAACTGGCCTTGCTGGAATGGGTTGGAATTGACATTCCTGACAAGCGTAAGAAGAAAGTCAAGGAAACGCCTGAGAAGGCTTGACGGATCTTCGGCTAGCCGTGACTTGTAGACTCCGCTGAGTGGAGAGGAGGCTGCGATGGCTCGGTATAAATTCGTAGCGATGGATTCCAAGGGAGCCGAGACAGAAGGCTCTCTCGATGCGGTGACGCAGGCGGAAGCGGTCGCTGCCATTCGTTCCAAAGGCCTTTTCCCCACGCGCATTACCGAGCTGACGTCAGCTGGGCAGCCGGCGCCCGCCAGGAAGGCGGGCGGCAAGGCGGCCGTCAAATCCGATCGGGGCCTTAACAAGGAGTTGAGGCTCCCGAAGTTCTTCAGGCAAAGAGTAAAGACCAAGCACCTGATGGTCTTCACGCGCCAGCTCGCGACACTGATCGATGCGGGTCTTCCTTTGCTGCGTGGGCTGCGAATTCTCCTGAAGCAGGAGAAGCACCCCGTCCTGCGCGAAGCCCTCACCGGCATGGGCGAGTCGGTCGAGGGGGGGAGCACGTTCTCAGAAGCACTGGCAATGTATCCTCAGGCGTTCGACATGCTGTTCGTCAACATGGTGAAGGCGGGCGAGGCGGGCGGAGTGCTTGAGGTCGTCCTGCAGCGTCTGGCTGATTTCATGGAGAAGGCGGAGCGGATCAAGCGGAAAGTTAAGAGCGCGATGACCTACCCTGTTGTGGTCTTCATTGCCGCCATTGGCATTCTTTCATTCATGCTGCTGAAGATCATTCCGAAGTTCGCCGATATCTTCACGGATCTGCTGGATGGGGAATCGCTCCCGCCGCTTACCCTGTTCGTTATCAATCTCAGCGGGGCGTTGCAGCGCAGATGGGTGTTCTTTGTTATCGGGTATTTCGCTATTTGGGCCGGCGTAAAGATGGCGCGCAAGACCCAGCGCGGCCGGTTCATTCTCGATCGCATAAAGCTCAAGGCGCCCCTGTTCGGCCCGCTCTTTGTAAGGACTTCCGTCGCGCGGTTTGCCCGCACGCTCGGGACACTTCTAAGTTCTGGCGTGCCCGTGCTGCAGGCTCTCAACATCGTCAGAGATACCGCCGGCAATGCCGTGGTGGAAGGCGCGATTCAGACCGTGCATGACAGCGTCAAGGAAGGCGACACGATGAGCATGCCCATGGAATCGTCGGGGGTCTTTCCGTCGATGGTAGTGAGCATGGTGGACGTAGGCGAGGAGACGGGCGCCCTGCCAGAGATGCTGATGAAAGTGGCCGACGGCTATGACGAAGAAGTGGACGCCGCGGTGGAAGGCCTGACGTCTATCATCGAACCCGTCATGATCGTTTTCCTTGCCGCAATCATCGGTACGATCGTAATCGCCATGTTTGTCCCCCTGATCAGCATCATCACGAACATGCAAAAATAGTTCTAATTCGTGGGACGGTGGGCGCGGATTCATTTCGAAGCATATCGGGCAGCCAGCCCTCCTGCGCGCCTAATTGTGATGTGACCGTCCCAGCTATCGTGAACCGGAAGAGAGCATTTTGGTCGCGCTGGGCGCGACGGAACTGCGCTGGTCACCGAAGTTTCCGGAACGGTCACACTGGCAGATCAAAGGCGCACCGACGACCTGCGAGCAACCCCTTCGAAATCGCCCCGAAGCTCACTCGTCCCACACGCATCTTCATTCTCTATCCATCTGCATCTCGCTGGTTTCAAAAGGATTGGAACCAAACGAGGTTTCACGATTGTATCTACAGTCTGGCTGCGTATTCCGATTCAAATCGGACACCGATTCCGGTGCAATCATCACCGATCTTAATGCCAAGTACACGAATGGCGAGATGTGGATGCGTATTCCGATTCAAGTCGGACACCTGTTCCGATTCAAGTCGGACACCGATTCCGGTCA
>CAYRKB010000035.1:0-30619 GCA_964424705.1 uncultured Victivallales bacterium
AAGATCAAATCGCGAGTTGGGGAGGGGAGCACCTTCACGGTCCTGCTTCCGGTCGCATGTGAGATGCCTGTGCAGGCGCCGGCGGCTGCCGAGGAATCTGCGGCTTCAGCGGGCGGCACGATCCTGCTGGTGGAAGATGAGCGTATGCTCCGCGAGATGGGAAGCCAGATGCTGATCCAGCTGGGCTTCAAGACCCTGCTGGCCGCGGACGGCCGTGAAGCGCTGCGCGTGTACCGGGAGAATACGGCCAAGATCGATCTCGTGGTGCTGGACCTGACCATGCCCAACATGAATGGCGAGGAAGCCCTTGTGGAGCTTCTCAAGATGAATCCCGACGTACGCGTGGTGATGACCAGCGGCTACACCGAGACCGACGTTGCCGCGCGCTTCGAAGGCAAGGGCCTGTCGGGCTATCTGCAGAAGCCGTATACCCTCGACCACCTGCGCGTGCGGCTGCAGGAGTTCATGCGTTCCCGCACCCCTGAGAGGTAACGATGCAGGGCTGCACGCGGCAGCTAGAGCGAAAAAAGGCGGGTGCCATGCACCGCCGTTGCGGGCAGGTCGTGGATATTGTCCCGCAGATTTTCATCGGCGATACCCGCATTGCCGGGTGGCGGAAGATGGAGCCCATGATTGCTACAGGGGCGATTGACAGCCTTATCGGGAAGTCTTACGGGGCTTGACTAAACGATGACGGAAACTGCGCAACAGCGGCACCTGGTGCTGGCAACCATCGACGAGAACGAGCGGCCCGTCTCCATCCGGACCCTTGGCGCGTACGCCGAATCCATCGGCGCCCGGGTGACGCTCCTGGTAGCGATCAAGCGGCTGGGGCGGATTGGAGAACCCGTCACGTTCAGCGCTTCTGAGGTCAAACAGATCGCACAGTTTCTGGCGCGCGAGAAGGTGACGCACATTGGATTCTACCTGATGACGGCCGGCTTGAAGCCGTATGCGCGGCTTGTGCAGGCGCTGCGCGCGGCCGGGTATGGCGGGACGATCATGGCGGGCGGCGTGCACGCCACGCTGTGCCCCGTCGAATCGCTGGTGGAGGGGGCCGATTTCGCGGTGCAGGGGCCGGGCGAAGTGCCCTTGCAGATGATTCTTGCGGGCGCTGCGCCCGGGTCGGTTCCGGGCCTGGTCTGGCGTCGCGACGGCAAGGTTGTGGCGAACCGGGTCACGCCCGAACAGAAGCTTTCCCTGGACGCGCTCCCGCATCCGATCTTCCGCTTCGACCGGGACATGATGCTGGTCGACGGAAAGCTGAGGCGGCTGACCTGGCGGCTGCACTGCAAGCATTCCACCTGGGGCGGCCGGTACTACGACATGGTCACGTCGCGCGGGTGCGTGTACCGCTGCTCGTACTGCTGCAACCTGGAGGGCGCGCCGGTGCGACGCGCCACCGTCGAGCGCGTGATGGCCGAGCTGCGGTCGGTCAAGGAGCGCGAGCCGCGCGTTGCGGGCATAAACTTTCATGACGACAGCTTCTTTGCCGGGTCGGACGAGTGGATGGCATCGTTCTGTGCGAGAATGAAGGCGGAAATCGGCCTGCCGTTCATTGCCCGGATGATCCCGCGCTACGTGACCCGCGAGCGGATGGAGCTGCTGAAGTCGGCGGGCGTGGACTACGTGACGATGGGGCTGGAGGCATCGGACCGGGTGAACAAGGAAGTCTTCAACCGGCACGAAACAGCGCAAACCTACCTGCGCGCCGCGAAGATCATTCTCGACCTCAAGCTGTACCTATCCACCGACATCATTCTGCATAACCCGTACGAGCGCGAAGAGGACCTGCGGCAGATGGCGCTGACGCTCAATGCGCTGCCCCGCCCCAACTGGGGCGTGGTGTCGCTTCCTCTGACGCCGTTCCCGGGCACCCCTCTTCACGCGCGCTGCGCGAGGGATGGGATGCTCGGCCGGTTTTGCACGGATGCCTATGACTCCATGCTCGTGCCCTCGCGGGCGGAGGGCTATCGGACTCCGCGTTTCTGGATGCTCTTGAACACGGAGGTCCTTACGCGGATCCCGCCCGCGCTCGGCGAGCGGCTTATCGCCGCCGGGCCCTCCAATGCGCAGGCCGTGCAGACCGTCGAGCGGCTCGCCGTCTACCTGCGCCGCACAAAGCGCATCACCTCGTGGCTGCACGAGCGCATTCCCTGGCTGTATGCCGCCGCGGGGCATCTGCTGAAACGCGCCGCGCGCGGGCGGTGAATCAGCGCAGGGAGGCCAGGATAAGGTTCAGCGCGGCCGCAACGGCCAGGGCTGTGACGGCCCGGTTGAACGCCTTCTCCGGAATCCGCCGGGCGAGCCAGAGCCCTGCAAAGGCGCCGGCTACGATGAGCGGCGCGACGAGCAGGTTAAGCTTGAGGGTCTCGCTTGAGATCAGCCCGAGGTGCATGCTGAACGGAATCTTCGCGGCATTCAGCACGAGGAAATACCAGGCGCCGGTGCCGATGAACTCCGCCTTGGGCAGGCGCATGGCGAGCAGGTAGATCACCATAATCGGGCCTGCCGCGTTCGCCATCATTGTGGTCACGCCGGCCAGAAGCCCGATCATCGCGACAAACGTCCAGTGCGAGGGGGTTGCGGCCTCGGCGCGGCCCAGCGTGCGCAGGTGGTTCAGCGCGAGCAGGGCGAGGATGACTCCGCCGATGATCGGGCGCAGGCTGCGGTCGCTGATGTGCCCCATGGCGAAGTACCCGAGAACGATGCCGGCGAGCGCCCACGGCATCAGCCGGATCACATGCCGCCAGATCGCGTGGCGATGGTAGTAGCAGACGGTGAAGACGTCGCCCAGCAGCAGCATCGGCAGCAGCACGCCCGTGGAGAGGCGTGCCGGCAGGACCGCGGCCATCAGCGGCACCGCGAGAATCGCGAGCCCCGGCAAGCCGGATTTCGCAATGCCGACCATCACGGCGCAGAGCGCGACCGTGCACCACTGCATTATGCCCAGCTCCTGCAACATCGGGCGATTGTCGTGCGTCGCCGCGCGCCGGTCAATCCATTCCGTCGCAAAGAAGCTGGCGGAGGAGGCTGGACGGAATACGAGTGGACGAATCGCTCGGAGTTTTGCTACCTCTATTCGAGCGGTGCGGGCAGGGAATCGGGAGCGGGGAAAAACGTATATGCTGAGCGTGTTTCTGGTATCTACGGCGGCGGTCGTCCTGGCGGAGATGGGCGATAAGACCCAGCTCTTGGCGATGGCTTTCGCAACGCGTTTCCGCTGGCAGACGGTGCTGTGGGCGGTTCTGGCGGCCACGCTGGCGAACCACTTTCTTGCGGCTGTGGCGGGCAACATGATCACAGCGGTGTTGCCGATCCACTGGGTTAAGCTCGCGGCCTCCGTGGCTTTCATTCTCTTCGCCTTGTGGACTATCAGGGGGGATCATTTGGAGGACGAGGACAAGCGCCAGGGGCGCAGTCCGTTCTGGACCGTTGCGGTCGCCTTCTTCCTCGCGGAAATGGGAGACAAGACCCAGCTGATGACCATTGCGCTGGCGGCGGAGCAGTCGGTGAAGGCGGCGGGGACGGGCGCGCTTCACCAGCTGGTGCATCTGCTGCCCGTCTGGATTGGCACGACGTGCGGAATGATGGTGGCGGACGCGTTCGGGATCCTGGTGGGGATTGTCCTTCATAAGCGGATTCCGGAGCGGCTTGTTAAATGGACGGCGGCCTGCGGGTTCGCCATTTTCGGCTTGCTGGGCATGCACGATTCGCTCGATGGAATTGTTCCCGGGGCTTTCACGCTGCATCACACGGTGCTGCTGGCGTCCATCCCCGTGATTGCGGCCATGATGTGGGCCGTCTCGCGGCTGAGCGCGCCGAAGACGTAGCAGAAGGTAGCCCCTGCCTACCTCTGTAGTGTGGCCTGAATCAGTTCAGCCCGTAGCGTAGAAGAGGGCAGTTCCGAGGGATGGCTATGAAACAGGAATCAAAGGATCAGCCTGCGGCCGCATGGGATGACAGCAGCTTGTCAGGGCCGGAGTTTCAGAAGAAGGTGACCGTGCTGCTCGTCGATGACGAGCCGAGCATCCGGCAGACGGCGGGAGAGTGCCTGCGGGCCGCCGGGCACGAGGTGCTGATCGCGGCCAGTGCGGGGGAGGCGGAGTCGCATTTTCGCGGCTACGACATCGACGTGGCCGTCGTTGACGTTGTGCTCGAGGGGGAGGACGGGTTCAGCGTGGCCAGGCGCCTGCGCGAGTTCTGCCCGAACACACAGATTCTTTTTTTTACAGGAGTGGAAGAGATTGCGTCGGCGAGGGAAGCGATCCACCTGCACGCCTTTGACTATCTTGTCAAGCCTGTGGCCAGGGGTCAGCTGGTTGATGTGGTGGGCCGCGCGGCGGCGGAAAAGAAGCGCCGCGACGAGCACGACTGGCTGCAGAACGAGAAACGCCTCTACGCGAAGCGGCTCGAGGACCTGGTTGCCAAACGAACACAGGCCCTGACCCGGCAGACGTTCCGGCTCAAGTCGCTGCTCGATGCCATTCCGGACCTCGTCTTCCGGATGGGCCGCCCCGGCACATTTCTTGACTTCAAGCCTGCCGCGGGCGTGAACCCCTTTCCTGCGGCGGAGGAACTTATCGGGAAGTCGCACCATGGCGTGCTGCCGCCGGAGGCCAGTGCCGCGACCGACCGCGCCGTGGTCGAGGCGCTGCGAACCGGGGAGACGCAGGGCTTCGAGTACCGTATGGTGACGGGGGGGGTAACCCACGACTATGAGGCCCGCATAGCGAAAGCCAGCGACGACGAGGTGGTGGCCGTGATTCGCGACGTCAGCTCGCGCAAGCGGGCGGAGATGGAGCGGGAGCGGCTGCTGTCCATCATCGAAGAGTCCTCAGATTTCATTGGAAGCGCTGATATGCAGGGGCGGATCTTTTACCATAACCCGGCCGCGAACAGGATGCTCGGGCTGCCCGAGGACGCCGATCTCTCGAGCATCAGCATCGGGGACATGCACCCGGCCTGGGCTGCACGACTGATTAAGGACGTGGGGTTCCCTACTGCGCTCAGGGAGGGAACGTGGAGGGGAGAATCCGCGGTGTTGCACCGTAGCGGCAAAGAGATACCCGTTTCGCAGGTGGTGGTGATTCACAGGGACGCACACGGGAACCCGCGTTTCAGCTCGACCGTCGCGCGCGACATTACCGAGCGCAAGCTGGCGGAAGGACAGGTTAAGGCTTTCTCCAAGAAACTGATCGCCGCGAGGGAAGATGAACGAAAGCGGGTTTCAGAGGTGCTGCACCACGACGTCGGCTCGTTGGCCATTGGCATGTCAGCCCACTTTGACGCAATTGAGGATTATGTTAGGGCAGGAAATGAGGCGGAAGCGTGCAAGTGGACAGAGCTGGCCAGGAAGCTGCTCGGCGCGTCGGTGGGGCAGCTCAGGCAGGTGGCTGTCGATCTGCGTCCGCCTGACCTGGACGTGCTCGGGCTGGGCGCCGCCCTGCGGCAGCACGTGGAGCGGCTTACGGGACGCGGCGACGTCAGGATCACCCTCACGGAAGACCTTGGCAAGCGGCATATGAACAGGGCTGCCTCGACCGTTCTGTTCCGCGTTGTTCAGGAAGCCCTGACCAATGCGCTGCGGCACGGGCATGCGAAAGAAGTGGACATAAACCTGAAGGCAGAGAAAGATGGAACTCGTCTGGAGGTCCGCGACAACGGCAAGGGCTTCGATGTCGCGGGGACGCGAGCGTGTGATCCGGCGCGGATAGGCCTTCGTGTGATGCGCGAGATGGCGTCCGGTGCCGGCGGCGTGCTCACCGTTGAGTCGAAGCCCGGGCAGGGAACCACCGTGCGCGCCGTGCTGCCGAGACATGTGCCAGAAGAGAAGAGGGAGATAGCCGATGCCAATTCGCGTTATGATAGCCGATGATCACCCGATTGTTCGCGACGGGCTGCGGATGACGCTCGAACGAAGTGAGAAAGACATCGTCGTGGTCGGGGAAGCTTCGGACGGCGTCGAGGTCGTCAGGAAGGCGGAAGAGACGCCCGCCGACATTTACATCCTTGACGTCACCATGCCCAACATGAACGGGCTGGAGGCCGCCAGGGCGCTGCTAAAGAAAAGGCCGCGCACGAAGATTATCATGTTGAGCCTCCATGACACCCGGGCCATGGTGGAGGAGGCACTGGCTGTCGGCGCAAGGGGCTACCTGACGAAAGACACCGCGACAAGAAACGTGGCCGATGCCGTTGTTGATGTCCACGCCGGCCGGTTCTATGTCAGCCCCAGCATTATGCAGTACGTTGTGGAGGCTGGGCAGAAGGGCGGCAAGGGCGATCGGAAGCGCGGCGGGGCGGCGAGTGAGCTCACCGGGCAGGAGCGCAGGGTGCTGCAGCTGATTGCCGAGGGCCAGAGCAACAAGGAAATTGGCGTAACGCTAGGCGTGGCAACGAATACTGTCCACGCCCACCGCACCAACCTGATGCAGAAGCTGGACCTGCACAAGCAGACGGACCTGGTGCGGTACGCTATCCGCGAGGGAATCGCCAAACTGTAGTGGATTCTGTCGCGCCGCTGCACAGGCGTGTATTCCGCTCCCCCTATGCCCAGGGTTACGCGCTCTTCAGCGGGCTGGCCTTCATCACGGTCTCGGGTATGGTGCTTGCCCCGATCGTGCACCGGGTCCTGCGCATCTTCCACGTCGAGGACGCCAGGGATGTCTCGGGGGAATAGGGCGTGCGCAGCGGCTCGATCGCCGTTTCCTGCAGAGCCCGATTTCCTGGGCGGATGGTATTCGCCCGGCTACTGATGATCGTCGACGTGTATTGGGATCGTCCCACGCTGCTTCCCGGAATTTCTTTAAAGAGAGCGCCAACACTCAGTCGGTCGACGATGGCCAACTGCTCGCGGGAGTAACCGCCACGCCCGCTCCCGACATGCTGCGTCAGCTTCAGGAGGCCCGCGGGCCCCGCTTCGCGCTTGATCGCACGGTAGCCCTGCATGCCGCTTCCGCTCCGCATCAATGGTTGCACATTCATCGGGTCCGTCTCTCCGTAGCGCCCGGGAGATCACGCTCCAAAAGTGGGGACACTATAGCGTATCCGGGCGGCGGGGGGAAGGCAAAAGAACGATTCCACGCCGCGTCGGGCGCATGTGAGTTCCGGGGAGTTGTCCGTTCAGGCGCGTCTTTGTATCTCCGCGACGAGGGCGTCGTGACTCCAGGAGCAAGCCGGGAGCGAGAACGGGCAACTCCGACTGGAGATGCGGCGACCCCGCCGCGTTCCCTCGCTTCTCTTCTTGCACCCCGCGACGAGGGCGTCGCGACTCCAGGAGCACGGCAACGAGCGAAATCAGACGTTCCGCTGGAGTCGCGGCGACCCCGCCGCGTTCGCTCCGAGCTTCGCCGCATCTCCCGCGGGCGGCGATCCCCGGAACTCACGTGCGCCCCGCCGCGTCAAGCATCGTGAACGACGTCCTTCCAGGCGGCCAGGCGGGTGTGCTTACCGATGAGCTCGACATAGTCCTCTTGGAGCGGCGTCCCGGTGTCCACATGCCCCACCTGTGGCGCCAACGCGTTGGCCACATGCACTCCCGTCAGGGCGCAGAAAGCCTTCCGCGGGCTGCGCGCCGGCTCGTGGTGGAACGCCACGGCATCAATGACATCCTCGGAAAAGCCCCAGGTGCCCAGCAGGTAGGCGCCCACCTCCGCATGCGTCGCCTCGAAGGCGCGCCGCTCCTCGTCAACGAGCCAGTTCCTGTCCTTCCTGCCGCAGGCCAGGATCCGGGCGTACTCCTCGGGAAAGCTCGATGCCAGCATCAGCTTTCCGATGTCGTGGAAGAACCCTCCCATGAAGAACTGGTCCACCGTGTCGTCCGGGAGCCCTTCGCTGACGGCAATGGCCCGGGACTTCATGCCGACGGTCACACAGTGCTGCCAGAGTTGTTGCACCGAAAAGCCTTTCACCTTCAGCGATTCATGCTGGGAGAAGACATTGACCATGAACACCAGCGATTTGATCGTCTCCAGCCCGAGAAGCGTGGCTGCATGAGCCGGAGAATGGACGTGCTCCCGCGCCCCGAAGAACGCCGAGTTCACGAGGTGGAGAAACTTCGCGCTCATGGCCAGGTCCTGCTGGATTAACCGGCCCACCCGCTCTACGGCGCAGTCCGGGCTGCGCAGCTCCCGCACCAGCTCCAGGTAGACCTCTGAAGAGGCCGGCATGGCCTTCATCTTTGAGATCACGCTCAGGATTCCCTCGTCGCCGATGATGTCCCGGACCATAAGCGCCGTCCTGATCGCCTGCCGTATGCCCTTGAGGTCATCCGGCTTCCGGAGGAAGCGGTGGGTCGTGCGGACAATGCGGAACAGGCCTTCATCGGGGGGTATTCCGGAGAAAAGAAACCGTACCGTTCTGGGATACTTCTCTTCCACGAGATCCATCAGCGCTGCTCCGTCCATGCCCGGCATATTGAAGTCTGACACGACGAGGTCGATGGGCTGCTTTGCAAGAATCTCAAGGGCCTCGGGTCCGCTAAGGGCGAACGACATCTCCCAGTCATCCTTCATCCGCCCCAGCATTTGCTTGAGCAGCGAGAGAATCATCGGCTCGTCGTCGACAAACAGCAGCTTGTATTTGGCCATGATGCGCCGATCTCCCCTCATCGTGTGAGGGGCGGATAGTATACGGACCGGAATCGCCGCTCAACCACGAAAGCACCCCTGACGCGGAGCACGACTGGAGATGCACGGCGAAGCGTGCAGTGGAACCGCGAATAGACGCCAATCAACGCTAATGATGTAGAATTCAGGATGGCAGGTGAAATGCGCCGCGGAATGGTGGGACTATGTGTTCCGGGTGGAGCGCGTCCAAGTCGCTCACGCTGTCGCGCGGAACTGGATGCGGGCGGCTTGTGACATGACAGCGCCGTCGGCGGCCGAAGGATTCTGGACGCCGCCGGCCGCTGCACGAATCCGGGCCGACTTGATCGCGTCGGTGCCGGCGTCGCCGGTCCGGCTCAGGTCGACCTCCTGGGAGCCGCCCACGGCGTAGGGACGGCCGTCCGGGCCGATCTGGTAAGCGTATGACGGCGTTCCGACGGCATAAGGGCCGAGGATGGCCGCATGGGACTGCTCATGCTGGCGGACCTCACGGTCACGCGCTTGCAATTGATGTACCAGCTCTGCCTGATCCGGGTCGAGCCCGCCAGCCGATCGCGCCGCCGAGACCGATGAGGGAGAATAGGTCCCGCCGTTCTCCTCTTCCCGCAACCGACCGGGCGTGTAGCTGTCTGATCGCGCGGGGGAACTAATGGGGGCCTGTGAAGATGCCGCAGCTTGCTCGCTCCGGCTTGCAGGAACGCCACGCAGCCGGGACGCCGGAGCAGCAGAACTTTGAGATGGCCCTACAGACATATCATCCACCTGCTCACAATATCGGCCGCATCAGGGGATTCTTTAGCGTCTCGACCGGGAGAAGCGTTGCAGGCCTTGCCTGTAGCTCACAATTGGGACAGAACTGATTGCTCCGCAGTTGTTTGTCAGTTTCGGCCACTCAACGGAGGATTCTGCCGGACATCTGAACCTATTTGGAGCAGGTGAACCGCGAATGGACGCCAATGAACGCTAATGTGGAATGACTTGCGGCTCTTGGGATTTCACCAATGTGGTGAAATCCCCAAGAGCCGCAAGCGACAGAAATCAGCGTGATTGAGCGGTTCTATCCGACGAATCTAGGCTGAAAGGGACGTGGTGCGGACGGGTCCCTGTCCCCAGTGTGTGAGATTGTATTGTATCTGGCGCTCCGTGGAAGTGTAACGGTTTGACGGCACCCGAGTTGCTAACAGGTGACACATGTTCGACAGGACTTCCAGAATCAAGGATGAGTTCTGCAATAATCCGGTGGAATTCGTAGAGTTCCTGATAGCCAGGCGCAGCCTGAAGGGCAGTGCCTTGGCGGCCCTTCGCGAGTGTGTCAGGGATCAACCGGACCGGCCCGGCATGGCCGGCCTGTTCTGGCTGCTCCTGCTTCCGCGCCGCCTCAGCCTTATGTCGGTGGCTGGCCGCTGCAATCTGGATTGCCGCATGTGCGGCGGAAGCCGCGGCGAGCTGAAGTACCTCGACAGCCGGAGTCTGGAGACGATGCTCATTCATGCTCCCACGGTGGAGACGGTGACCTTCGTCGCCGGCGACAGCGAGCCGCTTATGAATCCGGACCTGGCTCATAACATTCGCCTGACGCAGCAACATCGGGCCAACTGGGACCTTGTCTCCAACGGCCATCTTCTGAACGAGAAGCTGGTGGACATCATGGTCTCGGACACGGCGGGATCGCGGCTGAACGTATCGCTCGACGCGTGCCGGGAGGCCACCTACCGCTCAATCCGGAACGCACCCCTTGGGAAGGTTCTTGGCAACCTGCGAGCCTTGCGTGACGCCAAGATCCTGTGCAAGGCCCGCTACCCCTCGCTTTCGCTCTTGATGGTCGGCATGGAGGACAACATCGGGGAGCTGCCTGAGTTCGTTGAGCTGGCGGCAGAGCTGCAGGCTGAGCGGGTGCACGTGGATCACATGATGGGGAACCACGCGCCGGGCGATTTCCTGCGCAATCCGGGATGGCCGCAAGCGGCTGAGGCAGCCATGCGCGTCGGCGAGCAGACGGGGGTTCGCGTAGAACTGCCCCATGATGTCGCCGGGCTGCTATTGGCGCGCGCGGCGGCCCGGCCGCCCGTCCAGATGGCCTCCGCGCTCCCTGCCGCTGCCACGGCGTGCGGCGCGGGGGCACGGCTGAAGGTGTTGCCGGAGGATGCTGCGGCCTCCGCTCCCAAAGGCATCTGCCCCTGGATGGACTCCGCGCATGTGCAGCTGAACGGGGTCATTAACCCCTGCTGCCATGTGGGCGTCGACATCGGCAATATCTTCAAAGGACCTCTTCAGCGGAATGTTCCGTATCTCCGGGCCCGTTTTGAGCATCTGAAAGGGCGCTTGCATCGGGAGTGTCTGGCCAACGCCAACTGCGCCTGCGCGGGGAAATGGAAGAGGGCCGGATCGCAACCCAGCTTCATTGAGGAGCCAGCTGAACAATGCGCATAGTGGCACTATTCGGCGGCGACGTGTTCTCCGGGGCCGAGGTAACCACGCTCCGGTTTCTCAATGCACTACCGGGGCGTCACAGCACGCTGGCTTGCATGGCCTCTTCCAACATCGGGCGTGCTGCGAGTTTCGGAATCGAATGCGCCGCCTGGGAAAGCGAGTCCAAGGCGGGCGACCGCCTGCTCCGGGCCTCGCACTTTGTGCCCGAGCCGGAGGAGCCCACGGCCGCCAGCCAGAGCGCCAGGAATGCGCTTCGCGGGATCGTGGCCGGAAGGAAGCCTGATGTCGTAGTCGCCTGCATGTATCCGGTAGGCATGCTCGCCCTTCCTGTCGTACAGGACATGGGCGTTCCGCTGGTCGTTCATCACCAGCTTATGTACAAGGACCTGCCCGATCACCCCATTATCAAGCCGGTTCTAAGGGCAAGCAGATATGCGGCAAAGATTATTGCCGCATCGGAAGCCACAGCGGTCCCGCTCCGGAGGTCTGGCATCAGCAACGTGGAGGTCATCCGCGCCGATCTGCCGGACACCTACGCGAACGGAAAGGGCGCGAAACGGACGGCTGAACCGCCGATCATTCTTGCTGTCGGCACGTGGGGCCCTGTGAAAGGACTGGACTATCTTGTGGAGGCGGCAGATCGCCTGCATGCTGCTGGTCGGAAGTTTCGGCTGGACGTCGTCGGGCCGCTTGGCGAGTACGGCTGGGACTACGAGTCGCTCATCCGGTGTGCAAGCCGTGCCGGCGTCGAGCGCGGGTACATCCGGCTGCACGGGCCTTCAAGCGATCCGCGTGACTTCTATGCGGGCGCGGACATCTTTGTCGTGCCGTCCAGCGAGCCAGATCCGTTCCCGAGCGTTACGCTTGAGGCGATGGCGCACGGCCTGCCGGTCGTGGCCACGGCGGTTGGCGGACTGGTCGAACAGGTCGTCGAAGGCGAAACCGGCTTCCTGGTTTACCCATGCGATCCGGCCGCGCTGGCCGGCGCCTGCGGGAGGCTGCTGGATAGTCCGGAGCTGGCCCAGCGGCTTGGCAATCGGGGCCGCGCGCTGCAGCGCGAGAACTCTGTTCTTGGCAGCCAGTCGGCGGAATTTGCCAGGGTGCTCGAGGAAGCTGTGCGCTTGCGAGGTGTTCCCGCTGCGGCAGCGCTGAAGGCGGCCGCGTAGGGCGGGCGTTACCGGACGCTTTCGCCCGCCTGGAATCCGTCGGAGATGGAGTCGGCGATGCCCTGAAACTTCCAGCAGCCGTAGCGGCCCGCCTGGACGATCCCGTGCTTCTTCAGCTCCGAGATTGCTCGGCCGACCCACTCCGATCCCGGCGAGGCCCAGGTGTAGGCGATGGGAATCCAGCAGGCATCCACGACTTCCACATCGCGGATGAACTCCCAGTCCTGCAGTTCCCGCACAGCCCGGCCGATGTAGTCCCGGGTCTCCTCTTCGCCGGGCTTTGTGCCGGGCGGATGGCTTCTCTCCACGTAGATGCTCACGCGGTCGGCCTGCCGTCGGGCCGACGCGGGGAGGAAGGACGCATCTACGTTGCTGTAGAATCCCACGCGGTGGAATCCGGACCTGGCGTCCGGGTTGTAGAGCCAGTGATCGCCGGGCATGCGGCGGCCCTTGCGCGCGCCGATGTTCAGCACCAGCACGGCGGTGTAGGGATCCGGCTGCCCCGCCGGCGCAAGGCCGCTCATCCGGACCATCTCGTTCAATGGCAGAGAGGAAATGATCTGGTCGTAGGGACGGCGGGCCCCATCGGCCAGAACCAGCTCGCGCGCGGATAGGTCTATGCGCTCCACGCGCCGGACGTAGTGCACGCGGCATTCAGCGGCCATGCGACGGATCAATTCGTCCAGTCCGTGGACGGGGTAGCGGAAGGTGGTGTTGTACCCGGCAGCAGGGCAGTCGCCCGCCGCGCCCCCCCGCACGAGGTCCATGTCCACCGGCGACTTGAAGGCATCCTGCGGGGCGACAGAGCGGTAGAGGCCCGATGTGTAAAGCTCATGGAAGGGAAAGAAGAAGAGCTCGCACAAGGCGGCGCCAAAGGATTCCAGGAGCCAGTCTCGCATGGAGGTGAACGCTTTCTTCGGCGCACTCATCTCGTCGAGCGCGCGGCGGACAAGGCCGGGCGGCAGGAAGCGCAGATGGTTTTGGAGCGGGTAGGGCACGTAAAGCTCCTGACCATGGAAGTAGACGGAAGACTTGCGCCGGTATTGGCTGAGCGGCGCGCGAGCGTCCAGATATCCGAGGATATCGGTGGCGCCGTCGAAGATCCAGTGGCCGCCTCCGAGCTCGAATCGGTACGCGTCGCCGTCGTCCGGCGGGGAGAAGAGACGTTCCCGGCTGCGGGGACGCATGTAGTAGGAAGCGCAAAGGCCGCCCGGGACGGGAGCGGCCTCCAGCACCGGGAAGCCCGAGCGGATGCCGGCGGCCAGGCCGGTGATGCCTGCGCCAAGCACGTAGCTGGCTCGCTGGCTGCTCGTTGTCATCGGGCGCCTTGCGAACGATGGCGTTGGAGGTGTGTGGCTCACGGTGTCAGTAATGAGGAGCGGATCTTGACAACCAGTTTGCGTACATCGGAAGCCTCGCCGTCGGCCACCTTGGGACGGTGCAATTCGTTGGGGAGGAAGATCGCAAACGTGCCCCGGATCATCCGCAGACGGGTGGCGGATCGAGCGTCAGCTTGCCAGTGTTCGGTATCGGTCGGCCCGGAGTAGTCGTCCAGGGGCAATAGCAATCCGGCTGGCGCCGTTTCGATGACTTCTCCGCCGGAAATGCAGTACTGGACGTCCACGGTGTGCCGATGTGATTCCCAGCGGCATTGATCGGCGGGAAGCGTGTGATAACCATGCACATTCACGTACAGGTCGCGCCCGCGCAGTTCCGTGATGCCGTCCGGCGCGTCCGCGGGCATGGCGCGTATCCAGTTGAAGGCCTCCTGCAGCACCGGATGCTGCCGCTGCAGCCAGATCGCCATATCGGAGGTCAGCAGGTCATGAATCATGGTGGCTCATCCAAGTTGTTCCGTCGCGGATTGCCGGCTGAGGGCCAGGTCGCGGAGAAGATTGCGGACAGCGGCGGTTTCCATGTCGCTCCGGCACTGGCGCGTGTAGGTTCCGACGTGGGGGGTAAGAAGGACCTGGCTGAATTGGGCCAGATCGCCCTTGTAGGGCTCCTCGGGGAAGACGTCGAACCAGGCGCCCCTGATCCGTCCGCTCTTCAGGGCGTCGATCAAGGCGGGCTCATGCACAAGGCCGCCGCGGGCGGAGTTAAGGAGCATGGCTCCCTGCCGCATCAGCTGGAACTGGTCCGGGCCCAGGATGCAGCCGGCTCCCGCCACGTGGAGGGAGATTACGTCCGCCCAGGCAAGCCCCTCGTTCAACGACATGCTTCGGATGCCGGCGGACATGGACTGAGCGGCAAGAGCCGGGTCGCAAGCAGCCAGGTCGGCGCGGAATGGGAGCAGCAGTTCAGCCACCCGTTGCCCGATCCGGCCAAAGCCGACCAGGAGCACGCGGGTTCCCGCAAGTCCGGTTCCAATGGTCTTCTTCCATTGGCCGGCGTGGACCTGAGCGTTGGCCGGAACCAGCTCTCGGAGAATGGCCAAAAGGGCCGTGACCGTCAGTTCGGCCACGGCATCCGTCGGGCCTTCCGGCGTGTTGGAGACGCGGATGCCGAGAGCGCTGGCGGCCGCCTGGTCTACGTTATCCATGCCGATGCCAACGCGCGCCAGAGCCTTGAGGCTCCTGGCGGATGACAGCACGCGCTGGTTAAGGGGCTCCAGGCCGGCAAGCAACCCGTCCACGCCGTCCAGCAGGCCGATGATCTCAGCCTCAGTCAGCTTGCGGCGGTGCGGGTTGGGAATGATTTCCAGCCCTGCCGCTTTCAGCATGTCCATCGGCCTTGGATCCTCTTCGGCGAACAACGATGGTGCGATCGCAACTTTCATAGCAACGGGCCCGCCTTTGGAATCCTATCCCCTGACCCGCGGCTCCTGAAGCATCAGCAACGCTTCCGCCATGCGCAGGTCCTCCTCGGTCTTGATGATGTGGCCTGCTGCCCGGTCGATGGGAAAGAAGCCCACCCTGCCTTCGTACGTGGCGCAACGCCCCGCCCGAGAGGCGGCAAGGTACGTGGCGGCGTGCCACCCGGTGATGCTCCAGGTGATCCGCTGGACCGGCTCCAGCTCCTGCGAGTTAATTTTCCGGTCGAACGTGAAGTTGACCGGGTTGTCGCCCAGCGCGCACTCGATTTGTTCGAGCACTACACTCAGGCATGCGTCGTATTGACCGTTGACCGTGAATTGTACAAAGTTGCTGGTTTGCGCCGCCGTCAGGAGCGGCGCGATGCTATGGACCTGAAACAGGTAGCCGGTCTCGTGAGTTTCCAGAAAATCCCGAACGAACTGCTCGCTCGTGGCCTGGTTGTTTCCCAGATACTCCGGGCGCTGATGGAATCGCACGCCTTCCTCGGCGGCGATTTCCCCGAACCGCGGGTGCTCTGAGTTCACCCAGATTTCATCGAAGACGCCGGCCGCCTTGCACTTGTGAATGGCGCGGGTGATCAGCGGGACGCCGTCGAGCAGCTGGAGGTTCTTCTGCTTGAGCCTCTGGCTGCCCATGCGGGCGGGAATCATCGCCAGTATCTTCATACAAGTGAATGGCCGTTCAGGCTGCGGAGGCGAGCGTTCCGTTTGCGATACGGGCATCCGATGCGGCCGGGCCGGTGAGATCCGACCGCTTCGGGATGTCCCCGACGATAAGGTCAACCCAGTAGTGGAGGAGGGCGGCGTGGCAGGTTTCCGCCTCGCCATAGGTGTCGCCGGGCACGAAGAAGTTCAGGTGCCCGCAGGAGCGCAGTGGATTTGCGGCGCTCATGGCCGAGAACGTCACCACGCGCATGCGGCGTTCCAGCGCCGTATTCACCGCCTTGAGAATATTCGGCGATGAGCCGGAGCTGCTGATGGCGACGAGGATGTCGTCCGGACGGCCGAAGCGCTGCAGCGGCGTGTCAAAGATGTCATTGGATCCGACGTCGTTGGCAATCGCCGTGATGAGTGAGAGATCCGTGAACACATGCGTGCGGATGTTTCCGTTCTTGCACAGATCCGCGGCAATGTGGCTGGCCATCGAGGCGCTGGCGCCATTGCCTATCAGGTATATCGTGCCCTCGTTGAAACTGGCCAGGCCGGTCCAGCGTTGGAACTGGGCGTAGGCTTCGTCTGCCTGAATCGGCTGACGACTGCCGTTGCTCACTTCGGTGCGCAGAAGCAGGTTTTCGATCTGGTTCATGCGGTTGGCAAAACGGCCTTCGGGAACCATCATCCCGGCAGCGCGTCTGCCGGCGGCAGGTTCGATCGGCACGCAGGAGACCGTGGGCACCGGAGTTGCGACGGCATGAACGGCAGCGGGACCGGACGGCTGAGCCGTGAGGTCGTTGTTCTCCCCTGCGTCGCTCAAATAGATACGTTCCACCAGCGTCATCAACCTGTCTGCATCATCAATCGACCCGACCTGGATCGGCGTGTTCGCGCGGATTGCGCCGACGAACTCCTCTACTTCCCTAGCGAAGGAGTGGTCCTGATCAAAGACGAGACGTTCCTCGTGGGTGTGCGTCGCCTGGGGCATCGGGCTGCGGTTCATCGCGACCGTAAGCTCTTCCTTGGCGTAGCTGTTCGTGTAGGCGCCGGATGAGGAAAGGATGCCGTTCACTACCATGTAGCCGCGCTCCAGAAAGATCTCGAGGGAGAACAGGTGCCGCCACTGGGTCATGGTGCTGTGCAGCGAAGCGGTCTGGCCGCTGCGGTTGCGGAAGATCGCGAACAGGTTGTCCTCGACATCGAGTTTCCAGTACTGGCTGGAGGAGAAGGCCTTCACTTCGTCGAAGTCCGAGCAGAAGAGCAGGAACAGGTCCAGCATGTGAATGCCCTGGTCCAGCAGGATACCCCCGCCGGCCAGCTGCCGGTTGGCGCGCCAGGTCTTCATGAACTGTGCGTCAACGCTCTTCCCATAGCGGCCCCGGAGCCAGATCACCCGGCCAAAATTGCCGGTGTCGACGCGTTTTTTTGCCTCCAGGACGGCGTCGTGGTACCGGTGGTTGAACCCGAACTTGAGCTTTACCCCCTGGTTGGCGTTCAGGGCGCTTCGCATCTCGGCCACGTCGGAGAGCGACACACCTGGCGGCTTTTCGCATAGGACGTGTTTTCCACGGCTCAAGGAGGCTACCACCAGGTCCTTGATCAGATAATTGGGCGTGCAGATGCAGACAGCATCGACTTCGGGGTTATTAATGACAGCGTAGGGGTCCGTGGAAAACGCCACGTCGGAATCCGCCGGCTTCTGCGTGTCGCAGTTCGCAATGATCTCGCAATCGGGCGTTTGCGCGAACAAGTGCCGGCGGATCGCTCCCATCTTTCCCGTGGATCCTATGACGCCTATCTTCAGCATATCGGACCTCCGCTAACGACCAGACTGCACTCTTCCGTACCCAGATAGCATCCTAGATACCACGAGCTATGCACGGCGAACCGGTGATCGAAGGGGAAGGGCGCCCCGCGGGGCAAAGCGGGCTTATTGGCGCTTTTGGGGTGGCGACTACTGATTGATCCATCCGTACAGCGAAACGATCTTCAGGCCGGGGCCAGTGAAGCCGGCGGCCTGGCGCTTCATCTTCGTCTGGAACGTATCCGTGCTCAGAAGTACGGCATCAGCCCGCGATAGATCCATCGGATGGGGCGCGGTCACCATATGCCCCCAGAGCCGATGGTCGCCGCTCGGGGCGTCGTCGAACACGGCTACCACGTTCGGCCCCCTCACGTCCCGTACGATGGGCTCCAGCCAGTGGCTGTGCTTGCCGGCGCCGTAAACCACCAGGCGGCGGATGCCGTCGCGCGCGAGCAGGAGCTGCCACGTATTGCGCACGTGGTCGGCCAGCTGCGAGGCCGCCACCGGTGAAGGCTGGTGTATCGTTCCCGCGAGCCGGTTGGCGAGCCGCTCCTCCTCGTCGTGAATCAGGTAGCCCGCGAGCGCATTCTGCAAGGCTGCGTTCTCGCGGCCTGCCACCAGGAACTGCCGCGCCGCGGATTCCGCCGTCTGCCGGCACATGGCGAGAAACCGGGGCAGTTCGAAGCCCGGGTATTTCCGTGCAAATACGTTCCCGAGTCGCAGGTAGTCGTAGATCCGGTCGCCGGAGAGGGAGAGCAGGGCCGAGTCGTTGCCCGCCCACTCGCGGTAGCAGGCAAGGATTTCATCCAGATACACACAGCCGCCGTGCGCCATGGCGCGGGTCCACATTTCCCAGTCCGCCGTGTGTACAAGGTTCTCGTCGAAGCCGCCGTGCGCTTCGTAGAACGGGCGACGAATGACCATGGCAGGGGTCTTGAACCAGTTGCGATAGAAGCAGGCCACCGGATCGGAGACGACCTGCCCGGACGGGATGGGCACGTGCGACACGCTGATGTCGCGGCCGCCCTGGTCCACTACCATGGCCGCGCAGGCCAGCAGCGGCGCTTCGGGATGCAGGGCGGCGGCGGCCTGCATCTGCGAATAAAAGCCGGGCCGCACGAAGTCGTCGCCGTGCAGGATGTGAACCAGTGCGCCGCGGCTGCGGGCGATGCAGGTGTTGAAGTTAGGAATGGCTCCGCCGTTGCTCGGCTGCCGGAAGAAGCCTACGCGGCCGCCGCCGACGGAGCGCACCACCGCCTCCGTGTTGTCGCTCGAAGCGTCGTCCACCACCTCGATCTGCATCTCGGACTCCGGCGGCGCCTGGTCCAGCACGCTGCGGAGCGTCTGGGCGACCGTGCCCGCAGAATTCCACGTGGGAATCATCACCGACCAGCGGGGCGGGGATGAGGCAGGACATGTTGTTTGGGGCGCGGAGCGCTTCGGCTGACCATCTTTGACTGCCAAATCGAAGTCCACGCGTTCCACGACATCCAGGTCAGTTTCCCGCGAGGCATTCAAAAGCCGCCCGCCCGCGGATTCGAGAGCCGTCCGCGCCGACATGAACGCCTGACGCATGCGGGCCATCTTGGGTTCAATCCATTTCTCGCCCGGCTGCCGGTAACCGGGGTGAAAATGGTTCTGTTCGCCCTGTCCGGAAAAGATCTGGTAGGCGCCTATGGAGCCAACGTTCGCGGCCGGGGTGGCGAAGCGGAAGTCCACCCCCAGCAGGTACAGCTCCCGGATGCCCATGAATGCGGCCAGCTGGAGCATGGAGTAGACGATGGAGTTGCCGCAGAAGACCACCTCAGGCGCATTGAAACTGAACGACGGCGCGACATCATTCCCCTCGTGCCGGAACGGAAAGACAAAGGAAGGGCCTGGAGAATTGTGATGAAAGCACTCGCGAATGGCGGGGGCCATTTCCTGCAGCACGCTGGCGAAGAATCTGGGGTAGGGGCCGAGCGAGCGGATTTGATCCGCGTCGTTGCGCGCCACCAGGACGTCCTCAACGGCATAATATGTGGGGCGCCAGGCGGTTTCCGGGTAGGCCAGATAGATCTTGTTGCAGGCGAACGTAATCTCGCCCCGCAGACGGTCCAGATCGCTCACCTTCAGGCTGGGGCCATTTCCGATGACAAACGCGCGTCTTCCGCGGTGCCTGTTCCGGAAAGCCAGAAGGGTGGGCGCTTGTGGCATTTCCACGTTCTTCGCATCTTTTCGCGTGTTGCACGGTTTCATTCAGGTCTTCGCTTCCTGTCAGCGGAAAGAACCTCCAGCAAGGCCGGGGAGGCTGCCGCCGCCATCCGGCAGGCATGGGGCAGCCGGGGAGAAGGTTCGAGGAAAATTGTCCCACCCGCTCCCAAAACGATGGCTGCGCCCGCAGCGATGTCCCACAGCATGATGTCCTGCTCCATGTAAGCATCCGCCCGGCCGCAAGCGACGTAGGCGAGGGAGAGCGCGGCGGAGCCCAGCAAACGGACCTTTTGGAAGCGACGCACGGATTCCACAAACTGCAGGAGCGATTCAGCGGCAAAGTCGGAATTCACGGGGAAACCGGTTGTCAGGATGGCCTTGCCCTGAGCGGTGACGTTGCTCGCGTGAACGGGCTGCTCGCCGAGAAAAGCGCCTAGGCCGGGGCCGCCGTGAAAGAGTTCATCCCGCCAGAAGTCGTAGATTACCCCGTAGACGGGCTTATCCTGGTTCCAGAGGGCGATGGAAACGGCCGACAAAGGTGTGCCGCGCGAGTAGTTGACCGTGCCGTCAAGCGGGTCCACGATCCAGCGACAGTTGTTGTCCGAGACGGAAGATTTCAACCGCGAACTACGCGAATGGGCGCGAATGGAACTCGTGGACAGCTGCAACTCGCCGGATTCCTCCGACAGGATCGGGTAGCTCGATCCTTCCCGCAGGATCCTCAGGATCACCGCCTCCGCATCGCGGTCCGCGCGCAGCTTGATGTCGTGCTCCGTGGTGCCGGTCACCTCGTTCCAGGCGGCTCGGTGCTCCCGCAGGAGCCGACCGGCCTCGACCGCAGCGCGGCGCGCAAGGACCGAGGCGATTGCAGTTGGAGAGGCCGCTCTCACAGGGGCATCTCCTTCTGTGGCATCATTTCCAGAGCAAATTCCCGTCTGCAATATTCTTCGTATGGCTCAGCCTCAGGAATGAGTCTGCAGATCGCGGCAATGTCCCGCTCGCCGATGCATTCGCGCTCAAAATGGTAGCGCCTGATGACGTGGGAATCGTCGAATACGTTGTCCACCTCGAAGAATGCGGCAATTCTCTTCAACACCGCCGACGTCCTAAAAATGAGATCCTCGTACCGAATGTGGAGGAACCGCGGATCACGTTCATACCTTCTGATGAACGACCAAGCATCTTTCCACAAAGCGCTCGCCGCGTCAGTTGTACTGGGAGCAGTTGTCCAGTAGTCCTTGCCCTCTTGAGCATTTCTGCTTCGTCGCAGAAGGGAAGTTATGACATCAAAGGGATTACGCGTGATGTGGACAAATCGCATCTCTCCCAGCGCGGCCTGAATGTAGTCGAGGTCCCGAGAGTAGTATGCGGCCAACTTGTCCCCGAACCAACGCACGCGCGTGATATCTCCTGTCACCTCAAACTGAGCAGCACAAAGAGTTTCTATCACGCGCCGGTGCGACTGGGCTCTCTGGGGAACACAGTGCGTAAATGCATCGAGTGTCCACTGTTCTTTCCTTCCCTTGGCACGCTCGGGGAGATTGCGCAGTTCTTGCTCTTTGTAGTAGAGCCCCTCCGCTGCCTTGAGCAGACGTTCGAAATCGGTGTCGATGAGCATCCGAAGTGACGGATTCGTGTTGAGAAGAAAGAAAAGCATGTTCGTGCCGCTTCGCGGGCAACCCCCTGCGACAAAGAAGCTCCTGCTCATATGTCCGCCCCGGGTTGCAGTCGCCGGCAGAGTCATGTCATCACCTTTCACATCCGATTCCCGCCTTTTGGCAGCAGCGATGGATGAGTTGTCCTGCATCTGCCGCACTCGTCCATGTGAAATGTGAAGACGTGACCGCTAGAGGCCCGTCGATAGTGAGGCCCATGCCTGCTCCCCTATTTGGTATTCGTGCTAATCCACAAGAAGGCGGCGTTGCCGAGGTGTGGAGAATTCGCTGGCCGTGTGGGCATCTTTGGCTCTCCAGGAGCGTATTTCGTTCTGGGTGTCAGAGGACAGGCGAGCTTTCATGGCTTGATCGTTGCCGACAGGGAAGTGTTTCCGATTGAAGCCCTGCAACGGCCAGCCATCATATTGAGTAGGGAATGTGTGCGCATGGGTTCGCCTGAAGAAGGCCGTTCGCCCCACAACCTGCTCTAGGGAGAACATTTCTTCTTCCTTTAGAAAGTTGAACAGGTGCGTGATGGTCGGGATGTGTATGTCGTCAACCACGAGCAGCGCATCGGGGGCCAGGTGGGGGTAGATGTGGTAGTACTCCATATCAGGGAAGGGATAGGCGTGCGGGCCATCGATGAGTGCGAAATCCAGCAGTCGCGTGAACTGATGCCGGGGCAGCGTAAGTTGTGAGGGTCCCTCCACCCAGCTGACGTTGGCGGCATTGAACAAGGGCGATATCTTGACCGCCGTGATGCTCCCGCCCAGGTCGAGTGCGAAGGTTGTATGCTGTTGGCTCAGGTGCGACAGGAGAAGCGTTGAGGTCCCCGCCCCGGTTTCCATGGAATTGCGGATGGGGCGCTGGGTAGCGAATGCGGCGATGGCGTCCAGCGATTCTGGCGCAAACGTTCCGACGGAGTGCCAGTCTGAAGGCAAGGTCCGTATGTTCTTGAGCAGAGCCTGAATGACGGGCGCGTTCGGCCAGCCATCGGCGGCGTAGAGCCGGAGAACGGGGGTTCCCAGATTGTGCTTCACTGCCTGCTCGAACAGCTTACCTTCAAAGGCATCTGAACTGATGACTATTGCCTGCGGCGCATGGCCTTTGCAGTCCGCGGGGCGAACGATTGGAATCCCGCACAGGTTTCCCGAAGCGTTGTCATCCAGAATGCAGGCAATGGATGGCAGGGCTAAGTGGGGGCGGTTCCATGCTGCCATGAGCTTCTGGGAATGCTTGCCCGCGCCGTATAAGGCAATCTTGGTCCATTGACTGGCCCGCAGTGTTGCCGCCAAGCGGGCCAGCGGTTGCTCGAGGGGATCGATAACCACTGCGGGAAGTACAGGCTGATTTGCCATTGGGGCTTCCTTTCGTGCTGGGGTCTCTTTTGAACAATGATCCGCTGCCCGGGATCCGAGTGTGATGTCAGGTGCGGGACCCGCGGAGAGTGCCGCAGTGGCTGTGGATGGATAGGCGAGTATCCGCTCGAATCCATGTAGGTTCAGGCTCTCGCGTGCGTTCCGGCTGTTACCGGACACAATCACAATCATGGGCGAGTGCTCCGGTGGGAACGTTGCCTTGAGACCCTCGGCGGTGAAAACGGGAAGAGAGAATAGTGTGGTGTCAGCCCGATCCCCGATGAATCCAACAATGGGTGCATCGGGGCGAAGCTGCGAGAGAGTGCGAGCATATGCTTGGGCGGCTTCGTCGGTTCCGAAGACGAGGACCGGGGTGTTTGCGGGGATCTGCGTGAAGATGCCGCTGGCTTGTGGGGTGGCCCTTTGGCGACAGCTCTTATAGAGTGCGGCATCAATCTCGCCGTAGACGGCGGTTTCCGAGAAGCGCAGCTGTGCCAGTTGCAGACCGTCGCGCTGTGCCTGTTGCCATGACGCATGGTCGGTCAGGAGCTTTGCGCAATGAGTCACAAACTCCTTCCAGTCCTTCGCAATCAGGCAGCCGTGGTTGTTGAAGTCTTCCATTCCCTCCACGCCGACAGGTGACGAAACCAGCGGAAGTCCCATGCAGAACGCTTCGACGGACTTTATCTTCAGTCCTGTCCCGATAAGCACCGGATTCACCGAGATGGTCGTTGAAGAGAGTTCGGTAAGAAGCTCTTCCCGCGGCAAGACTCCGCGTTTGACAATGGAGCGATCTCCGGACGTGACCGTTCCGGTGAGCGCGCCGAACACATGAAGCTGCACGCCGGGCACACGCTGTGAAATGGCGGGCCATGCCGACTCGATGAATGCGTTCAAGCCGCCTGCATTGAGCGGGTTAGCGCTGCCGGCGATTGAGATGATCTTGCGCGCGAAGGCGCCTTCCTCGACCCGGTGCCGGGCCAATTCGTCATAGGCCGGGAATTCAGAAAGAAGGAGGCCCTTAACGCCTGCCTTGCGGAAGTAGTTAAGCTCATTGGGTGTGATGGCGATGACGTGGTCCGCCACATTCAGACACGCCGCTTCCATGCTGACGCTGCAGGCCCGAAACGTCGTGTCGATGCCGTGCTGCAGCGCCTGGGCGTCCAAACGGGACATGGCATCGTGCGTAACCACTAACGTGGGGGGGAGCCTGCGCTCTTTCTTCAACTCGTCCACGACACGCAGGGCGTAGATGTAGTTGCAGATAATGGCGTCATATTCACCATTCTGCAGCAACGCACGAACGGTATTCACCGTTTCATCCGTGACGGACCCGAAGGGGTGGAAATGGTTGATGGCCTGATTGAGTTCCTGCGCGATGGCCGCGTTATGGCCTAGGAACATGCCTGTTTTGTGCGTGACGGCCTTGAGGGCCTCCCGGCTCTGCTTTTCCTGCTGCGTCGGAAAATGCGTCGGGCGCGTGAAAACGGGACGGACGCTGCCCTTGTAGTGCCGGTCCACTTCGCCTGGATCGCACTGGGCCTGCATGACGAGGTCGATTTGCGCCCCCTGGCGGGTCAAGTGGTCCATAAGCTTGCGGAGCACGATGCGGTTCCCCTGCACATCCGGAAACGGCGGAATCGTGGAAACAACCAGCAGTTTGAGAAGCGGCCGAGGCTGTTGGGCGACGGGCGGCAGGGGGACGGAAGACCGGGCGTGCCGGGTCCACCCCATGGCCTCATCCAGGTTCTTGTACACGGCGGCCTCGCTGAATCGCGCGGCCGAGATTTCCAAGGCGCTACGTCGCATGTCTTCCCACAGCGGCTGATCGGAAAGGAGGCGCAGGCATGCGAGGGCAAAGTCTTTCCAGTTGTCTGCCACTACGAACGCCTTACCATTAAGGTCCTCCAATCCGTCCGCGCCGCAGGAGACTGTCACCATGGGCAGGCCTGCGCAGAGCGCAAGAACCGACTTAATCTTCAAACCAGTGCCCTGGAAGACAGGGTTTATCATGACTGTCGAACGGCGCAATTCGGTAAGAAGATCCTGCTGCGGCAGTGTTCCAAGAACATCGACATTGACTGCGGTCCTCGGAATGCAGCGACAAATATGACCCGCGACCGCCAGTCGCGCAGCCGGCAGGACCGCCTGGATGATCGGCCACGCCTGGTCAAGGAACGCCGCCACCCCCGCCTTATTGAGCTGATTGCCGCTCGCGACGAGCAAGAGCCTCTTGTTTCCGAATGAGTCGCGGCGAGTCTCGGCCTTTGATGTCGACTCATAAAGGTCAATTTCGGAGCGAACTACGTTCCCCTTGACGCCCAACTTCCTGAAGTAAGCTTGTTCCTGGCTGGAGATGGCAACGGTGACGTCGGCCAACGAGAGGACGTTTCGCTCGGCGACAGGACTGCAGGCCCGGTGGCGAGTGTCAATTCCAAGGTCGTAGCCCTGGCGATCAACGCGCGAATGAGCGTCATGGGTGATGACGGCGCATGGAGGCATTCGGTTTCGGCCAACAGACTTGGCGATCCTGAGAAAGTGTAGGTAGTTGAAGATGACGTACTGATAGCCGCCGGACTTAATCAAAGAGGATGCGCAGTCAAGAGTGTCAGTTGAACAATAACGGAACGGATGGAACCGGTTCGCCAGGCAATACAGACGAAACCCAAGGTTCCTAATCCTTCCCGAGGAGGTGGCTGATCGGCCAAGTTGTTTGAAGAAGTCACGGAAGGCGAGCTCTCTCGGCCCGGCATAGACCGGTACTGCAGTCTCAATGACTCGCACCCTGTCGCCATAGTTCAGGCGAAGATCATTTTCAGTCATTTCCTCATCGAAGTGTGGGTTTTGGAGGACCATATCGACGTCGAAGCCCAGGCGCAACAAGTGGCGGATTAGATTGTCAGTGGCCACCCGATTGCCGATGTAGGCTGGCAGGGATGGGGTGCTGGAGACCATGAGGACACGCGGGTGTCTTGAGGTGGGGCGGCTGTTTGATACCGTGGCATTATTGGCATTGTAATAGCGGATCAGGTTATCCTGCGGCCCTGATTGCGTCACCTGATCGATGCTGGTGCGTTCCAGGACTTCCAGTTTGCCGCCATGAGTGGCGTTCTTGAGGAATCCGCCATTGCTGCGCAGGGCCTTGTCGCAAACCATGAAGCTCTGTTCAATCAGATGGGATGCGGGCGGGCACCATGCCTTGCCATCCCTGTAGTTGGCGATGAAGTGATTTGTGTCGCCGGTTGCGCTTCGGAACTTGTCCTTCGAATCCGTGAGATCGAAACTGAACGAATGGTCGACTCCGTAGAGATAGAAACGCCGGATGCCCATGTAGAACCCGATCTGAATTGCTGTGATCAAGGTTCCACCCCCAGAATAAATCCCTCGGTACATGGTTTTCTGAAAGGAAAGAGGCGAAAGGTGAGGGATCGTGCTTGGAAGCCAGAAGACATTCTCCCCCTTGACGGATGTCTCATCGGCGATATTGATGAAGAGAGGGCACCGGGCCTTGGCTGCCATTTCCGGGCCGAAGTCGGATACCATCGAGGAATCGGCTGTCACAAGGTAGTCGGGGCGAAACGCGGTGCGGTCATAGCACTGGTAGAAACGGTTGCAGGTAAATGTCACGAACCCATTGAACTTCTCGAAGTCATCGGTGCGCACGCTGGGGCCGTTTCCGATCAGGATGGCCTCGCGACCGTGGTGGCAATCCTTGAACCGGGATTCCAGGCGGCGGGCGTAGTGGGCATAGTCGCGCTTCCATTGACTGTCATGTTCCCTCCGCACGAGACGGGGGTCGGGAAGATACGGTTCGTCCCGGCGATCCCGACGTGCCTGGTTGGCCGCCAGAAGGGCCGCCCACTTGGATGGCCTCGCCGGGATGGGCGTGGACGAGGAGGGCTGGGCCGGTTTCGGGCCCGCGCTGGGGGATGACTTGGGATAGGGGCCCGGGGGCAGCCCCTCATACAGGTTAACCGTCTTGATTGCGTTGCCGTATACCTGCTGAAGGCGTGCTTGCATAACACCAGCGACGCTGTCAGTAGATAGTACTATCGCATCGCAGGCGGTGGGGTCCCACGCGGTCGGGGAAACGGGATAATATCCCCAGAAGTGTGATTTTCCGGCCGGAACGTCGTCCAGGACAGCGACGACTGTGGGCCCGTTGACGCCATGCACTGCGGACTGGAGCCAGGAGGTATGGCGCCCTGCCCCCATGATGGCTATTTTCGAGGCATGACCATTCCCGTTGATGGTGCGGAGGGCTAGCCACTGTTCCCGGACATGAACTCGTGCCTGATCGGCAGTCAGCGGCGGGCGCGGGGCGGCTGGAGCGGCGTCTTTAGTGTTTATGCTGGTCATGGGCAGGTCATCCTCCCGTGTGATGCGCAAGCGTGGTGGAGCGAGAACGTGGGCATGGGCTTCATCCGAAAAGCAGAATGCGAGTGTTGTTTGAGGCGCGCAGACGATGGAGCGTTGCGAGAAAAGTCCTATTCCACGAAGCCATGGCGACAAATATGGGCTCTGCATGGGGTGCGTCGTCAAACGGCTTAACCTTATGATCCCCGAGTTGACCATCAGCAGCATCATCGAACACGTCTACGATCTCAACGCCGCACTGGCTCAGGAGCGCATACAGCAGTTGGCCATTCCTGCCTGCTCCAAAAATGGAAACACGGGAGATGCTCTCCGACAAAAGCAAATCACAGAGTTCGTTACGCTTGCTGTCGAACCGGATGGGGAGATCTCCGGGATTCACATTGCCCAGGATTCCTTTTGGTGCGGCGGTTGCGCTGTAGGCGCCGAGGATCGCATCCATCTCGTCCGCATAGCGCTCGAAACTGGCGGCGTGTTGGATGTCCTGCCGAAGGTTGGTCTTCTTGGGCTGTGCTTTCAACTGCGCTGCAATGGCCTTGCGAAAAGCCGCATAGTCCCCGATGGGGACGTATTGAAGCCCCTTGCCGCTCACTTCCCTGAGCACGGGCAAGTCGAACGCGATGCAGGGGGTGTTGCAGTATTGCGCCTCCACCGGCGGATACCCATAGCCCTCAAAACGTGAAGGAAATAGCATCAGGGCCGATTTGGATATCTCCTCGAACTTTTTGGCGTCTGAAAGCCGGTATTTGAAGACTACCTTGACTCCATGCTGGCTGGCCGTGGCAAGGATCGCTTTCTTTACAAATGCAGACGTAGTGCCGCTTCCCACAATGATGACGACCGAATACCCTGCCATTTCCTTGCAAAACAGTTCGGTCGTGTCCTGGGCGCTCTTGTGAGGGTCGATAAAGCGTGTTAACACCACGATCTGTTTTTCCCTGGGCACGGAAATCGAATCGGCGAC
The DNA here is from genome assembly GCA_964424705.1 of uncultured Victivallales bacterium. Classification (GTDB taxonomy): domain Bacteria; phylum Verrucomicrobiota; class Kiritimatiellia; order UBA8416; family CAYRKB01; genus CAYRKB01. The sequence goes on from CAYRKB010000035.1 coordinate 28,023, forward strand.
CACCGTATTGATGGCCGGATAAGAGTGTGCGAAGGAAAGATTGTTCCAATCGTTGGAATAGAACGCTTTCGCGTATTCCTGTCCCGTCCGTGATATGGATAGGACTAGGCACCGGTCCTGACAGCAAGCAATCCAGTTGTTCCAGAGGGCCAGATCGCGTTTCACGGGGGCGTATTCGTTAAACCAGTTTCCGGACTCGAAGTTTAGCAGGACCAGTCGTGCGTTTCTTTGGTAGGCCAGCTGGCGCCCTTTGATAAAGAAATCATCATCCAAGGTCATATGGGGGACAATTACAACCAGATCGAAATCGCCCGTCGGGAGTTGGTCCCTCCAATTCGGCGTCTTGTCAACGACAATGCGGTCGTGCCCGGGAAAAGCGGCGAACTCGGCTGCGAATACCGGTGTGTTATTGGTGATAAAGTGGACCTCATGGTGCTTTGCGGCCAGGGCTTCGGCCATCATCCATGCGCAATAGCGCCCACCCGAGTAGTCTGTCGGTGAGTTTATGCCCCAGAATGCGATTCTCATCTGTAGTCCTCCCGCTGAAACCGTTTCATGATGTCCTGTCTGCGCGAATCCAATTGTCTAGGCCTTTCTGGCGATTACGGGTGGAATGCTGTTGGTTCTGCCGAAGAAGACCCCATGGGACCAATTCCGTCCCGCCCTGATGGGGGCCGCGTAGCGGATGGTGTCGAGCGCGTTGTTGGGCGGATCGGCGAGAGAATAGGCGTATCCTGCGTTGCTCAGGAAGTCCAGAATGTTGGACAGTGAATTGGTGCCGAGACGCTGATCATAGTGGTATTCAATGAAGCCGCAATGGACGCGCTGAAGAAGAGACCCCAACTCGTTAAGCACCTGACATTCCATTCCTTCAATGTCCAGCTTCAGGAAGTGAATCTCGCGTTGTGCAAACGCACTAAGACGCCGGGTGGGTACCTGCAGGGCGCGGATGTGATCGGCAGGGAGATTTTCCGGCAGTCGGGAGGTGAGCGTGGACGCCATCGGCATGGATGCGACAGTGTGGAATGTGGCTTCGCCGTCCGTGTCTGAGAGGGCATAGGCGAGAAGCGTCACGTCGTCCCAGCGATTATGCTCGATGTTGGCGCTACATATGTCGAACAACATGGGATTGGGTTCGAAAGCGAGAATGTGACAATTGGGGTACAGCCACTTGAAGTAGGCAATGGCCATGCCCGTATAGGCGCCGCCGTCAATGATGAACGGTTCGGTCGCTGTTGTTACGAAGCGGTACTGCTCGTGAAGGACTATCTCCCGGAACTGGACCAGGTTGTCACGCGGCTGGGCAATGCGCATCTCGGCATTCAGTATGGGGATGAACTCGTCCGACGCGTCATTTCTCTCTCGCAAAGCCTCCAATCGGTTCCATTGGGTTGCCAGTTCCATTCCATATAGCTCTTCCGCCAGGGCAATCTCGCTTGCGACAAGGGCGTTGCGACGCAGTTCGGTGAGAGCCATTCTGCGGCCATTGGGCGAGAGGCGCTCTTGCGCGAGATCCTGCGCTGCCCATTTCAGAATGTGTACGGGCAAGAGTTGGTTCGCAATATCCAATGTAAGCGATCCATTGCTTGCCACCATGGACTGAGTGTAGATGTCCTTCAAAGCGGGAGCCGTCCGATACGCCTCGGCTATGAGAGGCGCGGTCTTCTCAATGTCGCACGTCTCCCCTAGCAACCTAGCAGTCAACACCATCCAGGCCGGGGATTGGCGGCCAGCGCCGTAGTCTTCGCGCAGAAGCGCAACAGCACGGTCACGGTTCCCTGCCTTGTTGAATTCGTTGGCGATGCGGCTGAGGCCGTCGCGCAGCGTGTTGCCGGGAACAGCGTAGAGTTGGCGGGTAAGGGCCGCTGCGGTCTCCAGGCTGCCCAGGCGGATTAGGTTGCTGAGCAAAGAAGGCTTGGACGCATCAGGTACCGATTCCGCCGAGATGGTCGCCGCGATGGCGCGTGCATCCTCAGTTTTGCCGGCTTCCAGCAACCATGCGACCAGATGAACTGTCCAGGCCGGTGATTGGCGGTCCGCCGCGTGGTCTTCGCATAGAAGTTCCATCGCCTTGTCACGGTTGCCTGCCTTGTTGAATTCGTTAGCGATGCGGCTGAGGCCGTCGCGCAGTGTATTGCCAGGAATAGCGTACAGCTGGCGGGTTAGGGCCGCAGCGTCGCCCAAGTGACCCAGGCGGATTAGGCTGTTGAGCAAAGAAGGCTTGGACGCATCGGGCACTGACTCTGCAGAGAGGGCGGTCACGATGGCGCGGGTGTCCTCAGTCTTGCCAGCATCCAGCATCCATGCGACCAGGCAGACTGTCCAGGCCGGAGATTGGCGGCCAGCCGCGTGGTCTTCTCGCAGAAGCTCAACGGCACGTTCACGGTCGCCAGCCTTTTGGAATTCGTTGGCGGTGCGGGAGAGGCCGTCGCGCAGCGTGTTGCCTGGCAGGGCGTAGAGTTGGCGGGCCAGCTCCGCTGCGGCTTCCAAGTTGCCAAGGCGAATCAGACTGTTGAGGAAGGCAGGCTTGGACGCATCAGGTACCGATTCCGCCGAGATGGTCGCGGCGATGGCGCGGGCGTCTTCAGTCTTGCCGG
>CAYRKB010000036.1:0-30250 GCA_964424705.1 uncultured Victivallales bacterium
TTTCATTGAGCAGGCAGCGGGTTGAGATTCAGACCGCCGAAGTGGAAAAGGATAAGGCATCGAGGCTGAAGAGGGTGTCAATCATCCCATGAGAAGCAGCGCGCCGCCGCTCAGCGCCTGCCCCGAGGTACAGCCCTGGGCCAGGCGGCTGGCGAACCCGACGATCACGCCGCCCGACGCACCCAGTCCGGCGCCGAGGATCGCGAATGAGGCCAGGAGCACCAGCCCAAGCAGACCCCGGCCAGGCAGGGGTTCGAGTACGGTTGGGCTCCTGGGCGAGTTCTGCTATTCTCCACTTTCATGTCCGCATGGCCTCATTTAGGGTCATGGGACTCGGCGCGCCCACCGCAGACACGCCGAATCTCCACGCGTTAGCACACATGCCCGGGTTACTTCGCGATCGGGGGCGGCGCCAGTTCCTTTGGGAGCTTCTTTGTGCAGAAGAACCAATCGTAGCATTTCACGCCCGCCTCCGCCTTCTCCGCCCTATCCTTGGCTGCGCCGCACGAGCCGGGAGGAGGAACGATCACATCGTCGCCCGGCTGCCAATCGGCAGGCGTGGCAACCTTGTTCGCGTCCGACGTCTGCATCGCCATGAGCAGCCTCTTGATCTCCTGAAAGTTCCTGCCGTTGGAAAGCGGATAGTAGATCAAGGCGCGGATCTTACTGTTGGGATCGATGAAGAACACCGCCCGAACCGCTTTGGTGTCGTCAGCGGTAGGCTGCAGCATCCCGTACTTCTTGGACACCTCCATTTTGATGTCCACGATCAAGGGGAATGTCACCTCCACGTTCTTCATGCCCTTGTACTCAAGTTTCTCATTGATCGTCCTTAACCACGCAATGTGACTGTACAAGCTGTCAATCGACAGCCCCACCAGCTTGCAGTTCAACGCGTCGAATTCCGGCATCATCGTTGCGAAAGTCATGAACTCGGTCGTGCAAACCGGCGTGAAGTCCGCCGGATGGCTGAACAGGATCACCCATTTTCCTTTGTAATCGTCAGGGAAGTTGATCGGCCCCTGCGTTGTCTCCGCCTTGAAGGCAGGCGCAGACTCGCCGATCAGAGGGACACGAACGATTGAACTCGGTTCTTCGGCTGGCACGGAGATCGCGGTCAGAAGCAGGATGAGGCCTGTGATAGTCATCTTCATTTCAGTTACTCCTTTTATTATTTGTTCTGTTTCGATCCATTCAATGAGAACATGGACAAGATGTAGGTCCCCTATAGCGGCCTCTCTTTCTCATAAGCGGACTTCCAATGGGCGTCACCGCTTTCTGGTGCATTCGTTTATGCTTTACTCAGTTTCTTGCATGCCTGGCGCCCAGTTCCCTGGCTAACACCCCGCACTCTTCTTTTTCGGCGTTTCGGGAGCAGCCGGCGCGGGTGCTCCCGGCGTCCGAGGCACCGGCACGGGAGCTCCAGGTTTCACGGCGGGAACCGAAGTCGGGACTGCTCCCGCCGGGGGGAGGGGGGCACCGGAATCGTTCCAGTAGGCTTCCAGTCCGCCATAAAGCACCTTGATGGGCCGCTGGGTTTTCTGCGAGAGAATGCCGCCTGCCGCCATCGCCAGCGAGCCGTCGCGATCCACAAGCACGAGCGGAACCACGCCGTTCAGATACGCCGGGTTGGAGATCACATCGGCAATATCCGCGTTCATTGAGCTAGGGAGGCTGAAGTCGGTATACTGCGCCGCCGGCCGCACGTCCACAATCTCAAACGTGCCCGGCAGGTCCATGAGCATGCGCTTGAGTTCCGCAGCGGCGATGCGGTCTGGAAGCCTGACGGCCCGCGCCGGTGCAGCAACCGCACCATGTCCGGCACCGGCCGCACTCAGGGTCGGCAGGCCGGCGGCGATCCAGGCCTCGCTGCCACCTTCCATGTTGAGTACGTCCTTGAAGCCCTGCTTGAGCAGGACCGAGGCACCCATGCTGGAGCGGTAGGCGGAGTTACAGACCGTCAGCACCGGCATATCCTTGGATAGGCGCTTGCTGTCGGTGAACATTCTATTCAGTGGGATATTGAGCACATTGCCGATGCGTAATGCCATCCACTCGCTCGGGAGACGCACATCCACCACGATGGGCGCCGTGCCGGCCTGCATTTGCTGATGCAGATCATGAGGCTTGAGGAGTTTTAGAGAACCGACCGGCAGGTTGGCCTGTTTCCACGCGTCCACGCCGCCCTTCAGAAAACCGGAGGGCGCATCGTAGCCAATTCGCTTCAGGCGGAAGGCTGCCTCCCGAACTTCGTCGTCCGACCCCACAAGGGCAAAGGACTCCCCCCACGGGATCATGATACCGGTCCACGTTTCAAATCGTCCCCGCACGCCGATGCTGATGGCCCCCTGTAGATGCGCGACGGCGAAAGCCTTGGCATCGCGAACGTCAACAAGCCACGTGCCTTTCTGCCCTTGGGCGAGAAGATCGGCGGCCGACAGGGCCGGCGGGGTGGTCTTCTCCCAGTCTACGAGGGACGGACCATCGTGGTTCATCTTCGCGTTGTGTTTGAAATACTGCGGGGCATCCGGAAGGCCGTCAATGACGGCCATGACATAGGACAGCAGGTCCTTGTGCTGAAGGTAGACGTTCTCCCGGCGTTGGTCCCCGATGGTGGAGACGGGTTTATCGCTCAAATGTGCGCCGCACAGAGACCCTGCACCGTGGGCCGGGAAGAATTGCGTGCCGTCGGGTAGTTTGGAGAGTTTGTCTTTCCAGGAATGAAAACCCATCTCGGCCAGCGCGGCGGCGCTCATGCCTTCGCCCATCAGATCCGGGCGCCCCACGCTACCGATAAAGAGAGTATCGCCGGTGAGCACCAATCTGGGGTTGCTCTCGGAGGCCGGGTAGTACACGTAGAGGCACGTTCCGTCGGGGGTGTGACCCGGAGTCGTCACGATGACCGCTCGTACCTTGCCGAAGGCAATAGCATCGCCATCAACGACCGCCTTGTGCGGGTAACCGGCCTTGGTGGCGGCGTTCGCGATGATCTCCGCGCCAGTGACCTTGGCCAGCTCCATGTGCCCAGCTACGAAGTCAGCATGCGAATGAGTGAGGTAGACCTGTGTGATCTTCAACCCCAATTCCTGCGCATCCTTCAGGTAGCGGGCGATGTCACGGGCTGGATCCACGATCATGGCTTCCCCGCCGCTGCCAATCAGATAGGAGTAGTGCGAGAGAACGGCCAGGTTGTACTGACGAAACACGAAATCAGGAGCCTTCTGTTCTGTCTCCTTAACCAGTTGAACGTTAGCCGCCTCGTCGCCGTGCGTCGCCGCTTCCGCATCGCCCGGCAGGCTGGCCGCTTTTGCTGCTGCGACGGCAAGCAGCATCCCCATTGATATGCATCCGAACAGACTGTACAGCTTCATACAAAGCCTCCCTTGGTTGACAAACTGTGCTTCTCAGACGTGAAGCACGCTGTTTACGGAGCCGTAGCCATTCTGAACCGAGTCCAAGCACTTCGGGTCGGCGGTCCAGACGTCATTGACGACGAACTTGTACTCGTGGGTCCCCTTTGGAAGGCACACGGTCGCTTTGCAGTGCCCGCTTCCGGGGTTATCCTTCAAGCGATTTGCCGTCGGGCTCCAGTTATTGAACGTTCCAGCAACAAACACCCGACTTCCCGGTTCGGCCGAAAGCTCGAACCGCACGCGCTTTCCTGTTTCCGTTGTCATCATCTTCATGCTGCACACTCCCACCTGTTATATTCTTAACAGGTGGGAGTGTGCACGATGGGATGACTCCTGGCTATGGGGTAAAACCCTACCCGGCGGTTCTCAATACCTCAGAGATTGGGATCTCGCCAGACGATCACTGTATTCCCACGCCGCAATGCGGTTTCGGATGGGAGCGGCCGTCTTGCTCATATGGGCCATCCCAGCAAGGGCTTTGTCTGTTTGCCTACGCGACGAACAGGAGGTAGAGGACGGATGCCAGGCCAAGCAGTGCCAATGTCACAGCAACAGCCGTTTCAAGGCGCGGTTTAGCTTCAGGCAAGATTCCGAGCGCAAATTGCCGGAGATAGCGGCGATAGCGCACCAGTGCCGCCAGATTCAGAACACCCCAAGCACCACCAAGGCGATTCCAGATATCGGGGACGTCTAGTCAACTCTCTATTCCGCAAAATGTAATGCCGTAATTCACACACTCTGGCAATGCGGCGACTGACCGACAATGTGACATCTGGCCGAAGTACATGTGAACGCCAAGGTTGAAGTAGCTTAGGCTGTAGCTGCTACAGGAGTTACCCAACAGACCAACAGCCCACAGCCTATCAACCTGCGTTCCTGCGGGATGCCACTGAACTCTCACTGCACTTCGAACGTCCCCTGGCAATGCGGGCACTGATTCAGGCCGGGGCGCAGGGCCGACTTCGCCACATTCTTCTGGCACAGGGGACACTGCACACGGCTGACGTCTACCCCTACCACGCCGCCCGCCGCCCCACCCAACCGGTCCAGTTTGGCCGGGATCGAGAGCAGAGCTACGGCAAGATCAATTGCAAAATAGTAACTGATGAAGATCAGGTAGCCCGCAAGCGGAAGGACTGCGGCAACGAGCATCCATCCGATCGAGAAGAGCGTGTCGATCTCAAAGTTCTCAGGCTTCGCAAAAAGAAGGACAACCATCTTGACGACACCGATGATGATCCAGGCGCCAAACATGACGGGAATCAGTTTAAGGAAACCTTTCAGGAAAAGGGAAAGAACGCCGACGAACTCCTGGCCTGCCCTTGTCTGCTCCTCGATGGCAATGTTGACCAACCTGGGATTGAGACAGAGCACCACAAGGTATTCAAAAGCAATGAAGGCGAAGATGCCGTTTGTGAGCCCGCCGATTTCGGAGGTCTTTGCCCAGCCATAGACGGATGCGGCCAATACAGCCACGCCTGATATGCAGCAAAGCAACGCCAGACTGTCGAGCAGCGCGTCGGAGGACATTGTCGTGGGGGTTGTCTTGATCAGGTTCCTGACCACCGGCAGGAGTCGGCTCGCGACATAGTGAAGGAGTATGCAGGCAACCGCCCACCCCAGCCCGGCGCCCAGACTCTCGCCCCAGGGCACTTCATACCTGATTGGACACACAACGGAAAAGATTACGCCAACCACGGCAGCCGCGTACAGGCCAAGCATGCCGTATTTCGTCAGCAACACTTCGTTCCGTTCGAAGAAATCAACGAGATGATCCTTCCTCAGGTAATTAAGCAGCTTCTCGATATATACCGTCGTGATGGATGACCCAGTTCCCGTATCGATGCTCATTCGTTGCCTTTCCGTGACATCCTGCGCTCTGTGTCACTCATTTCACCGCGCCGTCGAACCACACGCCCCGGAGCTGCAGCCCTCGCAATAATGCTCAACCCTCACCGAGTTGATCAGCTTCAGGGTTGACCCAAGATACACAATCGCCCGGGCAATTCTATCCCTATTTTTTGCAGCTCGTTGCACGCAATGTCCCTCTCTTCCATTTGTGGCTCTACTTCTAGGCAGCGGCCCGGCTTGTCGCCGAATAGCGCCTTTTACACAGTCACCGAATGTGATAGCTTTGCCCCATGGCCTTTTCGAGCCCGAACCTGCTGTTACTTGGGATTGCGACGTCGGAGGGAGAGGCCTTTGCGCTATCGGCCGTGCGGCGCGATGAGAAGGGGCTGGCGACGTTCTTCCGGCTTATCGCGACGGAGGAACCGGTTTCACCCAGTGTTCTAGGCGCACATGGCATACCGATGGCGGCCATGCAAACGGCTCAGTCTATCGAGGCTGTGCGGGAGGATTTCCTCGCATTCCTGCCCTCGACGGGAATCTTCCTCTCGCACGATGCCGACAGCGTGCGGGCCTGGGTGAAGAAGACACTGCCCGGCGCGTTCGAGCACAACATTCTGAGCACGCGTGACCTGGCGGGCATCCTGTTTCCGTCTGTGGGCAGCCACGAGCTTCGTGGGCTGACCGACTCGCTGTCGCTGCAGATGCCGGCGGCTGCGCCGGTCGAGGAATTCCACCTCGCACAGGACAACCTTCTGACCCTGTCCCTGTGGGACCGCCTCGCCGAGGAAGCCGAATCCCTGCCCGCCCCGCTGGTGCATGAGCTCTACTCCCTGTTCGCGCCGCTCCGCAGCCACCCGCTGCGCGCCTTCTTCAAGGCCTGCGTGGACGCGCACAGGCCGGCCAGCGCCCGCTCCGGATCCGCCGGGACGCTGCGGAGCTTGTTCAGCGCGGAGGTGGTGCCGCGGGTGGAAAGGCAGAATCTGGACGACCGGACGTGGAAGGCCGTGGATGTGGCGCACGTCGAGGACATCCTGGGAGCCCACGGAATCCTGGCGTCAAACGTGCGCGACTACGAATTCCGACAGGAGCAGGTGGAAATGGCCATCCGGGTGACGGAGGCGCTCAATGCGTCGAAGCACCTTATCGTGGAGGCCGGAACCGGGACCGGCAAGAGCCTGGCCTACCTTGTGCCGGCCATTCTGTGGGCCGTGGCCAACGAAGTGCCGGTGGTCGTGAGCACCAATACCAAGAACCTGCAATCCCAGCTCATGAGAAAGGACCTGCCGCTGCTGACAGGGCTGGTGGCCGAAGGCGTGAAGGCGGCGGTAATCAAGGGGCGGCGCAACTACCTGTGCCTGCGCAAGCTCCTGTTCGCCGTTGGGCACGCAGGGCTCGACCTGTCGCCCGACACGCGATTGGCGCTGGCCGGCGTGCTGGTCTGGTCGATCAGGTCGGCTTCGGGGGACGTGTCGGAGTGCGCCACAAGCGGGGGGCGAGCCGATGCGGACCTGCACGAGATGATCACCTCGGATGTGAGCGAATGCCGCGGGCCCCAGTGCGAGCACCGGTCGCGGTGCTTCCTGTCCCGGGCGCGCCGCCGGGCCCTGTCGGCCAACATCATCATCGCAAACCATTCCGTGGTGTTCGCCGAAATGTCGGAGGGCGATGGGAGCCCTGTGCTCCCCCCGTTCCGCCATGCCATCCTGGACGAGGCACACAACCTGGAAGACGCGGCCACACACGGCCTTTCAATGGAGCTTTCGCGCTACCGGATTCATTTTCTTCTGAGCCGGCTGTGGAAGCCGGGCCGGCGCCATCACGAGGGCGGGATTCTCCCGGCGCTGATCGATCACCTGGGGCGGCATCGGAAGATCTTCCCCGCGGCGACCGCACGGGTCGAGGCGGACGCCGCCCGGGTGATCGCCACAGTGGAGGCGCTGGAGCCGATCATCGACACGCTCTTCGCGGAACTTGCCGCGTTGCTGGGAAAGGCTCGGGGCAAGGAATCGCTGCGGTACAGCGCCGAGAAAAGGATCAACGCGGAATGGGGGCTGGCGCTGGGCGCCCGGGAGAACCTGGGCCGCGCGCTCGCCGGACTTGTCGCCACGCTGAAGGAGATCGCGGACACGCTGGGGCACGAGGACCTCGAAACGATGCCCGACCGCGAAAACTTCGAGAAGGACCTGAACGGGATCCTGACGCGCCTGAAGAAGTTCGCGGCCGAGGCAGAATTCGTGGTGGCAGGGGCGTCGCCGGATCACGTGTTCTGGGTGGAACGGACGGGGGGGCGGCAGGGCGGAGCCAGAGCGTGGGCGGCTCCCATCAGCGTGGGCGCGATGCTGGCCGAGCAGCTCTACACGCAGAAGGCGTCGCTCATCTTCACCTCGGCCACCCTGACGGTTCGCAACTCCCTGGACTTCGTCAGGAAGCGGCTCGGGCTCAGCCTGCTCGAGCCGGGGCGGATCCTGGAAATGAATGCGGGCAGCCCGTTCGACTATGCCCGCCAGTGCACGTTCATGGTGCCGCTGTTTCTTCCCGAGCCGGGGGAGTCCGGCGGCAACTATGCCGAGGCGCTGGGCGCCCTGCTGGCGGAGATATTCCGCCGCACGCACGGCCGGGCGCTGACGTTGTTCACCAGCTACGACATGCTCCAGCGCTGCGCCCAGACGCTTCGCGCGAAGATGGCCAACGATCGCATCCCGATCCTCGTGCACGGCGAATCGGTGTCCCGCGAGCACATCACGCAGACGTTCAAGCAGGATGTGGAATCCGTGCTTCTCGGCACGCACTCCTTCTGGGAAGGCGTGGACGTGCCGGGGGAGAGCCTGTCCTGCCTGGTGCTGGCGCGGCTGCCATTCCCGGTGTTCACGGACCCGATTGTCGAAGCCCGGTGCGAGCGGCTGGAGGCGGAGGGAACCGGCGCGTTCGCGGGATATTCAATCCCGGCCGCCGTGATCCGGTTCCGGCAGGGGTTCGGCCGCCTGATCCGGCATCGCAACGATCGCGGCATCGTGATCGTGGCCGACCGGCGCGTGGCCCAGAAATCGTACGGCCGATGGTTCCGCAGCAGCGTGCCCGTCCCCATGCAGACCTACCCCGAACGAGAGGGATTCCTCGCCGCCGTGGACGAGGCCGTGAGCCAGTGGGCTGCGAATCCATGAGCGCGCTGCGGCGCCGGGCGGGCAGGCGGCTGACCGGCCGTCGAGCTGCGCTTCGCAAACGCGCGGCGACTCCGGAAACCTTACCGACCACACCGGACACTCCCCTTTTGTCTGGGACCCGAAAGGCGCATCTTGACGCAGAATGACTCTTCTGTTTTTATTCCAGACAGTTTGCTGCGCCTCCACAACAGGGAAACAGTGCGGAGTGTTCATTGCTGTGTCTCGGAATTCAGTTCCTGCGACTTCTAAACATCACATCGTAGAAAGGGCAGCGCTATGATCAGGCAACGACTCCTCCGACAATCAGCGATCGCCACGGTGGCTGGGGCACTCGCGCTTCTTGTGGGCTGCGACGGTGGCGACGATAACAAAGCTCCTGCGATCAGCGGCCCCCCGGTTTCAGCGACATGGGAGCCCGGGCGTTCTTTGGCCGGAATCCTCCTTGGCGACAGCTATGCAACGGTCACAACGAAAGTAGGCGCCCCGTCCGAAGTGCGCCAGACATCAAATGGCGATGGCAAGGCCACCCTGTGGTCGGATTTTGCAAGCAGAGGTCTCAGCATTTCGTATCGTGACAATAACGGCAACCTGCAGCTGGACGACGATGAAGTCGTGGATGGCCTGTTTTCCCACAGTTTCTCCGGCATAACGCCGCCGTCCTACAGTTACCAGGGGATCACTTTCGGGTCGAGTTATGCGGCTGCTGTGGCCGTCCTCGGAAGCCCGAGCCGGACGCTTCGGAGCAATCAGCCAACAAACGGCAGCGGCTCCATTTGGTGGTTACGCGCCGGCGTCTCCCTCATATTTTCGAAGGATGCAATGGACTTCATTTTTGTCTTCCGTCCCATCAATCTGCAGTCGGTGATTGGTGTTGAAGAGCAGATGCGCACGTCACAACTCGAGGCGTTTGTGGAGCATTGTTCCACCCAAAGTGCAAACCCGTAAGCTCTCAAAGGCTGACCGTGCTGCTATGCGCTGCTATCGGCTGATGCCCGCTTCGCCCCGAGACCCGGTGCGAGCTTCTTTTGCGGACGCTCTGTGGCAGTTTGGGAAGACTGGTTGGTGCATTGGTCTTCGCTATGGAGCGCAGGCTCAGTAGTCTTGCCAAGTGTCGGCGGAAGCTGGCTCGCGCCACACGGAGCGGCCGAACGCACGCTCATTAGTCTCCGCCCCTATCAATCCGGCTATTGAATAGTTTCGTTGACGAAGGGCCGGCTCCCTGCCGCCTTGTGCGGCAGGTGCCTGAATTTCGGCTCCTGCGCCGCAAGGGCGCAGGGAGCCCCATTCTCAGAATATCGACTACTCTTCAATGGCCGGATTAGTATCTCCGCTGCTTCCCAGGCGGGAATTCGAATCGCGGAGCCCGCGCACGCGGATTCCGCCCTTCCTCCTCGTAAGGTTCAAATCCTCCAGAAGTAGGCGATTCCCCGATATGCGGCTTCCAATGGGTACCGCAAGCTGAGCGCACGAAAGTAGTCCATGCGGTTTAGAAATGCGACCGCATGGCCAATCTCTGCAGAGGCACAGCTGGTGAAAGCCACTCGGGTACTGATTGGCAAGGAGGCGGGGCATGCTCTTGCCGACCGGAAAGAGAACTCTGATCAGAAGGCCGTGTGCAGCTGACAAAGTACGGGCGTATTGCAGGTTCGTCATTGAGAGAAAGGTGGTGTGTTATAAGTCGACTCGCTTGGCTACAATTGCACCATGTGTCATTCCGGCAATCCGAGACTGAATGACTACGGTGAGCGCTACCGCCAGATCGGGTACCAGCTTCCGGGCCGTGAAAGCGAGGACCCGCCGGTCCTGGACAGCCCACCTCCATTCGCCGTCCGCTTCAGCGGCGGATATTCTCGGGCATATGAGCGACCCGCGAACCAATCCGGCAGCCAGTGTTATCGTCAGCACCTACGATGCGCCTTACAGCCTCTGCCTTGTGCTCGCCGCGCTCCGTCGCCAGACGGTCCTTCCCGCAGAAGTGCTGGTGGCCGATGACGGCTCGCCGGACACCACGCGCGAAGCCCTTGCGACGGTTGCCGCGGAAATGCCCTTCCGGCTTGTGCATGTGCGCCAGCCTCATGCGGAATTCCGGCTGGCGCGCAGCCGCAACAATGCCATCCATCGCGCCGCGGGGCGATTCATCACATTTCTCGACCAGGACACCCTGCCCCACCGCACCTGGCTCGAGAGCTATCTGACGAACTTGCGGCCGGGCACAGTTTGCACAGGCTATGTCCTTCGACTGCCGGAGGAGGCCAGCGGAAGACTGGACCGGCAGACCGTGGAATCGGGCGATTTCGAGAACTGGCACACCACAGCCGAACTCAGGCATCTGGACTCCCTGCAAGGAAAGTACTTGTTCTACGCCCTTTGCAGGCGGCTGGGCTTCGCCATAAAAGGGCGGCCCGCCATCGCGTTCGGCAACGCGGCAGTCTGCCGCGAGGACCTGGTCGCCGTGAACGGGTTTGATGAGGAGTATATCGGCTGGGGGCAGGAGGATGACGACCTCGGCTGGCGGCTTTACTTTGAGGGAGTGCAGCCGGTGCCGATGGTGAACCAGGCGCTCGTCAGCCACATCCACCACCCGCCGCGCCACGGCAACTGGCAAAACGGCCGCAACATAAAGCGCTACCGCAGCCCGCGCACTTCCGCGCGGTGCGCGGCCGGCCTGGCCTCCCACCCCCACCCCGACGTGACCGCGACGGTGCTGTGAGCCGCATCTTCGACTCGCGACTTGAAGAGGGAGATTGTTTGAATATTGACGATAGTACTAAAATATAGCACAGTCCTTGCGTGAAGATTTCTCCGGACAAATTGCGTTCTCTTTGCGCCGAGCGACACCTTCCCGTGAGCGGCCTTCTCCGCGGGGCTGGAGTGAGCCGGACGGCTTACTATTCGCTGGCACGGAAGGACTCTGTGCTGCCGAAGTCTGTCCAACGCATTGCCGCGCATCTCCACGTCAGTCCGGCAGCTTTCATGGACGATGAGCCAGCGTTGATTCGACGCGTGCGGGACCTGCAGAAGCGGGCAGAGGCCATTCACCGCAGGAATCGCGAACTCGATCGCGACGTGATCTATCGGACGCTTGAAAATCTTCAGCTTCTACCGGTCGAACGGTTGCGGAGGGCGCTGATCCGTGGGCAATAATCTCATCTTCTCCGATGGCGAGATCCTGTTTCTGCGGGAACTTGTGAGGAATCGGGTTCCTTTCATAGTGGTCGGACTGTCGGCGGCCGCCCTGCAGGGCGCACCGATGGTTACCCAGGATGTGGACCTTTGGTTTCGCGATCTCAGGCACGCCGGCCTGGGGAAAGCGTTACGGAAGGTCCGCGGCACGCTCGTGCCAGCCGTTGGCTTGAACCCGCCTGCACTCGCTGGAGAGGGCGTTGGGTGCTTCGATGTCGTTCTCACGGTTCACGGGATCGACGATTTCGACGCCGAGGCGAACCGGGCGATTTCGGTCTCGCTCGGAGACTTTTCCGTCAGAGTCCTGCCGCTTGACCGGATCATCGCCAGCAAACGATTCCTAAACCGCGAGAAGGATCGGATGGTGCTTCCCGCGCTGAAAGCCGCGGCGGCGGCCTTGCGGGCCGCGCCCGACCCGCGCCGCCCTCGCCGCAAGACAAGGTGAATTCGCGCCTCACCCGAACGTAGCGCCGTTGCAGCCCCAGTTCTGCGCGGCCACGTCGGTGAACGTCGCGTACACATGCGCAGGATCGATGGCCAGCTCCTGTCGCAGAAGGTCGCAGAGCGCCTTCGTGAGCTTTCCGTTCACGGCCTTGGTAAGCCCCCCAATGCCCCTGACATCCAGAAAGGCCGCCGGCCCGCTGCCGCCGCCCATCAGGAAGTCGCCGGTCTCAAGGACGACCATCACATACTTCTCGGGCTTGCCGGTGGTCTCGGCCACGATACGGGACGCATCGGCGAGCAGCTTTGCCTTCCTGCCGTCAGGAACGTTCACGGACACTTGCATCTTGAGCAGCGGCATATCAATCTCCTCCTTTACCTTTCACACGAAACAACCACAGCGACTTCCAACGCCACACGCGGATGGCAATCCACATGAGCGGAAGGATTCCCCAATAGAAGAGCACCACATTCGGATGCTCCCACCAGTTGATTCCATGGAAGTGCCAATCAGAGACCGGGAACAACATGGGTGTCTGCCATCGTCCTTCGCCGTGCGATACGCTGTCCATGAGAATGTGCGCCGGCCAGGCCAGGGCAGGCACGGCCGCGCGCCGCGATACCATGCGCACCAGGAGCACGAAAAGGCCGGCAACGATAAGGCTGTGCGTGAGGCGATAGAGTACGAACACATAGGGCGGAATCGCATGAAAGGAGACCGGCGCCCCGCTCACAGCCATCCGTACGAACGCGATGCCGATGGAGAGCGCGTCCGGCAGCAGGCCGAAGCCGGCAGCAGCCCAGACGGTCCAGTCGCTCCAGATACTGCCGCCCCGGAACCCGCGCCGGCCGCCGGTTAGCCCGGAGCGACTGCAAAGCGTCGCTCCAT
The DNA here is from genome assembly GCA_964424705.1 of uncultured Victivallales bacterium. Lineage (GTDB taxonomy): Bacteria > Verrucomicrobiota > Kiritimatiellia > UBA8416 > CAYRKB01 > CAYRKB01. The sequence goes on from CAYRKB010000036.1 coordinate 12,939, forward strand.
ACACAACGTGGCTCAGCGTGTCCATGATCCCCTTCCAGTCCGCCTCTTACTAATCCGGCCATTCAATAGTAGTCGATATGTGAGAATGGGGCTCCCTGCGCCCTTGCGGCGCAGGAGCCGAAATTCAGGCACCTGCCGCACAAGGCGGCAGGGAGCCGGTCCTTCGTCAATGAAACTATTCAATGGCCGGGGTAATAATCGTAATCGTACGCCATCCCCCCTCATCCGCACAACCGCGCCGCCAGCGCGGCCGCGCACCAGGCGGCCGTGATGGCGCCGAGGACATCCATCGTGTAGTGCGCCCGCAGCACGATGACAACCACTCCCTCCAACAGGGCGACGACCCCCGCCGCGATCCCCACCCACAGCGGGAAGATACGCGCCGCCTCAATGGCGCCCAGCACGGCAATCGCGGTGTGGCCCGAGATGAAAAAGTCATTGGCCACGCCGTAGGTCACAAGCAGCGAAGGAAAGCCGGGGTGGCGCCAGATCATGTCGCGCGGCACGGGCAGCGCGCAGACGGCCTGGCAAACCTGCCGGTACACGAAGACCAAGAGCAGTCCCACGAACGGGCGCAGGCTCGTCCCCAATATCGAGGCGCAAATCAGGAAGAGGCCAAACAGATCAATGAAGGCGGAGCTGACGATGAGCACGCCGTTCGCCATGCGCGGGCGGGCGAGCAGAAAGCCATGCAGCGGCGCCGAGAGAACATGCAGTCCGTCCCCGATCTCGCCGCGCGTCACGAGGGGGCGGCTGCCGATCAGCGCCTGCGTCCAGAACCACGCTGTGAGGGCCAGCGCGACCAGCGCGACCCGGCTGCCATAACGGAACCACGGGCCGGCGAGGTACGAATCGCCCGCGGGCGCCGCGCCGGCCGCAATCCAGCGCAGCAGCAGCGCGATGAGAACGATCAGCCCGACCGCAACGGCCCACCGCGCTTTTCGCCCCATGGACATCCCGCCGGCCTCCCTCACCGTTCCTGCCGCAGATCTTCCAGCATGGTCTCCAGCTGCGACCTCACCCGCTGCATCACGGGATCGCCCTCGCCGCCGCGCTCGCGCGTCGCGCTGACTTCGATCGCCTCGCCCACCCGCAGCACGGCCCGCACGGGGCGGTGGACCGTGACGACGTCCGTGAGATCCTCCTCAAAGCGCTCCACCGTCTCCAGCAGTCTTTCGGGCGTGGGCTGGGGAGAGAAGTATCCGGGCGGATAGAAGAACAGCTGCTGCGCAAGGTACAGATCCGCCAGCTGTCGCCAGCGGCGGCTGCGCTCCTGTTCTGCAAGCTCTCCGCTCACCAGCTCCGGGAGAATCGCCGCCCGCAGGTTCTTCACGCGCGCCACGACGCTTCCCTCCTTGCGCTCCTTCAGCCACTCGACCTCGAGCGGGCCCAGCAGGTGGTCGATGAGGCCCTGCAGCCGCTCCCGCAGCTCGCCGGCCTGCGGCTTGCCGAAATACTCGAGTTCCTTCAGCGTCAGGAGCGCGCTGCCAATCTTGAAGATCCGGTCCGGCAGCGCGCCGTCGCGCCAGGGCCGCCACGACAGTCGCCTCTCAATCTGCTCCAGAACCGGCGCAAGCGCCGACTCAAGGTCGCCGCCAAAGAAGTAGCGGATGGCCACGGGATGGATCACCACCTTGCCGGGCGGGGTCGCGCCCGCCCTTTGTTTGGCGGCGGTGCGCGCCATGAACGCAACTCCGTCCATGAGGTGGTTCACGCGGTCGTTCGTCCGCGAAATCACGCCCTCGGGAAAAACGACCAGCGGACGCCGCGCCTCGGCCAGAATCTGCACCGCGCACTTGAGCGACTCGCGGTCCATGCCCTCGCGGTACACGCTGAACACGCCCATGTGCCGCAGGATCCAGGTCGCAAAACGCGACTGCATGAAGAGATGCCAGCTCGCCATCGTGTACAGCGGACGGCCCACCGCCCGCCCAAGGTAAAGCACGGCCATCGGATCGCTCGGGCGGCAGTGGTTCGGGGTCAGCATGATGCCGTGGCCGGCGTCGACCGACGCCTGCAGCCGGTCCACCCCCAGCAGCTTCACATCCACGACGCCCTGCGCCTTGTCGAGATAGCGCCGCAGAAGAATGCGCCCAAGCACCTTCGCCCAGGTATCGCTGCGGCTCGGGGGCACGAACTGATATGGCTTCTCTATGACGATGCTCTGCATGGCTCTCCCCTGCGGTGCGGTGCGCCTACCCGGCGGGCCTCTTCCAGGCCCGGACGGCTGCCAGGAGTTCCGCAACGGCGCCGGCTTCGGGGACGGTCGCCCTGAGCTTTCCGCCCACGTACAGGGCAAACTTGCCTGCCCCGCCCGCCAGCGCAATATCCGCTTCCCGCGCCTCGCCCGGCCCGTTCACCATGCAGCCCATCACCGCGACCACCGGCCGCTCGAGGCCCGGCGCGACCCGGTACAACTCGTCCAGCGCCGCCTCAACATCCTGCGCAACCCGGATCACGTCCACCTGGATGCGGCCGCAGGTCGGGCAGGAAATCACCGACGGGCCCGGCGCGCGCAGCCCCAGGCAGCGGAGCAACTCGAGGCCCACGCGCACCTCGCGCGACGGGGCGTCGGTGAGGGAGATGCGGATGGTATCGCCAATGCCCTCCGCCAGCAGGATTCCCAGCGCCACGCTCGAGCGCACCGCGCCGGCCAGGAACGTGCCCGCCTCGGTCACCCCCAGGTGAAGGGGATACTCCGTGCGCACGGACAGGAGCCGGTACGCCTCGACCGTGCGGCGCACGTCCGACGCCTTGACCGAAATCTTGATCTCGTGGTAGTCCAGCCGCTCCAGAATCGCCACGTGGCGCAGCGCGCTCTCCACGAGCGCCTCCGCAGTCGCGCCGCCGTGGGCGGCGAGAAGATCCTTCTCGAGGGAGCCGCTGTTCACGCCGATGCGGATCGGGGCGCCGCGCTCGCGCGCGGCGGCGACGACCTCCCGCACCTTATCCACGCCCCCGATGTTGCCCGGGTTGATCCGGAGCCCGTGGACGCCAGCCGCCAGGGCGCGCAGCGCCAGGCGGTGATCGAAATGTATGTCCGCGATGATGGGGATGGGAGCCTGCGGCACGATCGCGTCCAGCGCTTTCGCGGCCGCCTCATCCACCACGGCAAGGCGCACGATGTCGCACCCGAGCGTGGCGGCTTCCCGGATCTGCGCGGCCGTGGCGTCCACGTCGCGCGTGTCGGTCTTGGTCATCGTCTGGACGCTGACCGGCGAGCCGCCGCCCACGGCGACGGCGCCGACCCTGATCCCGCGCGTCTGGCGCCGCGCCTTCATGGCGTCATGCCTTCGTTCTGCGCGCGCTCCACAACGCCGGTCGCCCGCTCCACTGCATTTGTGGCCGCCGCGCTTGCGGCGGGCGCGCTGTGCCCGAACCAGCCTCGGACAGCGCGGCCCAGGGGCGTGAAACGATCCATGTCCCGGACGCTGAGCAGGACAAACATGCCGATCAGGAGGGCGGCAAAGCCATTGACCAGCACGTTCACCACCTTGGAGCTCACCGGCTTGCGCGTAACGACCTCCCAGAGGCAGAACACGACATGCCCGCCGTCCAGCACCGGGATGGGCAGCAGGTTGAGGATCGCCAGATTGACGTTGAGAAAGCCGGTGAACCAGATCGCCAGCATGAGGCTGGTGCGCACGATGATCCAGTAGCTCGCCACGATGGCGACCGGGCCGCCGACGGCCTGCGTTGCCGCTTTCGCCTGCTTCGGCGTGACCAGCGCTTTGAGAAACCGGAAGATCGCCGTGGAATGCTCGCGGACCTGCGCCATGGGCCGCGGGTGTACGACCGTGTCCATATCCACGGCCGCGGTGTTAAAGACCACGCCGATTCGCACCAGATTCTGCTTTTCGTCAAAGGCCGGCGTCACGCTGCAGGCCACCACGGCGCTCCGCCCGTTGTCTTCCCGCCGCACCTTCGCCGGAACCGTCGCATTCTTATTCGCCCCGACCAGAGCGATCAGATGAGCGCGGCTGAATACTTCCTGGCCCGCAAACTCGATAATTACATCCCCGGGCCGGATGCCCGCCCGATCGGCGCTCGAGCCCGGTTCAACGGAGAGGACCGCGCACAGGCTACGGCCATCCACCCCGACGAGGGACTGCTCGCCGAGCACGCCTTTTCCGGTCGGCAGGTTCAGCGTACGCACGCCGCCCTGCAGGTCTCGGATTTCCAGCTTTACCTCGGCATGGAACGCGGCCTCCTGCACAAACTCGCGCCAGTTGCGGACGGCCAGCCCGTTGACGCTCATCACCTCATCGCCGATGCGCAGGCCCGCCGCGTACGCGGGGCTCCCGGGGTCGGAGTAGCCGACAATCGCACTGCGCTCCGAGGGGCCGGCCGGCATTCCGACCAGATAGACGAGCCACGCAAGCCCGAAGGCCAGCAGCATATTGCCCGTCGCTCCAGCAACCGACACGAGAATTCTCTTCCAGGCCGCCACGCGCGGCAGATCCCGCCGGGGCGCACCATCCTTTTGCTCGCCCTGCACGGTCTGCATGCCCTCCGGGTCCAGCTGCGGCAGCGCAACGTACCCGCCGATCGGGATGCAGGCGATCTGGTACACAACGCCCTTGTGCTTCTTCTTCCAGAGGGCGGGCCCGAACCCGATCGAGAAGGTATCCACCACCAGGCCCAGCCAGCGCGCAACGAGGAAGTGCCCCAGCTCGTGTACGAAGATGCTGACCCCAAAGAAGAGAAGAAGCAGCGGCACCGTCATCACCTTACTCATCAGAATCGAAAGCATGAATGTTCGTCCTTATTGTTTCGTCGCCTTGCCTGCCGCCCACGCACTTTCAGCTGACGCCGCGCCCGGCGACCGCATCTACCGCCCGCACCGTTCGACGGCTTCCCGGCGCGCCCAGGCATCTGCCTCAAGCACGTCGTCCAGAGAAGGATGCCGTACGGCGGCGTGTTTGTCCATCACGCCCTCGACCACGCCCCAGATGTCCGGGAAGCAGATGCGCCCGTCGAGGAACCGCTGCACGGCGATTTCGTTGGCCGCGTTGAGGACGGCCGGCAGCGTTCCGCCGCCGTCCGCCGCGCGGCGGGCGAGCCCGAGGCAGGGGAAGCGCTGCTCGTCCGGCCGCGCAAAGCGCAGGCTGCCCGCGGCGGCCAGGTCGAGGGTCGGCAGCCCGCCCGCGACATGCTCGGGCCAGGTGAGCGCATATTGGATCGCGAACCGCATATCGGGCTCGCTCAGCTGAGCGAGAAGGCTTCCGTCGCAAAACTCCACGAGGGAATGGACAATGCTTTCGGGGTGCAGGAGAACCTCGATGCGCGCAACAGGCACTCCGAAGAGCCAGTGCGCCTCCATGATTTCAAGCCCCTTGTTCATCAGCGTCGCCGAGTCGATCGTCACCTTCCGACCCATGGTCCAGCGCGGGTGGTTGAGAGCGATTTCCGGAGTCACCGCCCCCAGGTCGACCTCCGGCCGGAAGGCGAACGGGCCGCCCGAGGCGGTGAGGAGCAGCCGGCGGATATCGTCGGCGGGGCGCGGCGCGTCCGGCCCGCCGCCGCGGCCCGTGAGGCACTGGAAGATCGCGCTGTGCTCGCTGTCGACGGGAAGAATCCGGCAGCCCTGCCGCGCCGCGGCCTCCATCACAACCTGGCCGGCCGACACAAGCACTTCCTTCGTCGCCAGGGCGACGTCATGCCCGGCGCGCAGCGCCGCCATGACCGGCTTGAGCCCCGCCAGGCCGACGACGGCGCACAGGACAAGGTCCGCGTCCGGCAGGGCCGCAAGCTCTTCCAGGCCGCTGTCGCCGGCGTATACGCGGATGCCGGGCGGCGCCTCCGCGGCACAGCGGCGCGCCGCCTCGGGATCGGCGACGGCCACGTGCTGCACGCCAAAGCGCGACGCCTGCTCCAGCGCGCGCCGGTAGCCGCTTTGCACGGCGAGGCCCGCAATGCGCACGCGCTCCGGGAGCGCAGCGGCCACGCGCAGCGCGCTCTCGCCGATCGAGCCCGTGCTGCCAAGCAGGATGACGCGTTTCATACGAGGAAGACCTTCATGTAGACGTAGAGCGCCGGGGCGCCAAAGAGCAGGCTGTCGAGCACGTCCAGGACCCCGCCCATGCCGGGGATGAGGGAGCTGGAGTCCTTCGCGCTCGCCGCGCGCTTGAGCAGCGATTCAAACATGTCGCCCACCACGCCGACCACGCTGAGAAACAGGCCCAGCGCCACAGCGTGCCCGACGGGCAGGGCGATCGCACCCAGCTGGCCGTGCCCCGCGACGGAAAAGCAGGCGCTGACCAGCACCGACAGGGCGATGCCGCCGCACAGGCCCTCCCACGTCTTCGCGGGCGAGATGCGGGGAAACAGCTTGTGGCGCCCGAACGCGCGGCCAGCAAAGTACGCGCCGATATCGGCGCACTTGACGACCACAATGAGGTACGCGCACAGGACGCGGCCCGTATGGCTGATCTGCAGCGGCAGCCCGTCCGGCGTCCCGCCCGACGTGAAGCCCAGACGCGTAAAGAAATTGAAAAGGTACGGCACATACCAGATGCCAAGCAGCGTGCAGCCGATCGTCTGGAGCGGCTGGAGGTTGTTCTTCTGCGGGAACTGGCGGATGAATACGGCGATGAGGCTGAACACGAGCACAACGTGCTCCCACTTGTTCGCCGCGCAGGCCCTCCCGGCCTCCCCGCCGGCCGTGAAGAAGGTCGCGGCAATCATGGCCGACCCGCACGCCACGCCCACCAGGCGAAAGGAGGGTATGCCGGCCTTGCGCAGCAGGGAATAGAATTCGAACTGGCCCAGCGCGGAGATGGCAAGCAGCAGAACCAGAATGCCGAAAGCGGGCATGTAGCACGCCGCGAGCAGGAGCGATACGCCGATCAGTAAGCCGCTGATGATTCGATACGCTAGCATGTCCCCGCTCTCCCTCCCCCGCGCCATCCCGTCATTTCTTCGCGGCCACATCGCCGAATCGCCGTTCGCGGCGGGTGTACTCCGCAAGGGCCTTCCCAAACTCCTCCTCGCGAAAATCGGGCCACATCACCGGCGTCACGTACAGTTCGGCATACGAAAGCTGCCACAACAGGAAGTTGCTCAAGCGCATCTCCCCGCTGGTGCGGATCATCAGGTCCGGGTCCGGCACGTCCGGCGCGTACAGATGCGCCGCCACGGTCTTCTCATCCACCTTCTCCGGGTCCAGCTCGCCCGCCTTGGCCCGGCGCGCGATCTCGCGCGCGGCGTGCGCCAGCTCCGTGCGGCTGCCATAGCTGAGGGCGAGGATAAGCTGGCCCTCCTTATAGTGTGCGGTCGCTTCCACCACCCGCTTCAGCTCGGCCTGCACGCCCCGGGGCAGGTCTTCGGTCCGGCCGATGATGCGCAGGCGCACGCGGTTCTCGTGCAGCTCGTGCTCGCACGTCTTGAGAAAATGCAGCAGCAGGTCCATGAGGCCCAGGACCTCGGAAGGAGAGCGCACCCAGTTCTCGACGCTAAAGGCATAGAGCGTGAGGTACTCCACCCCCGCGTCGCGGCACGCGCGGATGACGGTGCGGACCGACTGGGCCCCCTCTTCGTGCCCCTTGAGCCGCGGCAGGCCGCGCGCCCTGGCCCAGCGCCCGTTGCCGTCCATGATGATGGCGATATGCCGGGGAATGCGCAGCGATTGATACCCCTCCGCCTGGCTCATGAACATCCCCCACGGCCCGCGCCCCGCACGACCGCGACGCTACATCGCAATCCGCAGCGTATTCCCGCGCTCCGGGCCCACGGATAGAATCCCCAGCTTGACGCCCGTCAGCTCGCACAGCCTGCGCACATATTCCTGGGCCGCATTCGGCAGCTCGTGAAATTGCTTGGCGTGCCGCGTGGGGGTCTGCCAGCCGGGCAGCTCCTCGTACACGGGCTTGCAGCGGGAAAGCTGCCTGATGTTCGCGGGGATCCCGTCCATGGACCGCCCGTCGCACTCGTAGGCGACGCAGATCTTCAGCGCGGGCATGGTGTCGAGAACATCGAGCTTCATCACGGCCAGGTAGTCGAACCCGTTGACCATGGCGGCGTAGCGCGCCACCACCGCGTCGTACCAGCCACAGCGGCGCGGCCGGCCCGTCGTCGAGCCGAACTCGTGCCCCTCGCGGCCGATCGCCTTCCCGGTCTCGTCGAGCAGCTCGGTGGGGAACGGCCCCTCGCCCACGCGGGTCGTGTAGGCCTTGACGACGCCCAGCACGCAGTCGATGCGCCGGGGCGCCACGCCCGTGCCCACACACGCGCCGCCCACCGTCGCATTCGACGACGTGACGTACGGGTAGGTTCCAAAATCGATATCCAGCATCGTGCCCTGCGCCCCTTCAAACAGCACCGCCTTGCCGTCGCGCACCGCGCGATTGACCACGAGGACCGTGTCCGACACATACGGCGCGATGCGGCTTGCGACTTCCACGTACTGGTCGAGCACCTGCTTCACGGGAACCGCTTCGCCCCCCAGCGCCTGCAGCACCTTGTTCTGCTCCTCCAGCCGCGCCGCGAGCATGTCGCGGAACGACGGGTCCACAAGATCGGCCATGCGCAGCCCGACGCGCGACACCTTGTCGCCATAGGCGGGGCCAATGCCGCGCTTCGTCGTCCCGATCTTGCGATCCCCCTTGGCCGCGTTCTCGCGGCACGCATCAAGCAGGCTGTGGTATGGAAATACGACGTGGGCGCGATCGCTGACGTGGAGCCGGCCCGCCGCCGAGATTCCCCGCGCCTCCAGCGCAGTGATCTCGCCCAGCAGCGCCACGGGGTCCACCACCACGCCGTTACCGATCACACAGATCTTGCCCGCGTGCAGAATGCCGGACGGCAGCAGGTGCAGAACGTATTTCTCGGCCCCGATCTTCACCGTGTGGCCGGCGTTGTTCCCGCCCTGATCGCGCACGACCACGTCGGCGGTCTCGCTCAGCTCGTCGATGATCTTGCCCTTGCCCTCGTCGCCCCACTGGCCACCCACCAGCACAATATTCGACATGACGTCGCTCTCCTTATGTTACGTCGCATCACGCTCTCGCGAGCGGATCCCCCACCCCACAAGCCCGGAAAGCCGCCGCGCGCTCCACGCACGTCGGGCAGGTGCCGCAGGGGCGCACCTGTCCGCAATAGCAGCTCCACGTGTGCCCGAAGTCCACCTCAAGCGCCAATCCGGTTCGCAGCACCTCGGCCTTGGACAGCCCCATGAACGGAGCATGCACCGTGACGGCGCCTCCCCGGTTGAGCCGCAGAATATCGTTGATGCCGCGCAAAAAATCAACCGTACAATCCCAATACCCGTATTCGTCCTGGGCCTGCGCCCCGTAAAACACGTCGCGCACCCCGCGCGACTCCGCATACGCCGCCGCCAGGGAAAGCAGGATCATGTTGCGGTTGGGGACATACGTGGAGGGCTGCCGCCGCTGCTCCGGGGTCAGCGCGGACAGCTCGGGCACCGCGATGCCGGGGTCCAGCAGGGCGGAAGCGCCCGCCAGGAGCCCGCCTAGGAAAGCCAGGTCGATGACGCGGTGCTCGCGCACGCCGGCCGCGCGCGCCTGCCACGCCGCCATATCGAGCTCGCGCGCATGCTTCTGCCCGTAGTGGAACGAGCACGCCCACACGGTCTCCACGCCCATGGCTTGTCGGAGATGGTGCAGGAGCGTCGTCGAGTCCAGGCCGCCTGAAAGCAGAAGCACCGCGTCTTTCATCGCGCCGCTCCAGCCGGCGCGGAAACTTCCGTCGACACGGGAAATAGAACCGTGAAGCAGGACCCCTCCCCCTCCGTGCTATCCACAAACAGCCCGCCGCGGTGACCCCTCACGATTCCGACGACCGCCGCAAGGCCCATGCCATGCCCCGTGGCCTTGGTGGTGAAGAACGGATCGCAGATCCGCTTCTTGTTCGCGGCGCTGATGCCACACCCGGTGTCCACCACCTTCAGATATGCATAGGTGCCCGGCGCCAGCGGGTCGGCGCTGCACAAGTCTCCCGGGGCAGGAGCATCGCTCTGCAGGATGCCCGTCGACACACGGACCTCGCCCGGCTTCTCCCCGAGGGACTCCGCCGCATTGTGAATCAGGTTCATCACCACCTGGTGGATTTCGGTCACATCCCCGACGACCGGCGGCAGATCCTCGGCCAGCTCCGTCCGGATCGCCGCCTTTCGCCCGACGGAGCTGGATAGCAGGCGCAACACATCGCGCGCAGCGGCAGACAGGTCGAGGGCGCGCATCGTCTGGCTCGGATTGCCGGAATACGCGATCAGATGCTCGCACAGCTCCGCCGCGCGCCCGGCCGCATCTTCAATCTCCGCGATATTCTCGCGGATGGGCGCATCAGATCCAAGATTCATCCGGATGAGATCCGCATGGCCCTGGATCAGCATCAGGAGCGTATTGAAATCGTGCGCGATTCCGCTGGCCAGCACGCCCAGACTTTCCAGCTTCTTTGCATGCTGCAGGCGCTGCTCGATGCTGCGGCGCTCATCCTCCAGGCGCAAATGCTCCGAAACGTCCCGCATGAACACGACGCCCCCCCCGACATCCCCCAGGTCGGCCGAGATGATCTCCAGAGGCACGCCCGCCCCTTCTTTGCGCTTGCCGGTCGCCGTGCCGATGCGGAACCCGGCCCTTCCCGGCATTTCGGGGATTTCGTGGGAGCGCGACGGATCAGCGGCCCGCTCGAAATACAGCAGGTCGGTCGTCCGGTTGAGCACCTCCGCGGGCGCATAGCCGAAGAGCTTCTCCACCGAGGCATTGCACAGGACAATCCGGTGCTGCGCATCGACCACCAGCAGCACATCGGGGCTGATTTTCGCCAGAACGTCTTCCAGCTCATCGCGGCGGCTCACCGACTCCCGCCAGCGCCGAAACGTGAGCCACAGCAACACAAGCAGCCAGGCGAACAGCCCGTTAATGAACAGCCGCGTAATCGCCATCTTCGAGTAGTCTTCGAAGAACCGCCGAACGCTCTCGTTCAGGTTAAGCATGAAATTGAGAAGCAGAAGACCGACCGCAACGCAAAATGCAACGCACAGGTCCACAAATGTCCTGTGCGCCTCGTCGCGTGAACGAAATCGAAGGTTTTGTTTTCGGTGGGCCATATCCGCGCGCCGCAACTTGATGCCAACCGGGACAATCTACTTCACGGCGGGAACGGGAACAAGTCTGTAAATAGTAGTTTATGAATTCTCGGCTTCAGACTATCATTGCCCCGTGAAAGAGAGAACCACTTTTGATTTCTGGTACGCCGTGAACAACACCGAGATCGTACAGCTGCCCGCGCGGCACCTGGAAACGTTCGGCACGACGCTGCTGCACTACCACCTCGTCAGCGAGCTGATGGACTCGGTGGACCAGGTGCGCGTACGCGAGGGGCGCATGAAGGCAAGCCGCCCGCAGATCATTACGCCGCAGGCCTACGCCAACACTTTTCTGGACGGCTTCGGCGAAGAGGCGAACCGGTATGTCGACTGGCTTCGCGAACACGAGAAGGACGTCCGCATCCTGCAATACGGCTACCGCCTTTCGCAGGAATCCTTCAGCGAGCACATCGTGACCGACAAGGTCCAGGCCGTCGTCGAGCGGGTCAAGAGCACCGTCAAGGACAGCAACGACCCTTTCAGCGCCGTGGTGGTGGGCGTGGACGACCCGTGGGACGTCTGCCTCGTGAAGCTCTTCTGGGAAGTGATCCAGAGCTCCGCACGCACGAACATCCAGCAGCTTGAACAGCGCCACATGTTCGAACAGGAAGGCGGCGTGCCGAAAGGGCTTCGCCATGAAATCGAGGCCGCGTTTCTGGCCGCAAGCCGCAACGCGCTGCTAATCAAGCCGCTGGGCCGCAAGCTCAACGCGTGCGGGCTGTTTAACGAGTACCAGGACCGCTTCTTCGCGCTTGTCAGGAGCGCCGGGAACCAGTAGCGTGCCCCCCGATTGTGTCCGGTCGGTCCGGCGCAAGGGGCGGATTGCAGAAATGTCATCGACCATCACGGAAAAGATTCTTGCGCAGGCCGCGGGCCTGCCGCGCGCGCAGCCAGGGGAGAACATCTGGGTCAACGCCGGCATCCTGCTCACCCACGACGTCTGCGGGCCGGGCACTATCGGCGTGTTCCACCGCGAGTTCGGCGCCAGCGCCAAAGTGTGGGATCCTGACAAGGTGGTCATCATCCCGGACCACTACATCTTCACGGCCGACGAGAAGGCGCACCGCAACATCGACACCCTGCGAGAGTTCGCGCGCGCCCAGGGCCTGCCCCATTTCTATGACCCCGGCACGCCGACCTACCGCGGCGTCTGCCACGTGGCGCTCCCGCAGGAGGGCCACGTGCGGCCCGGCGAGGTGATCTTCGGCACCGACTCGCACACCTGCACGCACGGCGCGCTGGGCGCCTTCGCCACGGGCATCGGCAATACCGACGCCGGCTTCGTGCTCGGCACGGGCAAGCTGCTGCTGAAAGTGCCGCCCACGCACCGCTTCACGTTCTTCGGCGAGAAGCCGCCCTATGTGACGGCCAAGGATATGATCCTGCGCGTGATCGGCGACATCGGCGTGGACGGCGCGACCTACTGCGCGATGGAGTTCTGCGGCGAGGCCATCATGCAGCTCGGAGTAGAGGAGCGCATGACCCTCTGCAACATGGCCATCGAGGCCGGCGCCAAGAGCGGCATCATCGCTCCCGACGAGGCCGCCCTTGCCTACGTGCGCGAGCGCTCGCGCAAGCCGTTCGAACCCGTGTACGGGGATCCCGGCGCGCCCGTGGCGCGCGAGTGGACCTGCGACGCCGCGACCCTCGTGCCCTGCGTCGCGGAGCCGCACCTGCCCTCCAACTACGCGCCGGCGCACGAGCGCACCGGGGTCAGGATCGACCGCGCCTACATCGGCTCCTGCACGGGCGGCAAGCTCGAGGACTTCATCCTGGCCGCCCGCATCCTGAAGGGCCGGCAGGTCACGGTTCCCACGTTTCTCGTGCCCGCCACCACCGAGACGGCGCTGGCCCTGCTCACCACCTCGCTCGACGGCAAATCGCTGGTCGAGGTGTTCGCGGACGCCGGCTGCGAAGCCGTCGCCCCCCCTTCCTGCGCAGCCTGCCTCGGCGGCCCGGTGGATACCTACGGCCGAACGCAGGCCAGCGAAGTGGTTATCAGCACGACAAACCGCAACTTCATCGGCCGCATGGGCTCCAAGAGCGCCCCGATCTACCTGGCCTCGCCGCTGACGGCCGCCGCCGCCGCCATCCGCGGCCACATCACCGACCCGAGGGATTTCATGTGACCCACGCCGCTTCACAGCATATCGCCGGCAAGGTCTACGTGCTGGGTGACAACATTGACACCGACCTGATCATTCCGGCCCAGCACCTGAACCTGGTGCCCACGATTCCCGAGGAATACCGCAAGCTCGGGTCGCTCGCCCTGTCCGGCCTGCCCGACGACCTCCCGCGCTTCGTCGAGAAGAACGCCGCCGCGTCCCGCTACTGGATTATCATCGCGGGCCGCAACTTCGGCTGCGGCTCTTCGCGCGAGCACGCGCCCATCTGCCTCGCGGCGGCCGGCGTGGAGGCGGTCGTGGCCGAATCCTACGCGCGCATCTTCTTCCGCAACACCGTGGCCACCGGCGAACTGTACCCGCTTGAATCCACCGAGCGCCTTTGCGACGCATTCGCCACGGGCGACGAGGCGGAAATCGATGTGGAGGCGGGCACGATCCGGCACGTCGGGTCCGGACTGACTTTTTCCCTCAAGCCCCTGGGCGCCGTCGGCCCCGTGATCGCAGCGGGCGGACTTTTCGGCTATGCGCGATCCACGGGCATGCTGGGCTCCGCGGAACCTGCGAAAGAAGATGCGCCCGCCAAGGCGCCGGCCGCCGCGGCAAAGAAGAAGCCCGCCCCCGCAGCAAGGCACGAATCCGAGCCGCCGCCCACGGCCGCTCCGCGCGTCATCGCCATCGCCAACCAGAAGGGCGGCGTCGGCAAAACCACCACGGCCGTCAACCTTGCGGCGTGCCTCGCCGAGATGGGGCGGCGCGTCCTCGTCATCGATCTTGATCCCCAAACCAATGCGACCAGCGGCCTCGGCGTTGCGCCCGAGGACGGCGTGAGCATGTACCCCGCGCTGCTCGACGGCGCGGACGTGCTGAGCCTGATCCGCCACACCCCCATCGAGCGCGTGGACCTGATTCCCTCCGAGATCGATCTGGCGGGCGGCGAGATTGAGATTGCGCGCAAGGAGGGCTACCTGCACATCCTCCGCCAGGCCATCGCACCCCTGCTGGAAACCAGGATCTACGACTTTATCCTCATCGACTGCCCGCCGTCGCTCGGCATCCTCACCGCCAACGCCCTCGCCGCGGCAAACTCGGTCCTGATCCCGGTGCAGTGCGAATACTTTGCGCTGGAGGGATTAAGCAAGATCACGAGCCTGGTCCAGAAGTTGCACGACAGCCAGGCCAACGCCTCGATTGAAATCGAAGGCATCGTCATGACGATGTATGACGCGCGCGCCAACCTCTCGGCCGACGTGATCAAGGAAGTGAGCAAGTTCTTCGGCACCGCCATCTACGACACGGTGATCCCGCGCAACGTGCGCCTTAGCGAAGCCCCGAGCTTCGGGAAGCCGGCCGTGATCCACGACCCCGCCTCGACCGGCGCGCGCGCGTACAGGGCCCTGGCCGAGGAGTTTCTCAAGCGGCGCGGCCTCGCGTTCCGCCGCTCCCGCGACGGCGCACACCGCAAAACTGCCCTCACGAAGATCAGCGACGTGAACGCAGCGCCCTGAACGCGGGGCCATGAACCGGACGGCACGAAGCTATGGTGACCCTTGACCACGCCTGGCGCACAATCGTCGAGAGCCTGACGGCGCTGCCGCCCGCGCCGCGGGCTTTCGACCAGTGCCTGTTCCACTTCCTCGCGCAGCCCGTCCTCGCCGACCGCGACATTCCCGCCGCCGACCGCTCCGCCATGGACGGCTACGCCCTGCGGGCGGCCGATGCCGCCGCCGCACCGGCGGACCTGCGCGTTGTGGGCGAGGTCGCCGCCGGATCCGCGGCGCAGCCCGCGCTCGCGCCCGGCACATGCGTCCGCATCTTCACCGGCGCCAACATCCCGCCCGATGCCGACGCGGTCGTCATGGTCGAGGACACCCAGGCGTCTGGCGATACGGTCACCGTCCTGAGCCCGGCCGCGCGCGGCCGACATATCCTGCGGCGCGCAGAAAACGCCCGCAAAGGCGACGTGCTGCTTCCTCAGGGCGCCGCGCTCGACGCCGCCGCCCTGGCCGTCTGCGCCGCCGTGGGATGCGTTGCGCCGCTTGTACGCGCGCGGCCCCGAATCACCGTCATCACCACCGGCGCGGAATTGAAGCGGCCCGAGGAGGAGGCCGGCACCCACGAGATTCGTGACTCCAACGGGCCGATGCTTGTCGCCGCCATCGCCGGGCACGGGTTCGGGTCCGCGGCGTGCGCCTGCGTGCCCGACGACCGCATCACACTTCTTGCGGCCCTGAGCCGGGCCTTGAGCTGCAGCGATGTGGTTATTCTTACCGGCGGCGTTTCCGTCGGCAAGTACGACCTCGTGCCCGAAGTGGTCCAGGAGTCAGGCTGCACGCTCCGGTTTCACGGCGTCGCAATGAAGCCGGGCAAGCCGCAGCTCTTTGCCACAGCCGCTGGCAACCGGTGTATCTTCGGGCTGCCGGGCAACCCGCTGAGCGTCCTTACCGGGTTCCATGAGTTCGTGCTTCCCGCGCTGCGCCTTATGGCGGGGTGCCCGGAGCCGGGCTGCCGCCGCCTCCTGAAGCTTCCGCTCCTCACCGATGTGGCCGCCAGGGGCCGCCAGCAGAACTATCTGCTCGGGCGCCTCGTGCACGCTGAGGGCGGCACGGCCGTCGAACCCGTCCCGAACGCGGGCTCCGCGGATCTCGTGGCGGGCAGCAAGGCGGACGGGATGATCATCGTGCCGTCCGGAGTCCTGAGCCTGCCAGCCGGCGCCTGCGTGGACTTTCGCCCGTGGAGGCCGCTGTGAACGCCAGCTCCGGGCTGGGCGGGCTCTCGCTGCGCGTGTCCGTTACGGACCGCTGCCAGCTGCGGTGCGATTATTGCATGCCGCCCGAGGGCGTCCCGCTTGGCCCCAGGGAAGAGATTCTCACCTACGAGGAACTCGCCTCGCTCGCGGCCTGCCTCCAGGCCGCCTTCGGCCTGACGAAGGTGCGGATCACCGGCGGGGAGCCGCTCCTGCGCCTTGAAGTCGAACGGCTTGTCGGCATGTTCGCCGGCCTTGGCGTCCCGGACCTTGCTCTCACAACCAACGGCCTGCTCCTTGCGGGCATGGCGCAGCGCCTCAAGCGGGCCGGCCTGCAGCGGGTGAACGTGAGCCTGGATACGCTGTCGCCCGACACCTTCCGCCGCCTCACCGGCGGAGGCGAGCTGAAGGCGGTCCTTGAGGGAATCGACGCCGCGCTCGACGCGGGGCTGGTCCCGCTGAAGCTGAACACCGTCGTCATGCGGGGCGTGAACGAGGAGGAGACGGCAGACATCGTCGCTTTCGCGCTTGGCCGGAAATGCGAAGTGCGGTTCATCGAACTCATGCCGATCGGCCCGGGCGCGGGTCTCTTTGCCGGCGGATTTGTATCCTCCGGGGAGGTGCGCAAGAAGCTATCCGCGCACTACACGCTCGCCGTTGGCGACGCGGAGCCCGGCGCGGCCGCCCGGGGCTACCTCGTCACCGATGCGGCGGGCAGGCAGGGCTCCATCGGCTTCATCTCGTCGTGCAGCGCGCCCTTCTGCGGGGACTGCTCGCGCCTGCGGGTGACCGCCGACGGGCGGCTGATCGGGTGCCTGGCCAGCAACGAGGGAATTTCCGTCCGCGACATGCTGCGCGCAGGCGAGCGCCAGGCCATCGTCGCGGCCGCGCGCCGGATCCTTGGCGGCAAGACCATACGCCGCGCCTTCGAGCAGAAGCTCGCCATGGCATCCATCGGCGGCTGACCCGCCACTGTGCGGCAATTCGTAAAAACTCGAAGTCCCGCTCCTCCCTCTCAACCTATCATCCTAGATTCGGCAGTTCAAAGAGTTGTGACAGGATTAACAAGATGGACAGGATGGGGTTATGATTGGCCGCGCCCTCACTCATCAGGTGATGACGCCAGATGTCTTAACCCGCTCGGCCCCAATCCAATGAATCCTGTCCAACTGCTCTTTTTAGGATCATGCGCGATTCCGCGGTTCGTCACTCTGCCGTTTGTCTTGCTGTGCCAGTCTCTCTCCCGCGCTCCTTCCGGGCCGCCTCCTCCGCCCGCAGCCGGTCCAGCGGGCTCATGGCGGGCGTCCGCATGTTCCGCACCACGTGCGTGTAGATC
>CAYRKB010000037.1:0-30078 GCA_964424705.1 uncultured Victivallales bacterium
AGGACGACCACCTGCACCTCAATTGGGTTGCCGGCGATGTCATAGTAGTAATCTTCGCCGGCTTCCTTCACACCGTTCGTGTTGGGATCGCAAAAAGCCTTCACGTAGAATTGTCGAACCTCAGGCGTCCCAACCGTCAGGATGCTTTCGTTGACCGCGGGCACGGCGGAAACGACTCTGCCATGGTTCGGAACCGCGCGCGGGGGAAGGACCAAAGCCTTTCCAGCCCCACTCGCTTCCTCTATCTGCCAGCCGACGTAAACCATATTCGCTAGAGGGGCCACGACCGCCGACATTTGGATTACTGCGGTGTCCCCGCAAATGAAGAGCTTGACCTGATTTGACAGCGGGTTAGGGGTGGCTGTAGCAGCATTGCCTGTGCTATTCTGATCGCGTACCGTGAACGCCGATAGTGTTGTTAAGCCTCCAGCAGGTGGGTTGCAGACCACCGCCCCCATGCACACATTGCTCGCGGGCACGAAACAAGCCAGTACGCCAGCCAGAAGCACTGCGCAAGTCGATCGATTGCAGAACCTCGACATATCTTTCGTCCTCAGCTTATTCATTCGGGAACAGCACTCCGCTGTAATAGGCATCGCCAATGAACTCGCCGTCCTGGTAGGCTTTGATCGTATGGCAGGTCGAGGTCCCCACCGAGTTGGGGCGAAGCATCCGGAAGCTGTACTCACCGAGTTCGTTGAGGTCAGCCGCCGTGATCCAGCGCACGACTGTCAGGTCGTCGAACGTGACCCCGCCTACGAAGATGGAGAGCTGGATGTCCACGTCCGACGGCACGGCTCTGGCGACCACCTCCTGCTGCCACAGCGCGCTGTCGGGATACTCCTCCACGACCCACAAGTAGCTGTCCACCGCCGCCTGGATCCAGAAACCGTTGAGCTTCTTGTTCGCCAATATCGGCCCGGTCTGGCCGCCTTCGACGCTCGGGGCAGGCAGCCGCGCCACAAGATAGTGGTCCCAGTTGACCTTGGACATGGTGATGCCGAACGTCGTTCCGTTTCGCGTCAACGACACGGTGGTATCCGCTTCAACTGACGCCGCATCGGGCAGGTCGGGACAAGTCCAAGTGCGCGAGCGGCCAAGCATGCAGGCGGGAGTCTGGGCCGGTAACGCCGCGCCCACGACGGTCACCGTGATCGTATTGTTCGAGCCGCTCTCGTGCGCCCCGGAGACCGCGTAGGTGCCGGGCGTCTCGAAGGCATGCACCAGCGGCGCGCCCACGCTCGTCACGTACTGCTGCGCGTCGACCGTAATCGTCACGGCACCGGTGGACACGCCTTCCGGCTGAGCTGTCAGCATGAGAGAGTCACCGGCGCGGATGCGCAGGTCGCCGGCCGCCAGCAGGTTGAGCGGCACCCAGGCGACGCTCGTCGAGCGCGTGAGCGCGCCTGACTGATACGACACCGCGATGGCAGTGCTTCCCGTGAGAGATAGCGGCACATCGGCATACCAACGCTCGCCCGCGCCGGCACGCGCCGCGAAGTTGGTCTCGCTGTTTACGGCGATCGACATGAGGTCCGGATACCGGTCCACGCCCTCGATGCACACCGGCGAGACGACGGAGGTGCTGGCGCCGTTGGTCCAGCCGGGGCCCCAGGCCGCGTTGGTGACGCTCCCACCCACGTAGGCGGCGCTGTGGACCCGGTCGAGGCTGGTCATGGCACCCACGGATGCTTCGACCCAGTCCTTGACGCCATCGGAGTCAGAATCCGGCCCGCCGAGGGACTGCAGGTGGATGCGCTGGAGCTTGAGCGCGACCTTGCGGTGCACGTTGTCCCAGAAGATCCGAACCGTGTGGGCACCCGGCTGCAGCCAGGGCGTGAAGGCGCGCACCGAGCCGTCGATCCCCTCGGGGGCCACCAGGCGTTTCTTCCCGATGTAGCGACCGTCCACGTAGATCAGCAGGTCGCTGGCGTCGACGGGGTCCAAGGGGCCGCAGCTGTTGCGCAGCCAAAGATGCGTCGCGTCCACCTTGATGCAGTACATGTCGGCCACCGTGCAGTTCACGGTGTATTCGGCGTAGCCCCGCCGACCCATGGAGATCAGCGACGTATCGTTCGTCACCCAGTTGCCGAGTTCGGCCACGGCGTCCGCGCCATTGACCACAGCGACGTCCGTGACCGTGCCGTTGAATTCGGCGACGAGGGGATCGGTGCAGGCGTCGCGCAGTTCCTCCGCGTCGCTGATTCCGTCGCCATCGGTGTCGGGGCTGGACGGATTGGTGCCGTGCTGACATTCCTCCAGGTTCGTGAGGCCGTCGCCATCCGCGTCAAGCGAGGCGTCGTTCACAAGCGGGTTAAGACCGTGGGCGAGTTCCCAGCCGTCCGGCATCCCGTCGCCGTCCGTGTCGCCGGTGCCGCCGAAGCTGATGACAGGCGTTGCCCACGCTGTACCGCACGCGCTGTTGGAGCCGAAGAACGTGTAGTAGTAGGCCGTGTTGGTGAAACTCAGGCCGGAGACCTGGTTCGAGAGCGGCCCGGCAGCCATGACGCCCAGATCCTCGATGTTCGGCCACTCGCCGGTCCCGCAGTTGTTCGTTGCCCAGCAGAGCCACACATGCACAGGCGCTCCGCCGGTGCTCGCGAGGTACCCGTTCATCAAGACGGCTGTTTCGCTGATGCCGTGCGGCACCAGGTTCTTGATCCACAGCTGGGAGTCCGGCTGGAAGATCTGGATGCCGGCGATGTCGAGTTCGGTGGCATCGGGATTGACGTCGAGCGCCCTGGTCACCGATCCGCTGAGAACGCCTGAACCGTCGGTCGTGCCGATAAGCTCAGCGCCGTTGTTCCCCGTGCCCGCTGTGACAAGAACGGGCGTGCCGCTGCCGATCTGGACCCGGTAGGGCGCGTTCCAGAACTCGATCGCGTAGAAGAACAGCCGTGTCTCGGCGTTCGGCATGAGGTTGCTCACGACGAAGGTCATGTCCTGACCAGGCGCCCCGATGTAGTCGCGCCGAAGATTGATTCCGTCGGAGCCGCCGCCGCCGGACCCGGTATTGAACGTGCCGCTGAAGGAGAGGCCGACTGCCGTGGCCGTGGAGCCGTCAGCGGTGTTCTTCAGGTTCGGGTAGTTGCCCGAGCCGTTGTCGCGGTAGTCCCAGATGTTGCCGCCATAGCTGCCGAAGACCGGATCGGCGTTGGTCGCGACGCTGTCGATTGAGCCGTCGGCCACCTTGTATTCCGGATGGGAAACGCTCCCAAAGTCGAGGCGAACGAACGTGGCCGCGCCTCCGCTGGTCATATCGCTGTGGGTCGAGAAGGAAGCGCTGCTCGATGCCCAGCCCTCCCCTGCCGAGTTGGTGGCGTAGGTGCGGTAGTAATACGTCGTGCTTGCGGTAAGCCCTGTGACCTGCGTCGAGAATGCGCCCGTAGCCAGCGCGCCCATGTCGATGACGCTGTCCCACGCTTCAGAATCCGTGCCGCCGTCCGTCGTACCCCAGTAGACGTGGACACTTGTGGTGGTCCCGCCGGTAGAGGTAAGGTCGCCGCAGAGGTGCGCCGAACTCGACGTGACGTTGGTTGCCCCACCGGCGTTGCTGACCGTGGGAGCCGCCGGACCGGACGAATTGGTGCTCGAGCCGGAGCCCGCCTGGTAGATCTGGATTCCTGAGATGTCGAGCTCGGTGGCACCGCCGTTGATGTCGAGCGCCCTGGTCACCGATCCGCTGAGAACGCCCGAGCCGTCGGTCGTGCCGATGACCTCCGAGCCGTTGTCCGCCGTCCCACCGGTAACGAGGACCGGCGTGCCGCTGCCGATCTGGATGCGGTAGGGCGCGTTCCAGAACTCGATGGCGTAGAAGAAGAGCCGAGTCTCGGTGTTGGGCTGCAGGTTCGTGACGACGAAGGTCATGTCCTGGCCGGGTGCCCCGATGTAGTCACGGCGAAGGTTGATTCCGTCTGAGCCGCCGCCACCGGACCCGGTGTTGAACGTGCCGCTGAAGATGATGCCGACGTCGGTCGCCGCGCCGTCCGCGGTGTTTGTCAGGCCCAGGTAGTTGCCGGACCCGTTGGCGCGGTAGTCCCAGATGTCGGAACCCGCACTTCCGAAAACGGAATCGGCGCCAGCAGCCACGCTATCGACTGTCCCGTCGGCGACCTTGTATTCCGGATGGGAAACGCTACCGAAGTCCAAACGGATCAAGGTTGCTGGGCTGTTGGTTGCCGCGTCGTTGTGATTCGGATCGGTTCCAAGGGAAAAGACTTCACGGCTATCGGGCTGGCCGTCTCCGTCGGAATCGATTCCCGCGTTGCCTACCAGATAGTACCTGGCGTAGACCGTGTTGACGGCCCCACGGCCACCAGTGCCGGCGTCCGTCCACTCGATCTGGCCGCCACCCGTTACGTTGGTCGCCGCGATCTGCCAGCCAGTGCTGGAGAACTCGTTATTCGCCGCGAGATCCTTGTAGTAGATCTCCACGGTACCGATGCCAGTCGCGTCGATCGAGAGCGTCATCTGGTCCTGCTGGGCGTTCGGCCTGAGGTCGGTGATCACGGGCGGATTGCCGTCGGTCGGGAAGAGTTGGTCGTAGGGCCTGCTCTCGGTCCAGTCGAACGCGTTCGTCGCCGCGCGCTGGAACCATTGCCCCTGCCCCAGTTGCAAGTAATCGTCGGCGGGCGTCCCGTTCCAGTCCGTCGTCGAGTGCCAAAGATTGTCGCCGCTGTTGAGCCCGAAGATCCCGTACTGGCTCTGGATGATGTCCCACACCGAAACCTGGTCGGCGTTCGTCCAAGCCGCGGCCGCCTGGGCGCCGTCCGCGGCGAGGCTGGTGTCGTTGAGCTTGCGGGCCGTGGAGAACGGGTATCCGAAGAACGCCAGCCCGCCGGCCATGGTCTGCGTGCTCGCGTTGTCCAGGACCACCTGGCCGCACAGGAAGACCGTCTGCGTGGCGGACTGGCGGTTCTGGATGAAGAAACCCTCGCCGGGCGCGAAGCTCATGTCGCAGGGCGCGAAGCCCTCGAAGTCGGCGTACCAGACGCCGTCGCTGTACTTATATGCGTTGGTGAACTGCTGGACCGAAACATCCCACTTCCGGATGCGGTCGGCGGCGCTCTCGTTCGTCGCGCCTGTCAGTTGGTTCGAAAGGACACCCGCTATTCCCTCGTCGGCTGCCACGAACGGCATCGCGGCGAAGAGGTCGGTCTGGGGCGGCACCACGAGTTGCACGAAGCCGGCGGGCGCCGACACGCTGTTAGCTGCCGCCAGCAGACCGGCGGGGAGTAGAGCCACGGTTGCGGCAAGCATCATTAGTCGGACGGCCGCTGCAAAGGAAGGGGCCATGCGACTCGTGTTGGTCCTTGGTGAATCCGTTCCGGCTAGCTTCATTGTGTTTCTCCTCGTTTATCTACTCAAGTGTCAGCCAGGCAACCCCGATCATGTGCACGCATCTGAGATCGAGAATGCAGACCGCAGCCATATACAATTGGGCTGACGCTATATCGCGCCGCACAGCATGTAAAGCCTCATCGACGCAAGATCGGTCCGGCAGTTGTGCCCTTGGACTCAACCGCGTCCGAGGGAGTGAGTCTTACTGAGTGCCAATGCTCACGGTGGCACGACTTGGGATGGGTCGGGCTCGGGCGATGATGCGACAGAGCCGCCCTCCTGAAGGGAGACGCGGGCGTAGCCGCGCTGGTTCTTGTCGTTGCGTTCGATGTCGGTGCGCGTGGGGCCGCCAAACCGGCTCAGGATGGTTCGAACGTCACAACTTTGGGCCTGGCGACGGAGCCCGCCGCGCGTGCCAAGGAGGCTGCGGGGCTTCTCGATCTGGGCGGCGAGAACCTTGTTGGGCAGGCTTCCGATGAACCATCCGCAACCCGCCAAAGGGCATCCGAGAAGCAATTGTGCAGATCGAGAGAGCCCGGCGCCAAAACCTACTCTTCTTCCGCGCCCCCCTCCTGCTACCTTTATGCTACCCATTGAAGCCTCCGTTTGCATGATTATGGAAAGTCACGCAACCGTACAAAACCGCAATGGGCGAAAAGGGCGATATGCACAAATACCCACTATTCATTGGCTGAATAGCTTGAAATGGCGCATCTTCAGACTGGTGCCGGGGGAGGGAGTTGAACCCTCACGGTATCTCTACCGCGAGATTTTGAGTCTCGTGCGTCTGCCATTTCGCCACCCCGGCGCTTTGAGGGGCGCTGCGCGGCGAAAGGTATAGCACCCGCCGCAACGGAGCTTCAATCTCCATTTTTCACTATCTGTCCCGCCGTGCCGTTTGGCGTTGCCGGGAAGACCGGTTCCAGTGTACGTTCAGACCGGTATGAAGAGCTTATGAGGATCATCGGAAAATACCTTCTGCGAAGCTATCTGGGACCGGTCTTCTACTGTCTCAGCGGGTTCAGCATGATGTTCATCATCTTCGACCTGTTCGGCGATCTTTCGAAACTCATGGAGGCGAAAGCGCCCCTCGCCCACATCCTGCTGTACTACTTGTGCATTCTGGCTCCCACCCTCGAATACATCACTCCGGCATCCCTCCTCCTCGCCACGCTCTACACGCTGTGGAACCTGTCGAAGAACAACGAGCTGCTTGCCATGCGCACAAGCGGGCTCAGTTTCTACACAATCCTGCGCCCCTTCCTGCTCGTCGGGCTCCTCTTCAGCCTCACGAACATTGCCGTCGCAGAACTCATCGCCCCGCCGGCCCAGGCGTGGAGCCAATCCTTCAAAGACGTGATCGCGCGCCGCCCGCGCGAGAAACTCCAGTTCAACACCGCATACTACAACACACACGACCACCGGCTATGGACGGTGGAGGAATTTGACCTCAACCGGCCGGCGTTCCTGAAGAGGGTGAAGATCACGGAGGAACGTGCGAATGGCACCCGCATCCGAGATATCCGGGCGTCGAAAGCCCAGTGGCTGGACGAGCAATGGTGGCTGTTCGAACCCACGGTGCAGAGCTATGACGAGAGCGACAATCCGGTCGGACAGCCCGTCGCAATGGCCACCGGCCGGGGCTCGGTCGTGGAAATGACATCGTTTGCGGAGTATCCCATCGACTTCGTAAACGAAGTGCGCGCCTGGGAAATTCTCAGCCCGAGCGCGATGTGGAACTATATCGCACGGCATCCCGGCCTTTCGCGCGAAGCCATGGCCCGGAAACTCTCCACCCTGCACAGCCGCCTCGCGATGCCGTGGGCATGCCTTATTGTAACCCTGTTCGCCGTGCCCACCGGAGCCCGCACCGGACGCCAAAGCGCGCTTGTCGGCGTGGTCCGTGCCGTGGCATTCTTCTTCGCTTTCTATGCAATGGCACAGTTCGGGCTCTTTCTGGGCATCCGCCAGGTCCTGGACCCTTGGGCGGCGGCTTGGTTGCCCAATCTGGCTTTCTTGGCAACGGGAATCGTGATGGTCGTGAGAATGAGGTGACATATGTCGATGTTGCATGAACTCCTGCAGTGTGCCATTGAACGCCGCGCCTCGGATGTGCATATCAAGGCGCACAGCGAGCCCTTCTTCCGCATAAGCGGAGCCCTCACGGAAAGCGGATTCGAGGCCCTCACGCCCGAATACATCATCGAGATCTGCAAGCACATCATTCCGCCCCACATGTCAAAGCGGTTCGAGGAAGAACATGAGGCAGACTTCTCTCTTCAGGAAGAAGGCGTGGGCCGTTTTCGTGTGAACGTTTTCCTCTCGCAGGGGCTCCCGGTGATCGCCATGCGCCACGTGAAGACGGAGGTCCCGACCGTCGAATACCTACGCCTTCCCCCGCAGCTAAAGGATCTGGCACGCGCCGAGCGCGGAATCGTACTCCTCTGCGGCACAACAGGTTCTGGAAAGTCTACGACGCTGGCCGCAATTATTGGCGAGATCAACCGCACCCAGCGCCGCCGCATCATCACGACGGAGGACCCCATCGAATATATGTTCATCGACGACCAGTCGGTGATCACGCAGCGCGAAGTCGGGCTTGACACTCTGAGCTTCGAAAACGCGCTGAAGCACCTCCTGCGACAGGATCCCGACGTCATCCTCATCGGAGAAATGCGCGACGCCCTGAGCATACGCACGGCCCTGCTGGCGGCGGAAACCGGCCACTTGGTAATGTCCACCCTGCACTCGGGCAGCGCCGACCTCGCCGTGCCGCGAATGCTTGACGTCTTCCCGGCCGAGGAACAGAACCACATCCGCCTGGGCCTAGCGAACAACCTGCACGCGGCCATCTGCCAGCGGCTTGTTCCCGACGTGCGCGGCGGCGTCATTCCGGCGGTGGAGATCATGATCAACACCCCGACCGTGCGCAAGCTGATCGAGAAGAATCAGCTGGGCGTGCTGTCCGCCGCGATCGAGACGGGCCGCGAGGACGGCATGCAAACCTTTAACCAGTCGATCTACGACCACATCAAGAACGGCCTGATCAGCGAAGAAGAGGGCATGCTGGCTGCCACCAATCCGCAGGCGCTACGAATGAACCTGCAAGGCATCTTCCTCGACGAAGGGCGCAGAATCCTATCGACCTGAAGGCTTGGAGACTATGCCGCATCTTCATCAAAGAGCGATACTCGTCACCGGTTCCACGCGCGGGATCGGCTATGCCATCGCCCGCAAGCTCGTTGCTCAAGGCGCCACGGTCGGCATCCACGGCAGGCAGGGCGACACCGTTGCCCGCGCCTGCGAAGAGCTGGCCACGGCCGGGAACGGCCGCACCGTGCCGCTGCCCGCCGATTTCGCGGATCCGGAAGCCGCCGCGCGCATCGTGAAGGATTTTGCGGCGCGGGCCGGCCGCCTCGACGGCCTGGTGAACAACGCGGGCGGCGGCAAGGCGCTTCCCTTTCGGGCGCTCTCCCTGACCCAGTGGCGCGCCACCTTCGCCGTGAACGTGGAGGCGCCGCTGCTGGCCATGCAGGCAGCCTATGTATTCATGCGCGCGCAACGTGCGGGAGCCATCGTCAACATCGCATCCCTTGCTGCGCATGGCGCCGGCAAGTGGATGGGCGCCGACTATGCCGCAAGCAAGGCCGCGCTGGTAAGCATGACAAAGACTCTCGCGCATGAGGCGGCGCGCTTCGGCATTCGCATCAATGCCGTTTCCCCCGGAATGGTCGACACGGACATGACCGCCGCCATTCCAGAAGGAAGCCGCCAAGCCGTCGGCGTGCCACTCGGACGATTCGCCTCGCCAGAAGAGGT
This sequence comes from uncultured Victivallales bacterium, assembly GCA_964424705.1. Classification (GTDB taxonomy): domain Bacteria; phylum Verrucomicrobiota; class Kiritimatiellia; order UBA8416; family CAYRKB01; genus CAYRKB01. Next base: position 9,160 of record CAYRKB010000037.1, read on the forward strand.
CGCCGACGCCGTACTCTTCCTGCTTTCAACGGATTCAGACTATGTGACAGGCGATGTGCTGCAGGTCAACGGCGGGCTCGGAATGTAGAGAGGACGACACGATGGACGACAGAAAGCGCGTGGTGATAACCGGCCTGGGAATGGCGACCGCCGTGGGGTTGGACGAGAAGGAGTTCTGGAGCAACCTGCTCGCAGGAAAGACGGGCATCCGGCACGTCGCGGAATTCGATGTGTCCGCCTACAAGACCAAGTTCGCCGCCATGATCGAGCCAGCGGCGTTCGCGGAGCGCGCCGCAGCCGCGCACATCCCCTCCTCCGACAAGGTCATCCAGTCAGCACTCTTCGCGGCCCGCCAGGCCCTGGCCCAGGCGGGCCTTATCCCGGACTGTCCGCCGTACTCGCCCCAGCCGATCCCGATCGTATTCGGCACCGGCGCAGGCTGCGCCGGCAGTTTGACAGAGTCCTACGGGGCCTACGCGGCAAAAGGCCCGCGCGGGCTCCGTCCGACGACCGTGCTGCGCTGCATGGCCAACGCGATCTCGTCCCAGCTCTCGCTTCACTTCCGGCTGACCGGATCAAACTACATGACCGTCTCCGCCTGCACCTCGTCCACCATCGCCATCGGCATCGCGTTTCGCATGATTCGTGACGGATATGCGCGAGCCGTGCTCTGCGGCGGCAGCGAAGCGCTTGTCGATCCCGCAAATTTTGCAAGCTGGGACAATCTCGGCGTCATGTCGCGCAGCGCCGACCCGGCGGCCGCCTGCCGCCCCTTCGATCGCGGGCGCGACGGATGCGTGCTCGGCGAGGGCGCCGGCGCACTGGTGCTGGAATCGCTCGACAGCGCCCTCGACCGGGGCGTGCGCATTCGCGCGGAAATATGCGGGTTCGGGGAGAGCTCGGACGCGGACCACATCACCCGCCCCAGCGTCGCCGGCCAGGCCGCCGCCATGCGGGATGCCCTTCGCTGCGCGGGCATTTCGCCGGCCGACGTCGGGTTCATCAACGCCCATGGCACAGCCACCCGCGCCAATGACGCGTGCGAAAGCCAGTCCATCCGCCAGACATTCGGCGATACTGCGGACCACATTCCTGTGGCGTCGAACAAGTCCTACTTCGGCCATCTTCTCGGCGCCTCAGGCGCAGTGGAGACGATCGCCACGGCGCTGGGACTGGAAGCGCAGCGCGTGCCACCGAACTTGAACGTGACCGACCAGGACCCGGAATGTCCGCTGCGACTCGTGGGCTCGTGCTCCGAACCCTTGGCCTCACCCGTCGCCATGAAGAACAGTTTTGGATTTGGCGGCAGCAACGCCGTGCTGGTGCTCCGCCGGGCACCTTCGGCTTGAGGTGGATCATGACGGATGCGTGAAGCCGCGCTGGGCTACGGACTTGCTGCCACGCCGCCGGGTGCGGAATCGCGGATCCGGCTGACCCGCATCACGGGATAGAGCGCACGGGGAACCTGCGACAGCTGCCCGGCTACCGTAACCCGCTTATTCTGCGCCCGGGACATCTCGGCGTTCTCGCCCGTCAGGTACGTGAGGATTACCCGGGGGCGCCGGTCATCGTCCGACATAAGCCGATACGGGCCGGGGCTGTGCCATGCAAAGGTAACGCGCTCCACGAGGCCTGTCAGCACGACCGTCCCGCCCTGCGGCAGAGCCGTCACCGACGGCACGGGAGCGGGAACCGGGGAGCGCACGCGCTCCGGTCGGACGCGCGGACCGGCCGGAGCGGGAGAGGCTGCGAGCACGCGGCCGCGATCGAGAGATTGCTTCCTGATCCAGACCACGCACTGCCCCGGAGTGCGAATGCGCGCCCATGCGCCCTCGGTCTGCAGAATCTTTACGGGAGCGCCCTGTCGAAGCTTTGCAAGAACCGGCTGATCTATGCCCGGGCCTGCACGAACTGCGGCAAGGGGCACAGCCACTTCCCCGCCACGAATCAACTCGGAATGAACCCAAGCGGGCACGGACAGCGGCGCCGACACACTGACCCACTCGCCGTCTTCACCCAGCGGTTCAAGCTTCTCCCCGGCCCCGACCGATCCCACGACTGGATAGTCCAACCCGGGGCCGGCGCGAAGTTCATCGGCGCCGGCTTGAAGGCAATACACTGCAGCGAACAGGCTCAGAGCCCCTGCCACGAGACACAAGCCGGCGTTGGAACGGGTCGAACTCATCGGAACAACCTGCCGCCGCCACGTCGGAATCATTCGGGCTTGGTCTTGGGCAAGCCCTGCCCGCGATCTCCGTCTTTCCACTTCCCGCGGACCTTGAGCAGATCAACGCGCTCGAAACGCTTCAATACGTTGCGCTTCGCCTTGATACGGCTTGACGACTTCAAACTTGAATGCAGTCCCATGTCAATCCCCTCCTCTTGTCTGCTCCCCGGCAGTTCCGCCGCGGACACAAAACGGCGGTACTAAAGACAGGGCCGCCCGCAAATGTCAAACACCGTTTCCCGGCGGCCGGCACTTCCGCGTGCTCAAGGAAGCCGGCCTGCGCCAGGGAGTCATGGCGTATTAAGGTGCTCCGAATCCTCCCTGGCGCTCACGGCGTCCACGGCATCGGCGTGAATCTCATCGTACACTTCCCCAAGAAGCTTGAGTTTCGCGATTCGCATGAAGGCCTGTGCAACCGTCTCCGGGCCGCGCCCGCTTCGCTCGCGACGAGCCTGCTTCACCTCTTCATTCACGGTGTGCAGCGCCTTCCGGACCTCTTCGCGCTCGCGGGTCAGGTGGTCCATCTTGTCCTTGCTTCGACGCAGCCACCCCTGGTCGATCGATGCCTTTTGCTCCCGCGCGGCGAGGGCAGTCTGATGAATCTGCGCCTTGATGTCGCGCTTGGCCTTGTCGATCCAGGCGATGCGGTCAATCAGGACCTGGCGGTATTCATCACCCGTCACGCCCCCGCCCCGGCGGGGGACCACCACCGCCTCAAACCGCTCCGGCGCAACCACCGCCCGCAGCCGCACGCGTTGCCCTGCCTCCAACATGGCGGGAAATATATACTCAGATTGTATCACTTGTCAAGCAGGGAAGCCATTCCTTTCCGCCCCTTTCCTTTCCGCCAGCGGGCGCACGTGAGTTCCGATGATCGCCGCCCGGGGGAGATGCGGCGAAGCTCGGAGCGAACGCGGCGGGGGGCACCGCGACTCCGGCGGAACGTCTGATTTCGCTCGTTTCCGTGCTCCTGGAGACGCGACGACCTCGTCGCGGGGTGCAAGAGAAGGAGCGAGGGAACGTGGCGGGGTCGCCGCGCCTCCAGCCGGAGTTGCCCGTTCTGGCTCCCGGCTTGCGCCTGGAGCTGCGACGCCCTCGTCGCGGAGATACAGAAACGCGCCTGAACGGACACCTACCCGGAACTCACAGGCGCCCTCCGCCTGCTTCCGGTCGCGAAGATTCAAGGAATGGATTATCGTCAACCAGACGCTGAATCTTCCGGGGCCGGGGCGCCCTCGCCCCTCACTCCACCGACAGCACCTTGTGCTTGCGAGTGTCGAGTCCTATCGTCAGGACGAAGGTGTCACCCACGATCTTTCCCAGCACGGCACGGCCCAGAGGAGAGCGGGATGTAACGATCATGATCTCTTCCCCGTCCGCGACGATTCTTTCCCCGCCTGCGGCGGAACCCAAGAGCAGGCCGCGCCGCGCCCCATCGCCATCTTCCAGCCGAACCAGCGCCCCGAGCTGGATGGGGCTTGTGTCGTGCAACTCGTGAAGCGGCAGCATTTGCAGGCTTGCCAGCGCCTGGGTCAGCTCCTCCACCCTCTTTGCCTGACCCCGGGCAAGGTAGGAGGACTCGAGCTTGAATGTGTCATACTTGCCCTCCGCGTGATGTTCCTCGTCCGTGGCGGTGGCGAAGGACTTCTTCGCCGCAACGGTAATGGTCTCCAATTCCGCGGCGAGCTGCGCGATGAAGCGCTGATGGATTTCTTTCTTGGTCATGGCGTCTTTTCAGAACTTCGGCTTCCTGCGATTCTCGGCGAGGAGCATTTGGAGGACTTGAAATCGCCTGGCATCGATTTCGCCGGCGGCAAGGGCGGCACGGAAGGCACAATGAGGCTCGCGATCATGCTGGCAGTCACGGAAACGACACTGGCCGCGCAGCGGCTGAAGCTCCATGAAACCATCCTCAATCTGCTCTTTCGACAAGTGCGCGAGGCCAAAGGCCTGGAGCCCGGGGCTGTCAATCAGCGCACCCCCGCCGGGCAGGTCATACCAGCGGGCATGGGTGGTGGTATGCTTGCCGCTTTGGAGCGCTTCCGACACAATGCCTGTCTTGGCGAGCGCCTCCGGCACCAACGCATTGATCAGGGTCGTCTTGCCCATGCCGGATTGCCCGGCCAGCAAGGAGACATGGCCGGCCAGATGCCGGCGCAACACGTCCAGGTCGCCGCCTTGCGCGCTCAGCTCAAGCACGGAATGACCAAGCCTCGTAAAGGGAACCAGCAATTCACGCCCCCGTTGAAGGTGGGTCTTCAGGTCACACTTGTTCAGCACGATCAGCCCGCTGATCTTCTGTGATTCCACCGCACAGAGGCAGCGCACCAGCAGCTCGTCGCTGAAACCAGGCTCCGTTGCGGCCACCAGCACGACCTGCGTGACATTGACAGCAATCAGCTTATCGTTAAAGGCGTCCGTGCGATGGAAAAGGCTGCGCCGGGGCCGCAAGACATTTATGACGCCTTGCGTGTCGCTTGTCGCTTCCACCTCAACTTCATCGCCGCAGGCATACAGGCTCTTCTTGCCGCGCTGGAAGCACATCAGGCTACGCGTGCCGCCGCGGCCATCCTCAAGCCGGACTTCATACTGGCGGCCATGGGACGCCACGATACGCCCCTGAAGCACGGCGTTGTGTTGAGAAGTCATGCGTTACAGAGTGGGCGGCACTTCAATCCGAGACCAGACAATGCGGCGCCACCTTCTGCGCGCAATTCCAGTCCCGCACTCACTTCAAAACCCCGCAGCGGCGCGCCTGAGCCACGAAATCCATGCGTCGAATGCCGGGCCTCAACGAGGGCCCTTCTTGCGCGGTTCCGTGGGCTTCTGGCGCGACTTCACCGGCCGCTTCTCGGGCAGCAGCGAAAGCTGCACGGGGCCGAACTCCGCGTCAACGCTCACGGGCCCCTTGAACAGTTTGTAAAGGTACTGCTTCCTGACTTGGGCGAACGATTGAGTTTCTGTCAAATGGATCATGCCTACGCGTGGCGCGGGGACGTCGAGTTCCTTCCCGAGAAGGCTCACAATCGTCTTTGGGGTGATCTTGTCGCGCCAGCCGATGCTTAAGCGGACCCACAGACTCCCCTCCGGCACAAGGCGCAGCACGGGAACCGGCTCTTCCCCCGCGGGCGAGACCGGCTTTGCGTCCTGCTGGCGCGGGCGAATCGCTGGCGGCGGAAGTGTGCGCGCTGGTCGGGCGACCTCCGCAGGCGGCACGTGCGCGGCGGGGGCTGCCGCACGCGCAGGCGGCGTGCGTACAGGTCGACTTGCCTCGGCAGCCTGCACATGGGGGGCGGCGGGGGCAGTTGCACGTGCCGGCGTACGTGCAGGTCGGCTGGCCTCCGCAGGCGGCGCGTGCGCGGCGGGCGCGACTGCGCGTGGCGGCGGCGGGCGCACAGGTCGGTTGGCCTCCGCAGGCGCCGCTTGAACGGCCGGGACAGCTGTACGTGGGGGCGGCACGGGCGCACTTTCCCGCGAAGGCGAAGAATCCCCGCCCGCGCCGGTAAGAATATGGAAGACCGCTGCGGCGATGTCGGTCGACAGAAAGCCCTCTTCCAGCAACCGGTCGACGAGCGGGGTTTGGGATTTGAACGAATCGCCGCCGAGAACCGTCCGCATCTTCTTCAAAAGCGCGTCGGATTTCTTCTCTTCGACATCGTTCACCGTCGGCATCCTGCCCCGATGGATCCGCGTTCGGGTGAACCGCTCGAAGAACGACAGCTTGTAGATGTCGCGCCCGGAGACGAACGTCATGGCCATGCCCCGCTTGCCGGCCCGCCCGGTCCGGCCGATCCGGTGCACGTAATCCTCGGCGTCGTAGGGCAGGTCAAAGTTGACGACGACTTCCAGGTCGTCCACATCAATGCCGCGGGCGGCCACGTCGGTGGCCACAAGGAACTCAAATTCGGACTGCTTGAACTTGTTCATGACGCGGGTGCGCTGTGCCTGGGGAATGCCGCCGTGCAACCGGTCCGCCGAAAAGCCCTGCGCAAGCAGCGTGTCGGTAAGCTCATCCACCATCCGCTGGGTGTTGCAGAAGATAATGCCCAGCTTGAAGCCATGATAATCCACAAGGCGCAGAAGCGCCTCCACCTTGCGGTTGTATGGCACTTCGTAGAACCATTGCTCGACGGTGGGAACCGTGACGGATTTCTGCTCGATCCGGATCGTCCTGGGTTCACGCGAATAGCGCTTGATCAGATCGCGAATGGCAGGCGAGATCGTGGCGGAAAAGAACACGGTCTGCCGCTCCGAAGGAGTGACGTCCAGAATGCGCCCGATATCGTCACGAAAGCCCATGTCGAGCATTCGATCCGCTTCGTCAAGCACCACCATGCGGACTTTGTCCAACGCCAGCGTCTTGCGCTCAATATGGTCAAGCACCCGCCCCGGCGTTCCGATTACGATCTGAACCCCTTTCCTGAGTTCGAAAAACTGGCGGTCATAGGAAGCTCCCCCGTAGATAGGCACGGCCGAGACGCCCTTGGAGAATGCAGCGAGTTTGTGAACTTCTTCTGCGACCTGAATCGCGAGTTCGCGGGTCGGGCAGAGAATCAGCACCTGGACAGCCTTGCTCGCGACATCCACTTTTTCAATCGCCGGAATTGCGAAGGCGGCCGTTTTGCCCGATCCGGTCTGGGACTGCCCGACCATGTCGTGTCCGGCAAGCATGACGGGGATGGCTGCTGCCTGGATAGGCGCAGCCTCTTCAAAGCCGAGCGCTTCCACGGCTTTTAGAATAGCCGGCGAAAGACCGAGGCCGGCGAATGTAGGCTTATCTCTTGTTTCCATGGGGACGGAGTGTACCGCCCCGGGCGCCCGTAATCGAGCTCAATCCCGCTCCATTGGTAGATTTCGAACCAAGGCCGTTCTGCGTGTCTCGGTTCCTGCGATGCGGCGGCCTGGAGAATCACGGCTAAAAGCTGCCGGGCCACAGGCGATTAGCGACAAAGAAATGCGAATTGCTGCGGCATTGCACGAGGCTTGATATTTGGGCCACGTCCTGAAATACTACGGCCTTTGATGTTCACGGAGATGCTCGTAATCGGATGCAAGCCATGAGTCTGCGCGTGGAGAAGATCCTATCGTTGCCTGCAGGCAGCGCGGCCCGCTTCGCGGAAATCGACCCGTTCCGCGCCCGCGACCATTTTGTTGCCTCCGATCCGCCCGGCAGCCAACTCGGCTCCGGGGGCGGCACGGCCTTTATCCTCTCGAACGCCTGGCGCGCCCGCAGAGCGAAGAAAGGCGACCTGTCGTTTGACGCCTGGGTGGCAGGCGCACGCAAGCTGCTCGTGCACGGCAGCGGAGAGAGCCGCCGACTCCCGCCCTATGCGGCGGCCGGCAAGCCGCTCACGCCCGTGCCCATCCTGCGCGGCGTCACCGGCCAGCGCCCTGACCAGCTCCTGCTGGATCTGCAGGAACAGTCCTATGAGCAGCTCTACCGGCACGCGCCGGATTCGTTCCGGCTGATGGTGGCGTGCGGAGACGTGCTGCTGTCGCACAGCGACAGCCTGCCCGCCTACCCCGAGGTGGACGTGCTGATCGTCGGCCTTTCCGCATCCGTGGAAGAAGCCGGGCAGCATGGCGTCATGGTCTGCCCGTCCGTCGGCCCGGCCACGCTGCATCAATTCCTGCAAAAGCCCTCGCCCGACGAGTTTCCGCGGCCCGGCAGCGGCTTTATGTTCTACCTCGATACCGGCGTCTGGCTGCTGAGCCGCCGCGCCCTGGACGTGCTGATGCGCAAATGCGGCTGGAATCCGGCGCGGCAGACTTTTCGCGGAGGCATGGCCTCGAACTATGATCTGTACGCCGCGTTCGGCCCAGCCCTCGGCGCCAAGCCCGCCGTGCGCGACCGGGACATCGCCCCGCTCACCTGCGCCGTGCTCCCCCTGCCCGACGGGCGGTTCTACCATTTCGGCACCAACCGCAGCCTGCTCGCCTCCGTACACCAGCTCCAGCGGCCCGCGCACGACCTGCGCTCGTTTGGCCACGCCTCGATGGAGTCGCCCGGCACTCCCGTCATTCAGCATTCAGACGTGCAGGCCGCCTTCGACAAGGGCGCCGCGCACATCTGGATCGAGAACTCCACTCTGCCTGCCACGTGGCGCCTGTCGGGCCGGCACGTGCTTACCGGCGTGCCCGCGAACGAGTGGACCGTTCGCCTCCCCCAGGGCGCTTGCCTCGATTTCGTCCCTGTGTCGGGCGGAGCGCTGTGCGTGCGGGCCTTTGGATTCGACGACCTGTTCAAGGGAAAACTGTCGGACTGTACGACCGCGTGGATGGGGCACCCGGCATCCGCCTGGCTCAAGCAGCGCGGCCTGACGTGGGACGACGCGGGCCTCGATCCCCGCACCGATATCCAGGCGGCCGCGCTGTTTCCCGTGCTGCGCCCCGACCAGATCGCATCGGACCTGCTTACATGGCTCTTCGATCCAGAATCCTGCGCCGATGCGGACGCAGCGCGCCGGTGCTGGCTGCGCGCGCGCCGATGCTCCGCGCGCGACCTCCTGCGCGAGGCTGACATCGTGCGGCTCACCCGCCAGCGCCATGCGCATATGCGCCGGGCCTTCGAAAGCTGCCCGCCCGAAGCATGGGCCGGGGCGGTCGGACGGCTCGACCTGCAAGCCGCCGCGGCCCTGTGCGCGCGCGAACGCTGGCGAATCCCCTCCGTCCCTGTCCGCTCCGTCGCTGGAGACCTGTCGTTCGTGCACGATCGCATGTTCCGCTCTGCGGTCGCCCGCAGCCGCAGGCAGCCTGCCGCGAAGCGCCTCGAGTCCGAGGCCTTTGCCGGCCTGCGCGACGTCATCGTCCGCGAGATGGACGTTCCGCCGGTCACGCCCGGGCGCAACGTGATTGAGGACCAGATTGTCTGGGGCCGGTCTCCCGTGCGGCTTGACCTCGCAGGCGGCTGGACGGACACCCCGCCTTACTGCCTCGAGCGGGGCGGCCGCGTGGTAAACGTCGCGGTGGATCTGAACGGGCAGCCGCCGATCCAGGTCTTTGCCCGCTTTGCCCAGGCGCCCGAGATCGTGGTGCGCAGCATCGACCTCGGCGTCCACGAGCGCCTGGGCACGTACGCCGAGCTCGAACAATGGGCCGCGCTGGGGAGCGGCTTCGGCATAGCCCGCGCCGCGCTTGCCCTCGCCGGATTCTCCCCCGCGTTCCACACCCAGGGCGGCGGGCGCACGCTCCGCAGCCAGCTCGAGCGCGAACTCGGGGGCGGAATCGAGCTGAGCCTGCTCGCCGCCGTGCCCAAGGGCTCCGGCCTCGGCACCAGCAGCATTCTTGCCGCCACGCTGCTCGGGACGCTGAGCGAACTGCTCGGGCTGCATTGGACTATCAACGACCTTCTCATCCGCACCCTCGCGCTGGAACAGATGCTGACATCAGGCGGCGGCTGGCAGGACCAGGCGGGCGGAATCACGCCTTCGCTCAAGATCATCGAGACCGAGCCGGGGCTGGCGCAGAAGCCGGTCTTCCGCTGGCTGCCGGACCGGTTCTTCTCCCCGGAGTATGCCAACACGCTGGTCATGCTGTATTACACGGGCATCACGCGCGTCGCACACGGCATTCTCTCGGAGATCGTGCGCGGCCTCTTCCTGAACTCCGCGGCGCACGTGCGCCTGATCGACGACATCGGCCGGAACGCCGGCTTCGCCGCAGACGCGCTGCAGCGCAACGACTGGGAAGGCGCCTGCGAGGCGATCCGCCGCAGCTGGCGCCTGAACCAGCTTCTCGACGCGGGAACCAATCCGCCCGCGGTGCAGTCGATCGTCCGGCGCATCGCCCCCTACGTGGCCGGCTGCAAACTCCTGGGCGCGGGCGGCGGCGGGTACATGCTGATTCTCGCGAAGGACATCGATGCCGGAAAACAAATCCGCCATCTCCTCGCGCGCAACCCTCCGAACCCGAGGGCGCGCTTTGTCGACCTGTCCCTTTCAAAAACAGGCTTCCAGGTGACCAGAAGTTAACCGCCGGGACCGGCACACGAACCCATGGAGACAAGAATGAATATCAAGACAAGGCTGATGCAACGCATCGCGAAGCGTCAGGCAACCGTCGGCGTCGTGGGGCTTGGCTACGTCGGGCTCCCACTGCTCCTTGAGTTCTCGAAGAAGGGATTTCCCGTGCTCGGGTTCGATATTGACCACAAGAAGGTTGTGGCGCTGGCCAAGGGCAAGTCCTACATCCGGCACATCCCCGGGGCGCGCGTTTCCGCGGCATTCCGCCCCGCCCGCGGCCCGGCCGCGCAGGCGACCACCGACTTCTCGCGCATCAGCGAATGCGACGCGATCATCATCTGCGTGCCGACGCCCCTGACCCATCAGCGGGAGCCGGATATGAGCTACATCGTCAACACTGCGAAGAGCATCGCCCCGCACGTGCGGCGCGGACAGCTCGTCAGCCTCGAATCAACGACCTACCCCGGCACGACCGAGGAGGTCCTCACTCCCATCCTGGAGAAAGGCTGCAAGCTGAAGGCGGGGAGCGACTTCCTGGTCGCGTTCTCCCCCGAGCGTGAAGACCCCAACAACAAGGACTTTAGCACATCCACGATCCCCAAGGTGGTGGGCGGCATGAACGCGGATTCGCTCGCCGCCGCCTGCGCCCTGTACGGCGCCGTGATCGTGCACACCGTGCCGGTCTCAAGCTGCGCTGCGGCGGAAGCCACCAAGCTGGTGGAGAACATCTTCCGCTCGATCAACATCGCCCTGGTCAACGAGCTGAAGCTCGTCTTTACCGAAATGGGCATCGACATCTGGGAGGTCATCCGGGCGGCCGCCACCAAGCCGTTCGGTTTCATGCCGTTCTATCCGGGCCCGGGGCTCGGCGGGCACTGCATCCCGATCGACCCCTTCTACCTGACCTGGAAGGCCAAGGAATTCGGCCGCACGACCCGCTTCATCGAGCTCGCGGGCGAAATCAACACGTCCATGCCAAAATATGTTATCCAGCGGGCCATGCTGGCGCTCAACGCAAAAGGCAAGACGCTCAAAGGCTGCCGGGTGCTGCTCGTCGGCCTGGCATACAAGAAGAACGTCGACGACGACCGCGAGAGCCCGACGTTCGCGCTCTGGAACGAACTGGCGAAGCACGGCGCCAAGGTTTCGTACTACGACCCGTTCTGCCCGGTGGTGCGGCCGTCGCGCGAGCATTCGCACCTGGCCGGCATCAAGAGCGAAACCTGGGGCCGCATCGGCAAGGCCCGCTACGACATGGCAATCATCAGCACGGCGCACGACCGCGTCAACCATGACGCGCTGGCGCGGCGGATGCCGCTGGTCGTGGACGCGCGGGGCGTCTGCAAGCCCGGGCGCAACGTGGTCAAAGCATAAGGCAGGGAAACACGAAATGAAGATCCTGGTCACCGGCAGCGCCGGTTTCATCGGATTCCACGTCGCACAGTCGCTGGTGGCGGACGGCCACGAGGTCGTCGGGTACGACAGCTTCAGCGACTACTACAGCGTGCGGCTAAAGCGGGACCGCGCCGCGCTGCTGGCGCCGCTGCCGGGCTTCAGCGAGGTGGAGGCCGACCTGTGCGACACCGGAGCGCTGAACCGGTGCTTCGCGAACCACCGCTTCGACGCGGTCTGCCATCTGGCGGCACAGGCCGGCGTGCGCTATTCCCTCGAGCACCCGCACACGTACCAGAAGGCCAACCTGGAGGGGTTCCTCAATATTCTTGAGGCCTGCCGCCATGCAGGCATAGCGCGCCTCGTGTACGCCTCAAGCTCCAGCGTGTATGGAGGCAACACGAAGCTGCCGTTCAGCGAAGCCGACAGCGTGGACCATCCCGTGAGCCTCTACGCCGCAACCAAGAAGGCGAACGAGCTGATGGCGCACTGTTACACGCACCTCTATGGCTTCCGTACCGTCGGGCTGAGGTTCTTCACCGTGTACGGCCCGTGGGGGCGCCCCGACATGGCCCTCTGGCTCTTCACCAAGGCGATGCTGGCCGGCAAGAGCATTCAGGTGTTCAACCATGGCAAGATGCAGCGCGACTTCACCTACATCGACGACATTGTGAGCGGCGTGAAAGCCTCGCTCTTCAGCCCCGGGCTGGAGGCCTGCGAAGTCTTCAACCTCGGCAACCACCGCTCCGAGCAACTGATGGAACTGATCCACCTTATCGCGGGCGAGCTGGGAGTGAAGCCGCTGATGGAGATGCTGCCGCTGCAGCCGGGCGATGTCCCGGCGACCTACGCCGACATCAGCCGGGCGCGGGAGAAGCTTGGATTCGAGCCGGTCACGCCAATCGCCGTGGGCGTCCCGCGCTTCATACGCTGGTATCGAGACTATCATCACATCTGAGGCACCATGGAAGAATATCGCCTGTCAACGCTGCAAACGCTGGAAGCCGAGAGCATCCATATCCTGCGCGAGGTGGCGGCGGAGTTTGAGCAGCCCGTCATGCTCTATTCCGTCGGCAAAGATTCCTCGGTGATGGTGCATCTGGCGCAAAAGGCTTTCCACCCGGCGCGCATCCCCTTCCCGCTGCTGCACGTGGACACGGGCCTCAAGTTTCCCGAGATGTATGAATTCCGCGATCGCTACTGCCGCGAGATCGGCGCAAAACTCATCGTGCACACCAACACCGAGGCGGTCGCAGCAGGGGCTAACCCGTGGAGCTGGGGCACGGTCAAGTGCTGCGGCGCGCTCAAGACCCAGGCCCTGCTCGGAGCCCTGCGCGAAGGCGGCTACGACGCCGCGTTCGGCGGGGCGCGCCGCGACGAGGAGAAGTCGCGCGCCAAGGAACGCATCTACTCCTTCCGCGACGCGCTCGGGCAGTGGGACCCGAAGAACCAGCGCCCCGAGCTGTGGAGCCTGTATAACGGGCGCATCAACAAGGGCGAGTCCATCCGGGTCTTTCCGCTGTCCAACTGGACGGAGCTCGATATCTGGCACTACATCCACGTCGAGAAGATCCCCATCGTCCCGATGTATTTCGCCAAGGAGCAGGACATGATCGTGCGCGAAGGGCGCCTGATCCCCGTCGGCACGCTCTCCCGGCTGCGGGAGGGCGAGAAACCCGAGCCCGTCATGTGCCGCTTCCGAACGCTGGGCTGCTACCCCTGCACCGGGGCCATCCGTTCCACGGCGACCACCGTGCCGGAGATCATCGAGGAGATGATGGTCGTCCGCCAGTCCGAGCGCAGCACGCGCCTGATCGACCATGACCAGGACAGCTCGATGGAACAGAAAAAACGGGAAGGATATTTCTAGATTCCCATGAATATTGACAAGTTCCTCAAACAAAACCAGCAGGCCGACCTTCTGCGCTTCTCGACGGCGGGCAGCGTGGACGACGGCAAGTCCACGCTCATCGGGCGCCTCCTGCAGGACTGCAAAGGCATCTACGAGGATCACCTCGCCGCCCTGCACAAGGATTCGAAGAAGCTCAACCGCGAAGGCGTGGACCTCGCGCTGCTGACGGACGGGCTGAAGGCCGAGCGCGAGCAGGGCATCACGATCGACGTGGCCTACCGCTACTTCTCCACCCCGCGACGGCGTTTCATCATCGCCGACACGCCGGGACACGTGCAATACACCCGCAACATGGCCACGGGCGCGTCGACCGCGGACCTCACGGTCATCCTGATCGATGCGCGCAACGGCGTGCTCACGCAGTCGCGCCGGCACGGGTTCATTGCCTCGTTGCTGGCCATTCCCCACGTGCTGGTGGCCGTTAACAAGATGGACCTGGTGGACTATTCGGAGGAGGTCTACCGCCGCATCTGCGCCGAATACGCCGCCTTCGCCGCCAAGCTCCAGATCGCCGATCTCGCGTTCATCCCCATCAGCGCCCTCAAAGGCGACAACGTCGTGCGCCGCAGCCGGCGCATGAAGTGGTACGACGGAACGTCCTTCCTGACGCACCTGGAAAACGTTCAGATCGCGGGCGACCGCAACCTGATCGACTTCCGCTTCCCCGTCCAGTACGTGAACCGGCCCAACCTCGATTTTCGCGGGTACTGCGGCACGTCGGCCTCGGGGATTGTGCGCGAGGGCGATGAGGTCATGGCCCTGCCGTCCGGCCGGCGCACAAAGGTGAAGCAGATCGTGACCATGGACGGCGCGCTGCCGTACGCCTTTGCCCCGCAGGCCATGACGCTGTGCCTCGAGGACGAGCTCGACATCAGCCGCGGCGACATGCTGGTGCATCCGCGTAACCTCCCGCACGTCGAGCGGCAGGCCGAGGCGATGCTGGTCTGGATGAGCTCCGAGCCCCTCGCGCTCAACAAGTCCTATTACATCAAGCACCTGACCAGCTCCATGAAGGCCGTCTTTACGCGGCTGAACTACCGTGTCAACCCCGACTCGCTCCACCGCGAGACGGCGGACGCGCTTGAACTGAACGAGATCGGGCGTGTCGGGGTGGAGTTCTACCGGCCGCTGATGTTCGACGCGTACGCGCGCAACCGGCAGACGGGCAGCTTCATCGTCATCGACCCGATGACCAATGCGACCGTCGCGGCGGCCATGATCATCGATCGCACGCCGCACCGGGTCGCCGAACCGGGCGTGGTCTCGCACAACGTCCGGCGCGAGAACAGCCATGTCACGCGCGAGGATCGCTCCCGCCTGCTCCGCCAGCAGCCGGCCACGCTGTGGCTTACCGGCCTGAGCGGCGCCGGCAAGTCCACGATCGCGCTCGCCCTGGAGCAAACGCTGATCGGAATGGGCCACGCATGCTTCGTGCTCGACGGCGACAACATCCGCATGGGGCTCAACCGCGATCTCGGATTCAGCCCCGCCGAGCGCACGGAGAACATCCGCCGGATCGCGGAGGTGGCGCGGCTGATGAACGACGCCGGCCTGATCGTCATCACCGCCTTTATATCCCCCTACCGCGCCGACCGGGACTCCGCCCGCCAGATTATCGGCACGGAACGGTTCGTGGAAGTGTACCTCGACACGCCCATCGAGGTGTGCGAGCAGCGCGACGCCAAGGGGCTGTACCGCAAGGCCCGCGCAGGCGAGATCGACGGGTTCACGGGAATCTCCGCGCCCTACGAGGCCCCGGAACGCCCGGAGCTGAGGCTGCCGACCGGGCACCTGCCGCTGGCAGGCTGCGTCGACCGGATCGTGGAGCATTTGCAGGCAAACGGGTCTCTTCCAAAAGGATGACCGCCAGGAAAGGAACTGACGCCAGATGAAGCTCTTTGTGCCCGGAAGAATCTGCCTTTTCGGAGAACATAGCGACTGGGCGGGCGGATACCGCCGTATCAACGCGGATATAGAAAAGGGCTACGCGATCATCGCCGGGACGAACCAGGGCATCTACGCCGACGTCAAGCCGCACCCGAACAAGCTCGTGCTCAGGGCGACGCTCAACGATGGAACGCGCGCCGAGGCGTTCGAGATACCCATGAACCAGCAGGCGCTGCTTGATGCCGCGCAGCAGGGCGGATTCTTCAGCTATGCCGCGGGCGTTGCCTACCAGGTGCTCACTCATTACCGCGTCCGCGGGCTCGAGATCGACAATTACAAGACTGACCTTCCGGTCAAAAAGGGACTCTCCTCCAGCGCAGCCGTGTGCGTGCTCGTCGCACGCGCATTCAACCGGCTCTACGACCTGAAGCTTACCGTGCGCGGCGAGATGGAGCTGGCCTACGCGGGCGAGATCACCACCCCTTCGCGCTGCGGCCGCCTCGACCAGGGCTGCGCGTACGGAAACCGCCCGATCGTCATGACGTTCGACGGTGACCGGATCGAGGTGCGCGAGATCACGGCCCCCAAAGAGCTCTACTTTGTTATCGTGGATTTGCACGCCAGCAAGGATACACGCGAGATTCTAGGCCACCTGAACCGCTGCTACCCGTTCGCCGAGGAGGAACTGCAGCGCCGCGTGCAGAACTACCTCGGCCCCGTTAACGCCCACATCGTCGCCCAGACTGAAGAGGCCCTCCGGGCCGGCGATGCGAAGCGGATCGGGGAGCTGATGACCGGAGCGCAGGCCGAGTTCGATCGCAACTTACAGCCCGCGTGCCCGTCGCAGCTTACGGCCCCTGTGCTGCACAAGGTGCTGCGATATCCCGCGCTCCAGCCCTATGTCTGGGGCGGCAAGGGCGTCGGCTCGCAGGGCGACGGCACGGCGCAGTTCATTGCCCGCGACGAGGCATCCCAGCAGAAAGTCGTCGAGATCGTCGAAAAGGAGCTTGGGATGACGGGGCTGAAACTGGTTCTGCGGCCAGGCCGGCGCGTCCGCAAGGCCGTGATCCCGGCCGCCGGCTTTGGAACCCGCCTCTTTCCGGCGACCAAGGCAATCAAGAAGGAACTGTTCCCGATCATCGACAAGACCGGACGGGCGATACCGGCGATTCTGGCAATTGTGGAAGAGGCCCTCAGCGCAGGCATTGAAGAAGTCTGCATCCTGGTGCAGTCCAGCGACCGCGAACTGTTCGATGAAATCTTCCACGTCCCCCCCCCGATCGAGAACCTGAACAAGCTCTCGCGAGAGAGCCAGCAGTATTCAGCCTACCTCATGGAGGTCGGACACCGCGTCACATTCCTCGCGCAGGACTCGCAGGAAGGCTTCGGTCATGCGGTATACTGCGCGCGGCAGTGGGTCGGCAACGAGCCCTTCCTCCTGCTGCTGGGCGACCATCTCTACAAGTCGGAGACGGACGAATCCTGCGCGCGCCAGCTGCTCCAGGTCTACGAACGCGTCGGCCACAGCGTGGTCGGGGTCAAGCCTATGCCGGGCGCGGCAGTGCACGCGTTCGGATGCCTCACCGGCGTCTGGGAAGAGCCCGACTCCGTGCTGACCGTCACGGAGTTCTGCGAGAAGCCGGACCGCGAATACGCCCGGCAGCACCTGCAGGTCGAAGGGCTGAGCGATGACGAGTTTCTGACCGTGTTCGGGCAGTATGTCCTCAGCCCGAAGGTGTTCGATTACCTGGAGGAACACATCCGCCTGAACCTACGCGAGCGCGGTGAGTTCCAGCTCACGTCCTGCCTCGACCGGCTGCGACAGGAAGACGGCTTCACGGCGTGCATGGTCAAGGGGCGCCGATTCGACATCGGCACTCCCGAAGCCTATCGGCAGACCATCATCGAGTTTCCCCAGGCGTAGGCCGCCCAGGGACGTAGCTTGATCTCACGTTTGTCTTGCAAGCCACGGCTCATCAGCGGGTTGGGATGTCGGGCAAAGAAACCAACTGGTAAAGTCCGCGATCACGCAACACACTGCCTCTTTTCGACAAAAAAAAAGGGCACTATGAATGCGATCATCGCAGACGTAGGCAACATTGACACAGGGCCAGTCGCCAGACAAACGAAAATATGTCGAGGGCGGCTGCAGCGCAAGCCCGCGACCAGATATCATTGACGTCCGGCCACCCAAAACAGTCTACTACACACAGGTGGGCCCATGAGGAAACAACGCACCAAAACTGCACATCGCTTCTGGACGGGATGGCTGTCGGGCACGCTGATGCTTGGCGCCGTGCTTTGCGGTTGCCGCTCCCCCACCGACTTCCGCACCCAGGCGGATGACGCGGCGCGCGGCATCATCAAGGAATCCCAGAAGAAAGCCCTGGGGCACTCCTCCGACTTCAGCCTGGATACTCCCGCCGACACCCTGCGCCGCCGCCTGCTGATCGACCAGGCGCTGCCGAAATCAGACGCCGCATCCCTCGGAGCACCCGACGTGCCGCGCATTCCCCAGTGGCCCGACCCCGGCTACGGCAAGCAGACGAACGAACCCGCCGGCTCCGTCACGAACAACATGTCCGCGCCCCTTCACCTCACACTCTTGGACGCCCTGCAGGTTGCCGCGCGCAGCAGCCGCGAATATCAGGACCAGAAGGAGAACGTCTTCCAGGCCGCCCTGCGACTCGACCTGGAGCGGGACGCCTTCCGCGACACATGGACGGGGCAGCTTAAGTCCCTCTTCAGCACCTCCCGCGGCGATGGGGACAGGGTCAGCGGCATTGAAAACAACGGCAAGATCGGTTTCTCACGCAAGCTGACGTCCGGGGCAACCTTTACGGCCGGCGTGGGCCTCGATCTCGTCAAACTCCTGACACAGGACAGTCAATCCGCCCTCGGCGCGCTGGCCGATGCAACCCTCTCCGTTCCCCTGCTGCGCGGCGCAGGGCGGTTTGTTGTCACGGAGCCGCTGACGCAGGCCGACCGCGACGTGGTGTACGCGATCTACGAATTCGAGCGGTTTAAGAGTTCGTTCGCGGTACAGATCGCTTCGGACTATCTCGGCGTACTGCAGCAGATCGACCAGATGAACAACGCCCGCGAAAACTACGGGCGCCTTGTGCAGTCCACAAAGAGGGCCCAGCGCCTGGCGGACGCCGGCCAGCTGCCGGCCGTGCAGGTCGATCAGGCCCTTCAGGATGAGCTGAGCTCGCGGAACCGGTACATCTCGGCCCGGCTCAACTACGACAGGCGGCTTGACGCTTTCAAACTGCGGCTCGGGCTCCCGCCCGACGCCGCGATAGACCTCGATCCGGCCGAGCTTGCGCGCCAGGCCGAGCGCGCTGAGTCCCTCATCCGCATCGCCAAGGACACGGCGCGCGCGGCGTCGGCGCAAACATCCTCTGCGACCAATGCCCTCATGGCGCTCTCCGAGCCGTCCCGCGAGGGAGGGGGCCGCCTCGAAATGGAACCCGACAAGGCGGTGCGAATTGCGTTCGCCAACCGCCTTGACCTGCGCTCAAGCATCGGACGACTCCTCGATGCCCAGCGCGGCACGGCGGTCGCCGCCGACCGGCTCCGCGCCGACATGACGCTCCTGGGGCACGGCGGCGCGGGCGCGGGCCGCGGCCTGGGCTCGGCCGACCAGGGCAACGCGAAAGTGAATTTCGCGAAAGGGAATTACTCCGGATCTCTCGCCTGGGACGCACCTCTGAAGCGCACCTCCGAGCGCAACCAGTACCGCGCGAGCCTGATCGCTTTTGAGAAGGCCGTGCGATCGGTCCAGGAGCTTGAAGACCGGATCAAGCTGGATGTGCGAAACGAGCTGCGCACCCTGGTTGAGAATCGCGAAACCGTTGTGATCCAGGCCAAGGCCCTGGACGTAGCCCGCCGGCGCCTGGACAGCACGACTATGTTCCTCGAAGCCGGGCGCGCCCAGATCCGCGATGTGCTGGATGCCGAGGCGGCCCTCGTCTCCGCCCAGAATGCCTTGTCGGGCGCGCTGGTCAGCTATCGCGTCGCGGAACTGCAGCTCCAGCGCGACATGGATGTTCTCGAAATTGATGAAACCAATCTCTGGAAGGAATATGTTCCGGAGGACGCACAGGATAAGTCACAATGAAACCTTCAACGACAAGCCCCTGGCTTCACAAGCACTGGACGAAGCTCCTTGCCGCGGCAGGCGCACTGCTGCTGCTGAGCATCGCCCAGGCCCGCCTCCGCGCGCCCGTGGAACAACCCGAGGAGGGGCCCCAGCCCACATTCGAGGTTCAGAGGGGGCCGCTGACGATAAGCATTTTGCAATCAGGCACCATTCAAGCCATGGAGCAGCAGATCATCGCCAGCGAGGTCGAGGGCCAGCCCACGATCATCTACCTCATCGAGGAGGGGGCACGGGTAAAGAAGGATGACCTTCTCGTCCAGCTGGACGCCAGCGCGCTGCAGGACAACCTTGTCGAGCAGCAGATCCGCGTGCAAAACGCCGAAGCGGCCTACATCCGCGCCCGCGAGAACCTGGCTGTCATCAAGAACCAGGCGGCCAGCGACATCTCCCTGACCGAGCTCAATCACAAGTTCGCCAAAGAGGATCTGACGCAGTACACCGAGGGCAGGTACAAGCAGGACCTCATGTCCGCCGAGTCCGCGATCAAGCTGTCCGAGGAGGAGCTGCAGCTTGGGAACCGCAAGCTGGAGTGGTCCGAGAAGCTCTTCAAGGAGAACTACATCTCCCAGTCGGAGCTCGACGCCGACCGCCTTTCGTGCAACCGGGCCAAGCTGAACCTCGAGATGGCAAAGTCGTCCAAGAGGCTGCTGGAAGACTTCACCTACACCCGCCAGTTGGCCAAGCTCGAGAGCGATGTGGAACAAACCCGCCAGGCGCTCGAGCGGGCCAAGCTGCGGGCTTCCGCCGACATCGTGCAGGCACAGGCGACGCTTACGGCCAACGAGGCGGAGTGGCACAAGCAACAGAGCAAGGAGTCCAAGAACAAGGATCAGATCGCGAAGACGCGCATCTGTGCCCCCCGCGAAGGCCTCGTCGTGTATGCCACGTCGGTGAAGTCCAGCGGCGTGCGCGGCGGCGGACAGGCCCCGCTCGAAGCCGGGCAGCAGGTCCGCGAACGACAGGAGCTCATCTACCTGCCCACGGCCGACGAGATGATGGCGGCGGTGCAAGTTCACGAATCGAACATGGAGAAGATCCGGCTCGGGCTGCCGGTGATTGTGACCGTGGAAGCCCTCAAAGGCCGTTCGTTTGTTGGCAAGATCTCACGCATCGCGCCCCTGCCCGATGCCGCCAGCATGTGGATGAACCCCGACTTGAAAGTGTACCAGACGGAGATTCAGATCGAGGGCCGCCACCCTGAACTGCGCACGGGTATGAGCTGCATGGCGGAAATCATTGTCGAACAGCACGCCGATGCCCTGTATGTGCCGGTGCAGGCCGTGCTGCGCGTCGGCGGCACGCCGACCGTATACGTGGTGCGCGGCGGACGCTCAGAACCGGTGCCGGTCGAAGTGGGTTTGGACAACAACCGCAT
>CAYRKB010000038.1:0-29980 GCA_964424705.1 uncultured Victivallales bacterium
GCATCGCCAGCGCCACGGGGCGCAGCACGCTTGCCACGTCGTCGCATTCGCTGCCCGCCGCAAAGGGGCTGCCGCGCAGAATCTCCGCGGTCTCGGCCGCACACGCCGCCAGCTTGAAGCGAGCGTCCATCCCGTCAAAGTTGCGCCCGACCTGGGACAGCCGGAAGCTCTCCTCGATCTCCTCAATCTTCTTCACGTCCGTCCGCATGTAGCGGACCCGGACGGTGCAGACGGTGTCCGGGCCGGCCTCGCCGCGCGGGGCCAGGTCCAGCTCGTACAGCGCGGTGACCGACTGGCCGGAGCCGACTTCGCCCGCGTCGACGGCGTCATTCCGGAAATCCTCTTTCTTGAGCTGGCGGTTCTCGTAGCCGAGCTGGCGGTAGCTCTTCACGTTCGCCGGGTTGAACTCGATCTGGATCTTCACGTCCCGCGCGATCGTGTTCAGCGTGGCGGCCAGGTCGTCCACGAACACCTGGCGGGCTTCCTGCTCGGAATCGATGAACCGGTAGACGCCGTCGCCTTTGTTCGCCAGCGCTTCCAGCATCTCGTCGTTGTACGTGCCCTGCCCCATCCCGAACACGGAACAGAACACGCCCTGCTTCCGGAAAGCCTCCACCTCGCTCAGGATGTCCGCGGCGGACGAGGTGCCCAGGTTGGCTGCGCCGTCGGAAAGAAGCAGCACGCGGTTCTCGGCGCCGGGCACAAAATTGGCCCCGGCCATCTCGTAGGCCTTCTGCATGCCTTCCTCGAGGTTCGTGGACCCGTTGCACTGCAGACCGTCGATCGCGTCCAGGATCGCCTTGCGGTTCGAGGCCTGGGTCGGCTCCAGCACCACGCGGGCGTGGTTGTCGTACTGCACCAGCGTCACCGTATCGTTCGGCGCCAGCTTCTCCACCAGCATCCGCAGCGACTTCTTCGCGAGCTCGATCCGGTCGGGCGTATTCATCGAGCCGGACGTGTCCACGAGGATCGTCAGCACCGCTCCGCGCTGCTCCTCGCGGCCGAGGCGGCGTCCCTTGACGCCGATCTTGAGGAGCTGCTGGCCATGCCCGAACTTGGACGGCGCGCATTCGATGTAGACGCCAAAGGTCTTGTTGATGGGCGGAGAGTAGTCGTAGTCGAAGAAGTTCACGAACTCCTCCGTCCGCACCGCCTCGGCGGGCGGCAGCTGACCCTTCAGCATGTAATTCCGCGACAGCGTGTACGAGGCCGTGTCCACGTCGATCGAGAACGTCGAGAACGGCTGGTTCACCGTCGTTACCATCGGGTTAACGCCCTCCGCCTTGAAGCGCGGGCCCGTCATGACCTCGGGCTTGGGCTCTTCGGCCGCCGGCGCTTCGGAAACTGCATCGCGGCCGGGGTCGTACGAAAAACAGAACGCGTTGGTCACAGTGGTTGCCGAATCGGCCTCGCCTGGAGCGGACGGAGAGTCGGCGGCAGGTGCGTTCGCCACCACCTTCTCCCTTTCCTTCAGCGGCTTCTCAAGTCTTCCGATCGTGCCATCGGACCGAGCACTTGCATCCTCGCGTCCGTCGTTCTCTCTGATTCGCTTCAGGCTATCCAATGCCTTCCTCAAGTCGCGATTCTCTTCTTGCTTCGCGAGCACAGCATCCTTCCTGCCGCTCTCCGACCCCCCTGCCGGCAATCTGGCGATCTGCCGTTGGATCTCGCTGCGGTCGGCGGCGACCGGCGAAGCGATGGATTCTGCGCTTCTATTCTTCTTGCTGTCGTCCGGGTTCTGGTCCGCGAAGTAAACGTGGTAATCGTTCAACCCATCGCCATCCCTGTCGCCCGCTCGGCCGGCAACGTAAAGGCTGCCGTGCGGCCCCGCGACTGTTCCGCTGCTGCTCTTTCCATTGCCATCCGATGCGGGATCCGCTGTTGGTGCGCCTGCGATGCTGTAGGTTAGGGTCAGGCTGTTTTCTACCGGTTTGCCAGCAACTTTGCCACTCCCGCTTTCTTTGCTCACGCCCTCCAGATACTCGTTGTTCTCAGCCCATTGAAACGAAACTGAGTCCTTTTTCCCGCCCTTGTCATCGTAAAAACCTACCTCGCGATTGTCCGTGTCGGCAGGGACGCCGCCTGGAGGCGTCTGCGGACCGCTCGGAGAGCGGTCCCTACCCACGGACGCCAGGCCTGACTGCAGGGGTGGTACGATCTCTGGCTTGCCCGCCTTTCTCATCAATTCCGGCGAGACAGGCTTCGCTATGGCGGCGAGTTGAACACTCTGCCGGGCTGGTTCAGACGCCGGAGCCGGGAGAGCGTCTGCGGGACCGGTGTACGACCGGTCTTTCGCCGGTTCTGACTGGCTCTTCAGTGACGTCTCTTCTGCGGATGTTGACCGCTTGCCGCCGCCAATCACCCTATTGTAGCCAACGCTCTTGAACTTCGTGACCGTACCGTCTTCCTTCTTCGCTTCCTTTTCGGGACTCGCTGACACCAAGGCTTCGGTGGTCCAGCCTTTCTCCGCGTTAACGGGCTGAACTGCCGCGGGCACTTTCGCAGGAGGCCCCATTGCAGGCATAGCGGCGGGAGGCGGCATCTCTACCTGTCCGGCACTCAACGACATGCGTTCGCCCGTGCTCTTCGCCTTCTTCCCGTTAACGCCAGCATCGCCATCGTAGCCCCCTCGACGTGTTTCGCTCGTCGTCACTTCCTTAAACAATTCCGCCTCAACAGGGGAAGGAACAACGGAAGGTGAATCCGGTAGCGAGGGTTCCATCGGTGCTGCGTCAGCTGACGCGGACGGGGCCGATGCCGCAGCGTCTGACGAATATGGCTTGCTCGTCGGCAAATCTTCTTGTCCACGTCGCTCCCGCCTCTCGCCCGCCGGCGCCTTATCACTGACCACTTCGCCCATCTTGAACCAGCTACGCACCCCGCCGTGCTTTGACGGCGCCTTGGCGGAGAAGCCGAGGGATCTTCCGTCCCCCTTGCCGCCATTCATCTCGCCTTCCAGCGAGGGGGACTTCACATCGTAGCGGTCCCCGTTCACCGTGTACTGGTACGGCTTTCCCCATGGATCCACGGGAACGTTGCCGCGCACATAGGGGCCGTGCCAATTCGGTGAACCGTCGCTGCTAGCCAGATCCTTCAACGAGGCTGGGAGGTGACCCGTGTCCACCTCGTACATGTCAACTGCCGTTCGCAGCGCCGCCTCGGTTGCCCGGCTTGCACTGATGCTGGACTTCTCCTGCTTGCCTGAAAAGTTAACGACAACCCCTGTCATAAGGAGCGCCAGTACCGAGGCGCCCACAAGCAGTGTGGCCGCCGCCCGCCTGAGCCCCGGATGCGACTGCGTGATCCAGCGAACGACCCCGCGCCCCTGTTTCTTCACCGCGTGGACCGCGGCCGGCGCTGCGCCCGGCGCCGTGGCGAACACGCGGCGGCGCCGCTCATCGGAGAGCCGCGCCGGGGCGGAAGACGGCGCTGCCAGCGCGTCCCGCAGAACATCGAGGGTCGGCCCGATTTGCCGCAGGGCCGCCTGGCAGTCACCGCAAGTGTCCAAATGCGCTTTGACGACGGCCGCCTTGGCGGCGGAGAGATCACCCAGCGCGTAGCTGGTGAGCAATTCCTGGATGGATTCGCATTGCTGATTCATGCCGCACCTGCCTTCTGCAGTCTTGCAGATAGCTTCCGCACCGCGTGGTGCAGGATATTCCCCACATTCCCTTCGGTCCGGCCGGTGATCTGGCTGATGTCGCGGTAGGACCGGCCCTCCTCCAACCTCAGCAGAACCACCTGCTGCTCGGTCGGGCTCAAACGGCGCAGGTGCCGCATCACCGCCAGCCGCTTCTCTTCTTCCGGCGTACAATGTACGCCATCGGTGCAGACGGGCTCGCCGACCTCCGCCGCCTGCTTCTCATGCAGCAAGCGCAGGCGCGACTCGCGCCGGATCAGGTCGACCGCCTCGTTGTGGGTGACCCGATACAGCCAGGCCTTCAGCTTATCCGTCGGGTGCATTCCTTCCTGCCAACCCCTGAAGAGCTTGATAAACACATTCTGCACAACATCTTCCGCGGACGCCGGATTCTGTAGAATCCGGGTCGCATACCGCAATAGAGCTGATTCGTGCGTTGACACGATTGCCTCCATCTGCGCCTGCCGGTCAGCGCCAACGGCTACTTGACCACCCTCATCCATTTCCGACCCTCGATGTTTCGTGGCTTCAACTCTATATACGTCTCAGGAATAACGTTTCTTCCATCTATTTTGAAGAGAAATGTTGGAGGGACAGAATCGCCTCAGTCACGGGAGGGGCACTCCGAGGTAGGGACGGACCTCCGGACCGTCCGCGGACGCCTCGGAGAGGCGTCCCTACCGAAAAGCCCTGCGTCACTGAGGCGTTACGAGGGACAAAAGAAGGGAGGATTCTCCCCTCCCGTCTTAATCTTAATCCTAATCGTAATCGTAATCTTCCGACGTCGCGGGACGGATTAAGATTAGGATTAAGATTATGACCAGGAACTATGATGCCTTGACATCATCCTTCCTGATGCTATAGTGCGCTCATGAGAACGACACTGGTCATAGACGATGACGTTCTGGACAGGGCGAGATCTGTGGCGGAAAGGCTTCGTGCGCCCTTCCGGCGCGTGGTCAATGAGGCGTTGCGCGCCGGCCTTCAGGAGATTGAGGAGCCCGCCATAACCCGCCCCTATCAAACCCGACCCCACAAGCTGGGGCTGAAAGCCGGCAGGAGTCTGGACAATATCCAGGAGCTGCTCGCACAGGTCGAGGGGGAGGACCATCGGTGATCCTGGTGGATGCCAATATTCTTCTGTATGCCGAGGATCAACTCAGCCCGCGTCACGCTGCGGCGCGAACATGGTGGGATGCCCAGCTATCCGGCGCCTCGCCGGTGTGCCTTTGCTGGACCGTCCTTGGGGCGTTCATCCGAATTGTCACCAACCCACGCGTCTATGACCATCCCCTCTCCCTCGACCAGGCGCTCGCCCGCGTTCAAAGCTGGATCGGCCAGCCATGCGTGCGGATCGTGCAGCCGACCGAACGGCACTGGACCGTCTTCCGCAAGATGCTGCTCGAAGGCCAGGCCACCGCGAACCTGGTCACGGACGCACATCTGGCGGCCGTCGCGCTGGAGCATGGATGCGAACTCATCTCCACAGATTCCGACTTTTCGCGCTTTCCCGGCATCCGGTGGCGCAACCCGCTGAAATAGGGACAGGCATGCTATTGCACCGGCCATTTCGCTTGCTCGCTTCGTCAGCCCTTGCCGCGCTCTTCAGCTGCAACGCCGCCGCGGAGCCGGCCGGCACGAACAGCCCTGCGCCGCCGCCGGAGCAGACGGTCACCTACGCGGACACCAACGGCTTCAAGCACGTCTACCTGCTCCAGGAACCACGGGCACGCCCCATCGCGACGAACGCGCCCATTCTCATCTACATGCACGGCGCGGGCGGCAAGGAGGAGCAGGGAATGCGGACGCTGTTTCCCGGCCTTCGACAGTTGCTGAACGCGTGGGGCTGGATCTACGTCTGCCCGCGCGACGGCGAGTACGCCGACTTGCGAAGCGACCTGGCGGCCCGCTATGGGCCGCGCCCGATCTTTCTCGCCGGCGCCTCTGCTGGCGGGCGTTCCGTCTTCTGGGAGGCCGTGCAGAACCCGTCGCCTTACTCCGGCCTGATCCTGATGTGCCCCGCCGTCCTGCCAAGGACCATCCCGGACTCGCTCACCTCTGACGCCCGCATCCTGCCCATGCCGCTCTGGATGATCTGCGGCGAGCAGGACGCATACTACGCAACCACCTGCAGCCTGCTGAACGAAGCGCTGAACACTCGCCGCCAGCCGGTCTACTACCGGGAAATACCCGGCGGCGATCATGACGTTCCCTGCCGGCTGATCAAGTGGGACGAAGCGCTGCGATTCGTCGCGGAGAAGTCAGGCACGGATCTGGCAGTCCAATGAAGATCCTCTTCCTAGCCGCAAAGCTCCACACGATCGAGCCGTTCGGACTCATGTCGCTGGTCCCCCACCTGAAGCGGGACGGCCACAGCGTCGCGATGGTCGAGGCGGAAGACGCCGATCTCCTTCAGAATGTGGCAGCCCATTGTCCCGACGTGGTGGGCTACAGCGTCTGCACGGGCTCCGAGCGATACTACCTGCAGCTCAACCGCACACTGAAGCACAAGCTCCGGTTCGTCGCCGTCTTCGGAGGGCCCCATCCCACGTTCTTCCCGGAGCTAATCAACGAGCCGGAAGTCGACGCGATCTGCCGCGGCGAAGGCGACCTGGCCTTCGCCGATTTCTGCCGGACGATGCAGGTGAACGGCAGCCCGAAGGCGGTCCCCAACTTCACCGTGAAGACTGAAGCAGGAATCTCCTCCCTCCCCCCGCGGCCGCTGCTCACAGACCTCGATTCGCTGCCATTCCCGGACCGCGAGATCTACTACGCCGTGTCGCCGGAGATCCGGAACCACGCGATCCGGTCCTTCCTCGCCTCGCGCGGCTGCCCGTTCGCCTGCACGTACTGCTTCAACCCGGCGATGGACACCTTGTACGGCGGACATTGGAAGCGCGTCCGCACCCGCTCGCCGAAAAGCCTGGTGGATGAGATTGCGTCCGTGGTCGCCGCATGCCGGACGGAGTTCGTGGCGTTTCGCGAGAGCATCTTCCCGCTGCAGGAGGACTGGCTGGAAGAGTTCGGCAAGGAGTATTCCACCCGCGTCGGCCTGCCCTTCTACTGCCACCTCCGCCTCGACCTCCTCACGGCGCGCAACGTCGCGCTGCTTGCCCGGGCCGGGTGCTATAGCGTGAACGTGGGGATCGAGACAGGTAACGAAGAGCTCAGACGCCGCCTCCTGAACCGCACCATGTCGAACGACACCATGGTGCAGGGGTGTCGGCTTCTTCGCCGCCACGGCATCAAGATCCTCGCCAACAACATGCTCGGCCTCCCGGGAACAACCTTCGAACACGACCTGGAAACTCTCCATTTGAACCAGAGGTGTAAACCGGACTATGCTCTGGCCATGTTGTGGCAGCCCTATCCCGGAACCGCGCTGACGCGCTACGCCACGGAGAACGGCTTTTACGTTGGCAAGGGCGACGATATGGATTTTACATACTACAATCGATCGCCGCTGGTCTTCCCGAACGCCAAGGCCAAGGCACGGGTAGAGAACCTCCAGAAGCTGTTCGCCCTCGCCGTCGGCATTCCGTGGATCACGCCCTGCGTCCGCGCCCTGACGCGGCTGCGCCCGAACAGCGTGTTCAAGGGCATCTTCCGGACCATGTACCTGATCTTCCACCAGACCGAGATCTTCCGGCACAGAATGACATTCTCCGACTGGCTGCTGAACTTCCGCCACATCGCAAAGGAGGCATGAATGAAGGCCCTGAAGTGTATCGCGTCCATATTCCTCGGCACGCTCCTCGGATTGATCGCCTCGTGCACGCACTCCAGAGCCAAACCCCCTCCGCCCGAACCCGCCGGGACGGCCGTGCCCGACGAGCCGGCCACAAACCGGGCTCCGAAGAATGCGGAAGACCTTCCCATCCGCCAGCCGATACTGGAATAGGACAATCATGAGACCATCCCCCACGCTCCCCGCGGTCAACGCCCGGCTTCGCGAGATGGAAAATCCTCAGAAGGCGAAGCTTCTCCAAGGCTTCTTCAAGACCGGGCCCGGCGAGTATGGGGAGGGCGATGTGTTCCTTGGCATCCAGGTGCCGGTCCTGCGCATGCTTGCCCGGGAATTCGACGGCCTGCCGATGCCGGCCGTGCGGTCGCTGCTGGACTCGCCGCTTCACGAGTCCCGCCTGCTCGCGCTGCTGTTGCTCGTTCGCGAGTACACCCGAGGGAACGACGCTGACAAACGGCGGATCTACGACTTCTACCTCGCCAGTACCTCCAGCATCAACAACTGGGACCTGGTGGATCTCAGCGCACCGCGCATCGTCGGCGACTTCCTCGCGGCGCGCAGCCGCGCGCCGCTGCGCCGGCTCGCAAAGTCCGACTCGCTCTGGGAGCGGCGCATCGCGATCGTGGCGACCTACCGCTTCATTTGCGACAACGACTTCGGAGCCACGCTTGCCATCGCCCAAATGCTGCTGCGGGACCACCAGGACCTCATCCACAAGGCCACCGGCTGGATGCTGCGCGAAGTCGGCAAGCGCGATACCGCGGCTCTCGAGGGTTTCCTCGACCAGCATTGCCGGGCCATGCCCCGCACCATGCTGCGCTACGCAATCGAACGCTTCCCGGAAGCGCGTCGTCAGCAGTACCTGAAGGCATCAAAGCCCGGATTGCAGCGGTAGCCCCCCGTCCCGGTTGCGGTCTTAATCCTAATCTTAATCCCCCGCTCTCTCCCCATCAGTCCGTCCCGGCAGGACTCCGCACGTCCGCAAGAGTGATTATGATTAGGATTACGATTAAGATTACGAGCGGAAGAAGAAGAGCGCTCTGACGTGCGACAAAGCCATGCCCCTTTTGCGGTTTGCACTGGCCGGCAGTCCGAGTCTATAGTGTCACCCATGCGTAATGCAGTCATGTTTGTCCTCAGCATTGTGGTGGGCGGCCTCCTGTACGCAACGGTCTGGCTCTGCCTGCGGCGACTGCGGAGAATCGAAGAAGAGCTGTGGGGCAAGAAGAAGACCAAGTGAAGACTCCTTCCCTCGTTCGCACCCGCCTGGCCCAAATCGAGGTACTTCCCGGCCGCCCGCTGGAAAACACCGCGAAGATGATCCGCTGGATCAACGAGGCCAGGCAGGCCGGGGAAGAGCTCATCGTATTTCCTGAAATGGCGGTGCCCGGCTACCTTCTCGCCGACGAGTGGGAGCGCGACGCGTTCCTGCGCGAGTGCGAGGACTGCGGCCACGCCCTGCGCGAGGCGGCGCGGGGCATTGTCGTCGTGTTCGGAAACGTGGCGCTCGACCGTGCGCGCCGCAACGAGGACGGACGCGTCCGCAAATACAACGCGCTGTTCGTGGCAGAGGACGGACGCTTCACGGGCCCGGCCGCGAACCCCTACGACTTTGTGATCAAGACGCTGCTGCCGAATTACCGCGAGTTCGACGACAGCCGCCACTTCTTCGACCTTCGGAAGCTGGCCCTGGAGGAGAAGGTTTCCGTCGAGTCGCTCATTGCGCCCGTGCGGACCCGCCGCTTCTCCCTCGGCGGCCTGATCTGCGAAGACCTCTGGGACACGGACTACGCGATCTCCCCGCTCGACATCCTGAGCCGCAGTTCGCCGGATCTCTATGTGAACATCAGCTCCTCGCCGTTCACGCTCAACAAGAACCACAAGCGCCGCCGCGTTTTCGCATCACGCGCGAAACACCTGCGCCGCCCCCTGATCTTCGTAAACAACGTGGGCATCCAGAACAACGGCAAGACGGTCTTCACGTTCGACGGGACATCCTGCGTCTACGACGGACACGGCCACGTCGTCGACAGCGGCGTCCCTTTCGCCGAGGCATCCCTCTCCTGCCCGATTCCCCTCGGCGGCGCGGCGTTCGGGGAAGAGGTCGCCACCCCCGAGGACGACATTGCGGAGCTCCACCGTGCGGTGGAGTTCGGAACGCGCCGCTTCATGGATCTGTGCGGCGTTTCGCGCATTACGATCGGCGTTTCGGGCGGCATCGATTCCGCCGTCGCAGCCGCGCTGTACAGCCGCATCACAGGCCCGGAGAACCTGCTCCTTATCAACATGCCTGCCCGCTACAACTCGCCCACCACCCGGCGGCTCGCCAAGGACCTCGCCGCCGCGCTGGGCTGCCTCTACGCGGACATTCCCATCGAGGAAAGCGTCCGCCTCACCAACGGGCAGATCAGCGGCCTGACAGTGAGCGATGTGGTCGGGAAGCACAGCCGGAGCCTCGCGCTCAGCCCGCTCATGCTGGAAAACGTGCAGGCGCGTGACCGATCTTCACGCGTCCTCGCCGCCGCCTCCGCGGCGTTCGGCGGAGTCTTCACCTGCAACACGAACAAGTCCGAGGCAACCGTCGGCTACGGCACGCTCTACGGCGACATCACGGGCTTCCTCGCCAACCTCGGCGACTTGTGGAAGACGGAAATCTACGCGCTCGGCCGCCACCTCAACGCCGCCGTCTTCGGACGCGAGGTCATTCCCGCGGGAAGCTTTGACATCAAGCCGTCCGCCGAACTGGGCCCGGACCAGAACGTGGACGAAGGCAAGGGCGACCCGCTCGTCTACCCCTACCACGACCGTCTCTTTCAATGCTGGGTCGAATGGTGGAACCGGGCCACGCCGGAGGAATGCCTGCAATGGTATGTGGAGGGCTCGCTCGAATCCAAGCTGGGCTACGACGGGCGCGTCGCCGACCTCTTCCCCGACGCCGCGAGCTTCGTGGCCGACCTGGAGCGATGGTGGAACCTCTATCAGGGCATGGGCGTCGTCAAGCGCATCCAGGCGCCGCCGATTCTTGCCGTGAAGCGCCGCGCCTTCGGCTTTGACCACCGCGAATCGCAGTTGGGCGCACGCTACACGAAGCGCTATCTCGCCCTGCGGGCCGAACTGGTGGGGCGGAAGTAAGCAACAGAGGCTGGCCGCGCGATGCGCCGGCCTCAGGGCCTCAGCGGGTCCCAGACTCTCTTGAAGCCAAATCCTTGAAAGTCTTTCACGTTGCGAGTTGCGAATTCGGCCACGCCGTGATGCCTCAGCGTCAGGGCCAGCCGCGCATCATAGATCCGCCTGTACGGAAAATCGTTCCCTGCAGCCATTTCCCACAGCTTCTTCATCACATCCGACTGGGCACCCGGGTAGTCCAGAACAAGCCAGCGGGGATGAGACCGGAAACGCTGAATGACGCGCGCCACCTCCGCCCCGCCCTGCGGCCGTCTAGAGACGACCGGGTTCCGCAGGAGCCCATACAGTTCGATCAGCACCAACTCACAAAGACCAAACCCCTCGGAATCGTTCACGCCGTGCAGATACTCCACGGCCGCCGCGTGACAAACAGACTCAGCGTCCAGCGCAGCGAACAGCACATTCGTATCGCAGGACATCATGCCCGCCCGCCCTTCCGGCCGCCGCGATACTTCGTCCGCTTTTCCCGCACTACCCCGCGCCCCTCGTTGATCTCGTAGCGCCAATCCGCGTTCTCGAAAAAGGCGTCCCCGCCAAGCGGGCGGGCTTTGGGCAGTTCCCATGTTGCCGACGGCTCAGGATGGGACGGAAAACGGCTCAGAATTGTCTCCAGCCCCCTGCGCACAAGCTCGGCGAGCGACATCTCACGCTCCGCGGCAACGCGCTTCACCTCCCGATAGAGCGCGTCCGGCAATTGAATCTGTGTCCTAATCATGATTACATTATTACATCTACATCGAAACAATGTAAAGCTGCGTCTTTTCCGCCTTACACCCGCATCATGCTCTTCAGCTCGGCGACGCGGGATTCGATGTCGGCGCCGGTGAGCTTTGCCAGCCGGGCCAGCCCGAAGTCCTGGACCCCGAACGAGGCAACAACGCTCCCGTACAGCAGCGCGGCCCGGATGCTTCGCGCGTCCGTCCGCCCGCTGCGCGCCAGCGTGCCGAGGAATCCGCCGGCGAAGCTATCCCCTGCCCCCGTGGGATCGCGCACCGCTTCCACCGGGTACGCCGGCACGATGAACAGCTTGTCCCTCGAGAAGAGCATGGCGCCGTGTTCGCCCTTCTTGATCACCACGTGGGAGGGGCCCCAGGACATAATCTTGGCGGCGCACTGGCGAAGGTTGAAAACACCCGTCAGCAGCCGGGCCTCCCCGTCGTTGAGCATCAGCATATCCACCTTCCGGATGACGTCCTGCAGCGGGTCGCGCGCGATGTTGATCCAAAGGTCCATCGTGTCGGCCACCACGAAGCGGGGCTTGCGGATCTGGTCGAGCACGTGCAGCTGCAGCGAAGGCGCGATGTTACCGAGGAGCAGAAACGGCGCGTCGCGATAGGATTCCGGCAGCTCCGGCGAGAACTTCTCAAACACGTTCAGCTC
Organism: uncultured Victivallales bacterium; assembly: GCA_964424705.1. GTDB lineage: Bacteria > Verrucomicrobiota > Kiritimatiellia > UBA8416 > CAYRKB01 > CAYRKB01. The sequence continues at coordinate 11,952 of CAYRKB010000038.1, forward strand.
GGTGGAGAGAGTGCGGCGGTTGATCATGTCGGCGTCGTACACGCCGGACCACCGGAACGTCCGGCCCGGCTCGCGCACCAGCCCGCGCAGGTCGATGCCGAACTTGCGGTAGAGCGCGATATGCCGCGCGGGGAAGTCCGTCCCGACAATGCCCACCATGCCCGTGCTGGCAAAAAACGACGCCGTGGCGCAAGCGTAGCTCACGGACCCGCCCAGCAGCTCCACGCGCTTCTCGCGCGGCGTCTCGATGGTGTCGAGCCCGATCGAACCGACGATAACCACCTGCACATCTTTGTTTTTTGCGGCGTGTTTCATTGCTTCCTCCAGACCTGCCCTTGCATCCACACATCTTCCCGCCGGCCACCTCCGCCTCAACGGCGCGGCTGGCCCTGGCGCGGGTCCTGCCGCGGCCCGCGGCCATTGCCCATGCGCCGGGTCGGCGGGGGGGGCGGCCGCGCTTTCGCATCGGACCCGGACTCGGCCGTCCACTCGCCGCCCGGCTCCTCCTCTGCCCTGCCGCCCGGACGGGGATTCCCACCCCGGGCGTCGCGGACTTCATCCGCCCGGTACTGCAGGACCTGACCGTCCTGCATGCAAACGCGCACCTGCTGCCGGAGGAGGTTGCGCTCCCTCACGCAGCCCGCCCCTCCGCCGGGGCACTGCACGATCGAGCCGACGGGCGGCACATGCTGGGAGAGTTCGCGGTAGGCTTCGTTTTCGAAACCCAGGCAACACTTCAGCCTGCCGCAGCAGCCGCCAATCGCCGTCGGGTTAAGGGAAAGGCCCTGGATCTTGGCCATCTTCACGTTGATCGAGGAGAAGCGCTTGATCCAGGAGCTGCAGCACAGCTGCCGGCCGCAGGGGCCCATGCCGCCAATGATGCCCGCCTCATCGCGTACGCCAAGCTGCTTCAGTTCGACGCGCGCGTGAAGCTCCTCTCCGATCTGGCGCGCAATCTCCCGAAGGTCCAGCCGCTCCTCGGATGTGAACTCCACCATCAGCACACCGCGGTCCAGCGAGTAGTGCCCCCGCACCAGGCGCAGCTGCAGGCCCATGCGTTCCGCCACTTTCGCGCACGTCTTCATCGCCATCTTACGATGCAGCGCGTTCTCATCCGCCTTGGACTGGTCCTGCAGCGTGGCGCGGCGCATCAGGCGCGCCACCTCCCGCCCGCCCGGCGCAGGCCCGTCCCTTTCCTCAAACTTCGCCACCCGGCCATATTCCTGGATGTCAAAGCGTCCCACGACGCACAGATCGCCGGCATGAATCGCCAGGTCCGTGGGGCACCAGCAATTCAGGTCGCCGCCGCCATCAATCAGCACTGTCACGTCTCGATACATGGTGTCCAATCGCTTTGTCAGCGGGTTAACTCAGCCTGCAAAACCCCCAGCCCAGCACGGCGGCATCGGGCATATTGGCTTCCATCTGGCCATACATGCGCTCCACGATCCGGCAGTTGCGCAGCGCGGCGCGATAGCTCAGGCTCTGCGCCCGGGTCTGCAGCCAGCCGGCATGTTCCCGGAAATACACCCCTTCCACGTCCGCGCCGCTCACGAGCAGGAGCAGGTCGCGATACCACAGCAGCAGCGTGCGCATCAGGCTCGTCCGGGCCTCCCGATACCGGGCGCTGGCCCGCGCCTCCAGCACATCATCCTCCAGCTCGAGGTCAAGCGCCTTGGCGGCCTTCTTTTCCATCTTCTCCGATTCTTCCTTCACCTGCTTCAAGAGCGCGGTCAGCCTGTCAGCGCGCCCGAAGGCCGCGGCATAGCGCGGCGCCTCGCCGCCGGCTGAGCCCATCAGGAGCTGCGGAAGGCTTTCCTGCCAGGCGGACGCCGCCGGGTCAAGCTCCTGCAGCTGCACGCTCTGGCAGCGCGAGCGGATCGTGGGCAGGAGCTGCTCCGGGCGCTCGGTGAGCAGAAAGAACAGGCAGCGCGGCGGGGGCTCTTCCAGCGTCTTGAGAAACTTGTTGGCCGCGACCTCGCCCATGCGGTCGGCGCCCGAGAGCACGCAGGCCTTCCAATAGCCCATGTAGGAGCTCAAGTAAACGCGCTGGCAAACGGCATCCACATCCTCCGCCGTAATGATGCGCGACTTGCTCTGCGGCTCCACCCACAGGAAATCCGGATCGCTGCGGCCCGCCACGCGCCGGCAGCCCGGGCAGGCGCCGCACGGCTTATCCATGGCTTCGCAGCGGAGAAGCTGCAGCACCCGCTCCGCCAGCGGCTCTCCCACGGTCTTCGCCGGCCCCACCACAATGTAGCCCTGCCCCATCCGGCCGTTTTGCAGGCTGCTCTTGAAATGCGCCAGGGCCTCGTCAGGTTTCATGTTCGCATTGGCTCCACAAGGGCCCAGATCGACGCGTGCACCGCATCCTGCTCGCGGGCAGCATCCACAATCCGGAAACGTTCCGGCCAGCGCTTTGCCAGCGCCAGGTAGCCCGCGCTGACCCGGCGGTGGAACGCAACCGCCTCGCGTTCGATCCGATCCTGCCCCCGCCGGTCTGCCGCATTGCGCGCGTGCATGCGGCGCAGCCCCGCCTCGACATCGAGGTCAAGCAGCAGCGTCAGGTCGGGCCGGGCGTCGCCCGCGGCAAACGCGTTAATCGACAGCAGGATCTCCACGTCCAGCCCGCGTCCATACCCCTGATAGGCCGTCGTAGAATCGACGAAGCGGTCCGACACAACCCACTCGCCGCGCTCAAGCGCGGGCAGAATGACGTTCTGCACCAGCTGGGCCCGGCTCGCGGCAAAAAGCAGCACCTCCGCCTGGACGCACAGCGGCTCGCCGGCGGCGTCGTGCTGCAGGATCTCCCGGATGGCCTCCCCCGTGCGCGTGCCGCCCGGCTCGCGGGTGTGCGTCACCGTAAGCCCGCCGGCGCGAAGGCGCTCGGAAAGCCGCGCGGCCTGGGTCGTCTTCCCGCTGCCTTCCGGGCCCTCGAACGTGATGAAGCGGCCGCGCATTTCAGGACTTCCCTCGCCGCAGCCTGCAGCCTTGCCGCGTATCCCGAGCCTGCCAGCCAAGCTCCTGCAGGCGGCTCCTGAGCTGGTCGGACCGTGCCCAGTCTTTGGCCTTCCGCGCGGCATCCCGCTCCGCGGCCAGGGCCGCGATCTCCGCGGGCGGCACATCCTCCGGCTTCTGCAGAACCCCCAGCACCTTGTCGAAATCCCCCAGCAGGTCATAGACCGCCAGCGCCTCTTTCGCTCCGAGCGCGCCCGCCGCAAGATCCTTGTTGCCGGCATGCACGATCTGGAACACCGCGCTCAGCGCCTCCGGCACGCCCAGGTCGTTCTCGAGCGATGCCTTGAACTCGCGCTGCCCTGCCTCGGCCCACGCTGGAAGTTTGCCGGCCTGCGTCTCACCTCCGGCGGCTTCGAGCAGACGGCTGCTGAACTCGTCCGTGCGCGCCAGCGACGCGCGCGCCGCGTGCAGTGCATCGAACGCGAAATTCAAGGACTGCCGGTACTGCCCGGCCAGCAGCACGTAGCGCACTTCGCGCCCGGAATAGCCGCGCTCGAAGATGTCCCGCAGCGTGTAGAAATTGCCGAGCGACTTCGACATCTTCGTGCCGTCCACCAGGAGGTAGCCGCAGTGCATCCAGTATTTCACGAACGGCTTCCCGGTGACCGCCTCGCTCTGCGCGATTTCGTTCTCATGGTGCGGAAACATGTTGTCCACGCCCCCGGTGTGCAGGTCGAAGCTTTCGCCGAGATACTTCATGCTCATCGCCGAACACTCGATGTGCCAGCCCGGCCGGCCCCGGCCCCACGGGGAATCCCACGCCACGTCGCCGTCTTCGGAGTCCCACGCCTTCCACAGGGCGAAGTCGGAGACGCTCTCCTTGTCGTACTCGTCGTGGGCCACGCGCGCGCCCGCCTTCAGGCCGCTCATATCGAGGTGTGCCAGCTTGCCGTAGGCCGCCCACTTGCCCACGTTGAAATAGATGGAGCCATCCTCGGACCGGTACGCCGCCCCGCTCTCGAGCAGGCGGGCGATCATCACCAACATCTCCGCAATGTGGTCGGTCGCCGCGGGGTAGTGCTCGGCGCGCTCGATGCCAAGCGCGGCCAGGTCGGCAAAAAAGGCGTCCTTGAAGGGCCGGGTGTAAGCGTCCAGCGAGGTGCCCGCCGCGCGGGCCCCGCGAATGGTCTTGTCGTCCACGTCGGTCAGGTTCATCACCTGCGTGACCTGGTACCCGCAGAACTTCAGCGTGCGCCGCAGAATGTCCTCGAACATGTAGGCGCGGAAGTTCCCGATGTGCGCAAAGTTGTACACGGTGGGCCCGCAGGTATACATCCGCACGGACGGCCCTTCCAGGGGCTCAAACTCCTCCAGGCGCCGGCTCATGGTGTTGAAGATTTTCATGCTCATCGATTTGCAAGCCTCATTCCGCCCCGGCCCGTTCCACGGCAGCCACCGCCATGACGGCGATGCCTTCCCGCCTCCCGATGGCGCCGAGCTGTTCCATGGTCGTTGCCTTCACCGACACCCGGTCTTCGCCGATTCCCATGGCTTCCGCCAGACGGGCCCGCATCGCCGCAACGTACGGCCGGATGCGAGGGCGCTCAGCCATCACGCTGGAATCCACGTTCACAATGCGCCATCCGCCTGCGCGCAGGCGGGCGGCCACGGTGCGCAACAGGTCCAGGCTGCACGCATCCTTCCACGCCGGATCGGTGTTGGGAAAGTGAACGCCGATATCCCCGTCGCCCACGGCGCCGAGCAGCGCGTCGGCCAGGGCGTGGCACAGGACGTCCGCGTCCGAATGCCCCTCCAGGCCGGGCCGCTCAGGGATCTCCACCCCTCCCAGCACCAGCCGCCGCCCTTCGGCGAAGCGATGAATATCGAAACCTATGCCTGTCCGCATCTACGAGCCCTCCCCGCGCACGATCAACCGCGAAGAGTGTACGTGCGGAAGGACCCCGCCTCAATGATTTTCGGTGCAGGCGGGGGCCCATGCGCTGGCAGCAGTGCGATCGCAGCGGGCGCGACGTGTGGTTTGCGCTGTGATGCGCCCAATGAACGGCGTAAAGGTCGCTCACGCGGGGAGGCGCTTCCTCCGGAAGAAGTGGGGAGGCACCGAAAGTGTGATTTTCAACCTGGTGAGGTGTGGTCCCAGGGCCTGCCCCGGCAGGCGAGCTGCCCCGCGCTGCATTCAACTATTTGGCGGCGGGGGCTGCCTTGTCGTACTGGATCTTGAGTTCGCGGATCTTGTATCCCAGGATGCGACGGGTGGTGCCCAGCAGTCGGGCGGCGTTGGTCTGCACCCCGTTGGCAGCCTGAAGCGCATTCAGGATCATCTCACGTTCGAAGGCTGCGACGGTATCTTCAAGGGGGCTGGCGGCCGTAATCTTCGCCGGCCGGGGTGTCGCCGTTTTCTGGCATATCGACTCGGGAAGATGCTCGGGGAGGATTTGCGTCTCATTTCTGTGCAGCACGAGTGTTCGTTCGACCATGTTTCGCAGCTCCCTGACATTTCCCGGCCAGCCGTAGCGGCTCAGGCAATGCAGCGCTTCGGGAGAAAACTCCTGCACCTTGAAACACATACTTCGCTTGAAGGTGTGAAGAAAATGGCGCGTCAGGAGGGGAATGTCCTCTGACCGGTCCCGCAAGGGAGGGAGCGTGATCTGGACGACATTCAACCGGTAAAAGAGATCGTCGCGAAATCGGTGCTGCTGGACTTCCTCTTCGAGGATTCTGGAGGTGGCGGCCACAATCCTGGCGTGGGTGCGGATGACCTGGGTTCCGCCCAGCCGCATGTATTCACGCTCCTGCAGCACGCGCAGCAGCTTGACCTGCATAGGGAGCGACATTTCGCCCACTTCGTCGAAGAAGAGCGTTCCAGCCCCCGCCATGTCAAAGCGGCCCAGCTTACGCAAATCAGCGCCCGTGAATGCGCCTTTTTCGTGGCCGAACAGCTCGCTCTCCATCAGGGATTCCGGCAGGGCGGAACAATGAACAGGAATGAACGGTTCCTCGGAGCGCGGGCTCAGCTTGTGAAGCCGATGGGCGATCAGCTCCTTTCCTGTTCCGCTTTCGCCTTGAATGAGAATCGTGGCGTTGCTGGCGGCGGCATCCTCGACGGCTCTCAGGGTTCCCAGCAAGGCAGGGGACTGGCCCACAAGGTCGCTCGCAGAATACTCGCCGCCCACCTCGTTCTGCAGAATCTCGACCCGGCGGCGCAGGGAAGACGTTTCAAGCACCCGCGCGACAATGCGCCGGATCTCATCCACGTCAAACGGCTTTGTCACAAAATCACAAGCGCCAGCCTTCATGGCGTCCACCACCGGACGAACGGACGGGGAGGCGCTGACCATGATGCATGGAAGCCCCGGATAAAGGTCGTTGAGCTCCTTAAGAAGCGTAACTCCGTCCTTTTCGGGCATCAAGACGTCCAGCAGCACAATGTCCACCGGCTGCAGGGAGAGTTTGCGGAGCGCCTGGGCCGCGCTCTCGCATAGGTGGACGTGGTACAGGGATGTAAATATCTGGCGGAGAGATTCCCGGCTGCCGCGGTCATCGTCAACAATGAGCATGGCTTTCATGATGCGCCTTTCTCTCTTTCGAGGGAGGTGGTTGGCAGCCGGATTGTGACGAGGGTTCCGAATTCATTGGAGTGGACGGCCATCGTTCCCCGATGGTCGAGGATGGTCCGGCGGGCGATGGGCAGCCCGAGCCCCAGCCCGCGGGCCTTCGTGGTGGAGAACGGGGAGAAAACTTTGTCGATCAGTGCGAAAGGAATTCCCGGCCCATTGTCTTTGATGGTAATGACAACCCTGGCCGCCGGCGCGGATTCCAAAGTCAGTTCAATGGTGATTTCCCCATGGGCGGACGAGGCGAGGGCTTCGGCAGCATTCCGCAGGATGTGGGCGAAGGCTTCCTCCAGAGCCCGTTCATCGCCCGACACCTTCGGCAGGCTGTCGGGGGTGGACCAGGTCACCCGGATGCAGGGCGGCGCAGCCGGGAGGACATGGGATAAGCAGGATTCCAGGCAGTCTTTGGGATTGAGCCCGACAAAGGTCAGCGGAGGAGGATTGGCGAAAGCGTGTATCTGGTCCACGATCCCGTTCAGGCGTCCGATCTCGAGGGAGACAAGATCCCTGAACTCATGCTGGAAGTCTTTGTCTTCATATCGCTCGGGGAGCAGTTGCGCAAAGGTCTTGATGGCAACCAGGGGGTTTCGAACTTCGTGTGACAGGCTGGCCGCGAGCTCGGTCCAGAAGGTGGCCCGGTCCAATCGGTCCTGCTGCTCCTTCATGGCCTTTTGGTCTGTGGTGTCCTGCACGACGGCCACGGCGCCAAGGCAGTGGGTCAGGTTGGCGAGCCGCTGTGTGCACGTCACCAGATTGCGCTGGGTGTCGTGTTGTATCCACTCGCCGGTTTGTGGCTCCCCTTCCTCGCCCAGCGTTTTGCGAAGCAGGTCAGCCAGGCGGCTTCCCAGCCCCTCCACCGGACGGCCGATGGCGGCCTTGGCGCCGACGCCAAACAGCGTCTGGGCGGACTCGTTGTACCACCTCACGATTCCCGAACCATCGACGGCAATGATTCCGCTCGGGATCGAATGAAGCAGCGTCTCTGCCAGAGCTTTCTGGATGGTGGCCTCCTCGTAGAGGAGGGCATTCTCCAGCGCGGTGGATACGCATTCTGTCAGGCTGACCAGGTGGTCCAGGTGGCTCTTTTCAAACGGATGCCCTGAAGAGAGCGAGTCGACGAACATCCAGCCCAGCAGCCGGCGGTGCGACTGCAGCGGGATCATCACTTCCGCGCCCAACTGTTTCATCATGTCTTGCAGCATCAGCCGATCGGCGACGTCCCTGACAAGGTCGAGATGGGTGCGGGAAACGGCATGGGTGTGGACTGACAGCCAGCTGACGTAGGGATGGTTCTCTCCGAATTCCAGCGACGCGGAGGCTTCCAGGCAGCGCAGGCCGGCCCGGAGCCTATAGGAGGCGATATCCCGGGTTCTGCAGAAGATGCCGACGCGAGAAACCCGCAGGGCGCTTGCCACCTCGTCGACAAGCCTCTGCAGCAGGGCCTCTACGTTGGTGAAATGGCGCATGGCTGCGGAGAAATCCCGAATGTCCAGGGTAAGGTCAGGCTGCGTCTGCGGCCGGTTCTGAAGTGTTTCGGCCACAGCGTTGAGCCGCGAGGTCTCCTGCCTGAGCAGGCGATTTTCCGAGGCCAGCTCCACGTGCCGCAGCGCCCTCTGGACCAGGCTGGTCAAGCGCTGGCCGTCTACTGCGTCAGCCTCCGTAGCGTAAACGTCCCATTGCCGGGCTTGCAGCATGGGATCGGAACCGGGCATTCCGAACGCAATGACAAGGGCGCCGGGATAATTCCGGGTGACGAAGTCCAGCAAGTCGGACGCATCGCGGGTCAGCAGATCAAGCAATAGCACGCGCTCCTGTTGCCGATTGAGCTCCCCCTTGACGAGGGCGGGGGAGTCGCAATGGCGCACGATGGCGACAGAGCCCAGGAGCGCCCCCATCCGTGCGGCCCATTCATCATGGGTGCTGTATAACAGGCAGGTGGCTGTGGGGGGCGGCGTCATACCGGGGCGACCTCCTTGAGCAAGGGGATGGCGACTGTGAACATGGTGCCGCGGCCGAGCTCGCTCTTTACGTCAATCTGGCCGCCATGATCACAGATAATGCCGTGGGCCACCGACAATCCCAGCCCGGTGCCCTGGTTCTTGGTGGTGAAGAACGGGTCAAAGATGTGGGCGATTACATCCGGGGAAATCCCTTCGCCGGTGTCCTGGATGCTGAGCAGGATGACAGGGCGGTCAGAATGGTCGTTCCACCAGGCGCCGTGGGTGTGCCCGGGGATGGGCCGCGCGGTGGTTACCGTAAGCGTGCCGTTCTCTTTCATGGACTCAATGGCATTCAGAAAGAAGTTGATGAAAGCCTGGCTGAGCTGGTCGCCATCCGCATTGATTCGATCCCGCGCGGCCGTGAGGGATGTCGAGAGATGGATGTTCTTGGAGCGCAGCTGCTGCTGTAGAAGTTTGAGAGTGCTGTTGAGCAGGTCGCGTAGCGAGGTGGCAGATAGCACAGGCTTGGAAGGGCGTGAAAACCGGAGAAGCTGGTTTACAATCGAGTCAATCCGCTTGACCTCTCCGCCGACCAGGGTGGAGAATGTTTCGCGGAAATCGGCGTCGTCGTAGCGTTCGGGCAGCAGCTGCGTGAAGGTCTTGATCGAAACGAGAGGGTTCTTGATTTCATGCGCCATGCCGGCGGCGAGAGTTCCGAGGCTGGCCAGCCGGTCGGTGCGCCGCACCTGAAGTTCGAGCTGCTTTATGGTGGTCAGATCGTTGACGACGAGGAACGCCCCCAGGCGCTTCCCCGCATGGCCATAGATCACTGAACTGCTGAGCTGCAGTGGCATGGGCTCACCGCGCTCCTGCTCAAGAACGCAGCCCTGGTTCATGACCTCCTTGCCCTCGTCAAGGGTTTTCCTGAGAAGCCCGCTCAAGGGCTGCGGCAGCACGCTCAAGGATTCCGTTAAGGCGGAAGAAGGCGACAGGCGGGTGATTCGCTGGGCTTCCTGGTTAAAGATGGTGATGGTCCCGTCCATGCTTGCGGCGATCACGCCGCTGACGAGCCGATCCACGAGCAGCTCGTTGTAGATCTTGCTGTCCTGCAGCTGAGTGTAAAGGCGGGCATTGTCCAGAGCCACGGCCAGGTGATCGCAGAGAAGCTGGAGCGCGCGTTGCTCGGGTGCGCCGTAGATCGATCCCGAAAGCCGCGGGCCCAACAGGATGATCCCCTCCAATCCGTCCTGGGAGCGCAAGCCAATCGCGGCAGCGAATTGATCCTTCTCCAGCAGGCGACAGGCCTCGGTGACGAGGGGCGGCGGCTTGAGACGGTACAGGACCGCAGGGACGAGCGGCTCCCCCCACTCAACGAGCGCCTGCGGGAGGGGGCTGCTCCGGTCCAAGGCGACAGCCGCATTGCCCTCGGTTCCCGGGTAGCTTTGAACATATCGGCTGCCATCGCGAATAAGAATGGAGACGCGATCCGTGCCGATCGTCTTGACGAGGAGCCCGGCGAATTCACGCAGGAGCGTTTCCACGGTGCGGATTGAGAGCATGATGGCGTTCGCGGAGCGAACAAGATCGCTGATGTTGAGGGGGGCCAAATTAACGAATAGGCGAGCGGCCAGCTGCTGCATCAGGCCGTTGGCGGGCGCCATGGAGAAGGCCACCACGAGGGAGGCAACAAAGTAGGAGAGCGCGGAAAGCGGCATTCCCAGCTTGCGCGCGCCCAGGTTGAGAAGCATGCAGGTTCCCGCGTAAAGCGCGGCCAGGTAGATGAGCAACAGGGCGTACGCTGTCAGGCGCCGCATGAAATAGGCCACGTTCATGATGCGCCGGGTGGCGATGCCGTAGGCGATTACGATGTAGAGGCAGAGCACGGAAAGCGGAGTGAGTTGCACCGACTGGGAATTGTTGGAGAAAAGAGGAACGATAAACGCGGTGATAATGCCCATGAACACGGTGGCCCCTGTTCCAAGCGAGATGAATTGCAACTCCGTCTTCTGGATTCCGGTGGTGGTCCGGAGGGCATGAACGAAACGAAACAGCAAGGCCATCAGGCCGAACACGAAGAACACGCCGTAGATGGGGAAGGCGGAGCTATAGACGGGGTCAGGAATGGGCCGCGCGTTCAGGAAATGTGCGGGATACGTGGCGCCCAGAACGAATAAATGCGTCATGGAAACGACGCCCATCACGACCGAGATGCCGAACCACAGAGGCGAACGCGCTATGATGCGACGCCATGAATCCGTGGGGCAGACGATCGCCGCGCGCATGAAGTCGCAGCAAATCGGGATCATCACCCCGACGGTCATGCATCCCCTGATGAATACTGTCGCAAGGTGCAGATTGGGCGAGAGAAACGCGGCGGCCATGCAGCTCTGCCATATCAGCAGGAGCAGGGACAGGAGGAGAAACGACTGGTTCGCGCGGCGCTGCGGGTTGGTGTAGAAGACAATAAGACCGACGACCGCATCGACGGCAATGATAAAGAAATGGAACGCCGAAAGCGGATTCATGTCATGCGATCCTTTCGGCGACGAGGCAACTGTTGCCTCCTCCCAAACCATGCGCATTGATCAGCATGCAGGACGGGTACACGCGCCTTGGGGCGCCGGGGACATAGTCCAGATCACATTCCGGATCCGGCTTCTCGAGGTTGGCCGTTGGGGGGATGATTCCGTGGCGGGCGGCCATGGAGCAGGCGATGAGCTGGAACGGCCCGGCCGCTGACAATGGGTTGCCCGTGACGCCTTTGATAGAGCTGACAGGAATCCTGTAGGCATGTTTTCCAAACAAATCCTTGATCATTCGCGTTTCCACACGGTCCAAGACGGGATGACCGGGGCCGTGCGCGCAGATGTAGTCCACATTCAGGGGACGCCGGCCGGCGTTGGCCAGCGCCTCGCTCATGGTGGCGTGCAATCCTGATCCTGAGACGGAGGGGTCGGTGTCAAATCGGGTGGCATAGCCGGCAATCTCAAGATACGGCCTTGCGTTGCGGGCGGCGGCATGGTCCAAATTCTCAAGGATCAGTATTCCTGCGCCTTCTGAGATGACCCCCGAGTCGCGGTCTGCATCGAAGGGACGACTGGCCTTGTCGGGCGCCTCGTTGCGCAATGAAACCAGGCCGGACTTTGCCATGCATGCAAACGTGAGGGCGGTGATGGGCGCATCCGTTCCGCCGCAAACCACCACGTCCGCACGGCCGCTGCGGATCAGATCCGCTGCGGATCCGATCGCGTCGAGGCCTGCGGCGCAAGCCGATGCCGTGGTAGTGGATCGCGCGATGATCGGGAAGTGCGTCGCGATGGCGCTTGCAGCCTGATGGGGATGGAAGGATTGCACGCCATGTGCGGGGGCTTTGTGGTGACCTCGTGCGGCAACTCGTTCGGCGACGAATTCGATGATCTCGATGGCGCTGGAACTTACCCCGAGGACCAACGGTATCGCTTTGCTTGAGAGCAGCGTCTCCCGGGAAATATTGGCGTCCCGAAAGGCCTGGGATGTGGCGGCAAGCGCCATCTGTGACTGGCGGGCGAGGCGTTTTGGAGCAATCCCCAATCCCATGTGGAGGGCGGGATTGAAGTCTCTAACCTCGCCTGCAATCCGGCAGGGGTGCTTGCTGGCGTCAAACAGCGAGATGGTTTTGATGCCGCTCCGGCACTCCAGGATGGATGACCAAAAAGCCTCAATACCAATGCCATTTGGCGCCACTACGCCCAGCCCCGTAACAACCACCCTGTTGCCTCGGGTCATCATGTACCGCTCTTCCTCGCGCTAGTGTAATAGGTTCGGATTACGTCCCTGACTCCTGATGCGTAAGCATTTCTCCGCATGCCCATGATCTGTTGTGCAGGAGATCAAAGTGGTCGACGAAAAGCAAACATAATTGTTCATTATTGTACGGCGCTATGCTCCGCCTGATGTTCAATAATGTGCGCAGCGTCTGTATCCTGTGCTGCGCACTCCACGGCACCCCAATATGTTGCGCTTTGTGACATGGCATTCCGCATGCTAGGAGGTCACGCCCGATTAGTGGGCAAACAATGAAAGGGGAGGCATGAATCAAGGGAATCGGATGAGATGGGTGCTGTGGTTGATGATGGCGGGCGCGGGGTCGTACGCGATGGCCAACGGGTTCCGCAATCCTCCCGCGGGGGCGGAGGCCTTGGGGCGGGTTGGCGGCAAGATCGCGCAGGCGGATGATGCGTCGGCCGTAGAGCACAACCCGGCAAACATGGTGGACCTCAAAACGCCGGAAGCGATGGCCGCGATGACGGTGATCAACGCGGGCACGGAGTTCGGCTCCCCGGCCGGGTCTGCAAAAACTGATGATTCATGGAAGTACCTCCCGGATCTGTTTGTCGTGATTCCTTTTGACAATCACCAATATGCGGCCGGGGTGGGGGTTACAACGCCGTTTGGGCAGTCCACCGTCTGGAAAAAAGACGGCGCGTTCCGCTACAGCGCGCCCTACTCGGCCGAGCTGACGGTGATTAACGTCAATCCCTCGCTTGCGGCCAAACTGGGCGATAAGGTTTCCGTTGCCGCCGGCATGGACGTCTACCTGTCCCGGCTTGATATCAAGCAGGTTCTTCCGTGGTCCCAGCTCATTCCGGGCGCTGCGGATGGAACGGCTCACCTTCAGGGCGATGGGGAAGGCTTGGGCGGAAACGCGGCGCTCGCGGTTCACCCGACCAAGGGCCACTCGTTGGCCCTGACGTACCGGTCGCCTGTTAAAGTCGACTACAGCGGAGACAGCGAGTTCAGCGGGGCGCAGGCGGCGGGGCTTTCGCCGTCAGGCAGCTTTGACTCCTCCATCGAGTTCCCCACGATCGTCGGGCTGGGATACGGTATTGAGCTGACCGACAAAGTCCGGGTTGAAGCTGACGTGGAATGGGTTGAGTTCTCACGTTATCACGCCCTGAGCCTTGATGCGGGCAGCAACAATTCACTTCTCAACCGCCCGTCCTCCCCGAACCCGAGAGAGCCTGCCGAGGTTCCGCAGAACTGGAAGGACACCTGGACGTTTGGCCTTGGCGCCGATTGGAAGGCGACTGACGCTCTCACCCTACGGGCCGGCTACATCTTCCTGCAGAGCCCTGTTCCGGACGAGACGCTTGCGCCCACGCTGCCCGACGCCGACCGGCATGTATTTTCGCTCGGCGGAGGCGTTCATAAAGGGGCGCAACGGATTGACGTGGCGTACGGATACAGCCTGATCGGAGACCGTGACGTGGCGCAGAACCAGAACCCCGCGTACAACGGGACCTACGAGACAACTTCCCACCTGATGAGCATGTCCTATGTTTACTCTTTCTGATCACGATATGGCTCTGCCTGCTGCCGAGGCCCTGCCCACGGTCCTGGTGATCGATGACGAACTGGGCCCGCGCGAAAGCCTGCGTATTCTGCTGAAGCCGGACTATCGGGTTCTCTGCGCGGACTCTGTAGATGCGGGGGTGGCCTTGCTTCAGAAACATCGCCCCGACACAGTGGTCATGGACATCCGCATGCCAGGCAAGAGCGGGATCGAGGGTTTGCGGATGATACGAGAACTTGATGGCGCTGTCCCGGTGATCATGTTCACGGGCTATGGCGCACTGGAAACGGCTCAGGAAGCGATACGCCTAGGCGCCAGCGACTACGTGAAGAAGCCTTTTGACGCCTTCGAGTTTCAGGAAATCATTCATCGGCATGTCGGTCGAACCCAGCGTGAACGTAGCCGTGCGGACGCGTCGGGGGAACTGCTTCGGATGAACCAGGCCCTTAAGGAGGAGTTGGACCGGCGGGGTCATCTTGCTTCCATGGGGCAGAAGTCGGCCGAACTGGTGCACGATCTCAGGAATCCCCTGACGGTGATTCTGGGATATGTTGATCTCCTTTCGGCACAGATCAGGGAGCAGGGCGGAACCGCCGGCCTGGACTGCGAGGAGACAGCCGGCTACCTCGATAGCATTGAGCAGAGCGTGCTGCATTGCCGCGATCTGGCCGACATGTGGCTGGACATCAGCAAAGGGCAGCTGCGCCGCGTGCCCACAGACATAGGGGAGATGATTCAGTCGATAATACGCGACTGCCGGATCAAAGCGCAGGGGAAGGGAGCCGCGCTCTCCGCAGGCCCTGGCAATTCGGGCCTTGTGACGACCGTCGATGTCGCACAGGTGAGGCGGGCGCTCCAGAATCTCGTCGGCAACGCATTGGACGCCGTGCCGGGCGGCGAAGGGATCGTCAGGGTCTGGTGCTCCCTTTGCGGGGAGGGCGTGGAAATCGGAGTTGAGGACAACGGATGCGGCATGAGCGAGGAGTTGATTCGGCAGACTTCCGAGCCTTTCTTCACTACCAAGCGGGATTCGGGCGGGACCGGGCTGGGGCTGTTCATCGTCCGTCAGGTGGCAGAGGCGCACGGCGGAGTCTTTCGCATCCAGAGCAAGCCCGGCGAGGGGACGCGGGTTACGGTGACGATTCCACACCAGCCCGGTTGATGGTCTGGACCAGGCCGCGAAGCGTGGAGGCGCCGCCGGCATAGAATGCGGCGAGGCTTCGATCCCGGAACGTGACGGGGTCGAGGCCGGCAAGCTTGCTCATCAGGTAGTTCTCATCGGAAATGGAGGTGGGAATGCCCAGGGTCGCCAGTTCCTTCGCAAACATCGTGGTCCGCGCCAGCGTCTTGCGGTACGAATGGCCATCCAGCTTGATGGGCAGCGGGCTCCAGAATCGGGGCGGCAGCTGGAGCTTCACTTTCCAGGCGATGCCGGTATTGAGGTACTGTTCCACGTCCTCAATGCCGAATCCGTAGGATCCCGGATTTTCAAACCAGGGGGTCCGAGGCATTACGACCGGGGGTTGCAGGGCGATGGACCCCAGGTGGAGCCCCCGGACGAGCGCGATCGTCTCAGCGGCCGTCTCTGGCGTGTCGCCCGGGGCTGGAAAGATCAGGCTGCCCACCGTGAACAGCCCTGCCTGGTTGGCTTGTTGGATCGCCTCAGTGATCTCCCTGGTAGTGATCTTCTTTTGAAGGCGGTCCAGTACCCGTTGGCTCCCTGACTCAATTCCGAAGAAGAGGGCGACACACCCCGACCGGCGGATCATTTCAAAATCAGCCTCGCCGCTGTGATGAATATGGGCGAACGAGGCGTATTGAATGCGAAGGCCTTGCCGGATCACCTCCGCAGCAAAGTCGTTCAGCAGGGAGTAAGGGGTGCACGAGCCGGCGAACCGGAACGCATGAAAGCCGTGCTTGTCCTGAAGGCGACGGACTTCCTGGATCAGCCGGCCAATGCTCTTGATCCGGACGTTCCTGTGGCTCTTGACCGGATGGATGCAGAATGCACAGTTGTTGCGGCAGCCACGACTCTCATCGATTACGATGATTTTGATCTTTTCGTCGCCGGCCATGGCGGGATACACGGCGGGGTCGTAGACGGGCATGGGCAATGCATCGAGGTCCATCACCATCTTTTCATCGGTCACACGGATTGCGCTCCCGGCTTGATAGATAAGGTTGGGTGTTCCGGGGTAGGCTTTCGCGTAGGCGCCTTCGGCGCACAGGTTTCTGAGGGTATCTTCACCTTCGCCATAGATCACGGCATCGAAGAATGGATAATGGCGGAGGATACGATCCCGAAAGAGATCAACATGGGGCCCTCCCCCGAAGATCTTGACGCCAGGGCACTCCCGCCGAACCCGGTCGGCCAGCTTCGCCGATCCGGCCAGCCCGTCTCCGTTCCAGAGCTTAAACCCAACAGCCTGGACTTTCTTGCGGCGGATATGATCGACCAATTCCCGCCCGATCTCGTTGAGCAGCGCATCCTGAAGACGCTGACGTTCCCTTTCCGCGCCAGGGAGCCCCGCCAGCACGGCGAGTTTCCGTAGTGAAGGAAGGGGACCGCGCTGCGGGCTTCGCAGGATGCTCCAGGCGTGAGCCAGGCGACGTTCCAGCTCCGGGGAGGTCATTCGGGCCACGGTGCCCACAGTTCCATAGTCGAGGATTTCCACCTCGCCGCCTGTCTCGAGTATGATGCCGGCCAGGTTGGCCAGACCATTGTCGGGCATCAGGCTGCTGGAGGTGAACGGGTAGCCCGCATAGTTGACCAGGAGCCATCGCTTCAGCTGAGATGTCGACATAAGCCCGTTAGTCGTGTGAGCGAGATCTGAGTAATTGATGGCGGAGATGGCGAAAGAAGTCAAGGTTGATGATGGACAGGGCTTGGGGGGGGGGCTTTGGGTCCATCGAATAGCGAGGTGAAAGTGCGACTGGATCTGCAGAACCTGGTCGTTCGGCGAGCCGGCCAGATGCTCGGTTATGGACTGGCCAGAGCCGATGAAGACATCTTTACCTCCAAGATGCGATCCGCAATGCAGTCGGCCCGCAACGATCTGCTGGGCAGCGGCATGGGATTCGCGATCGAGGACGACAAAGGCTACGTCGCCGAGGCCTATCTGCAGGTCTTCCTGCGAGATGCGGGAAACGTCCTGAATGTCCTGGCGGGATAAACGACGGAGGAGTGCAGGAACATCCTCTTACGAAGCACCGTCAATTGGACTTGGCGCGGCACGGCGAACCGTGCATACAAAGACGGCCAAGGAGGAAAAGGGAGTCCGACGAAAATGAACGTGTTCTTCACCGCAGACCTTCATCTGGGACACGACAACATCCGCAAGCATTGCCGCCGCCCGTTTGACACGGTCGAGGAGATGGACGAAGCGATCATCTCCAACTGGAACGGGGCCGTCGCCGCCGGGGATCTCGTCTACATCGTAGGCGACTTCGCATGGATCCACCACAGCCGGAACCTTGCCAGGTTGAAGGGCAAAAAGATCCTAATCACGGGCAACCACGACAAGATGTCGCAGGATTGCCTCCGCAACTTCACCGAGGTGCATCAACTGCTGGCGCGAAGCATCGACAAACGCCTCGTCGTGATGTGCCATTACTGCATGGTGGTATGGCCCTCGTCCTGCCATGGCGCGTGGCACGTTTACGGACACAGCCACGGCCGGATCAAGGAGTTGCCCGATGTCCCCCGGTGCGACGTAGGCGTGGACGTGTGGGACTTCGCTCCCGTCCCCTGGGAAGCCATCAGGCAGAAGCTCAGCGGACGGCAACGCCAGCTCAGCGGCGACTTGAGGGAGGTGGATGCGAACGTGTCCAAGAACCTCCGCGCGAATCGCGCTATTGTTCGCAGTCTGTCGGAAAGCGGGGCGAATCGTATTGAATGAGCGAGGTACCTTTCCCTTTTCTGCCAAGGCATGCACGAAACACTGACCATTTTTATTGTGCCATGCTAGTTTATCCAGCACATGCCCAATCTCAAACAACGCCTAGCGGGTGCGGCCATTGGGCGGGCAGAGGCAGGGGGCTTACCTTCTAGAGTAAGGGCTGAACCTGCGTGGAAGTGTATAGTGGCGCGCCGAAGACCCAAAGGAGCGACCGCATGGCTGTCGTGCTGAAGAACCAGACTTCCGCCGGGCTGCACGCCGCGCGTCT